>DATLZI010000176.1:0-4395 GCA_035574075.1 bacterium | reverse complement strand
CGCGCCCCTGCCGCTGCCGATGGCCGACGACTCGCTGGAGTTCTCCTTCAGCGGGGTGAAGACGGCGGCGCTGCGCGCGCTGCGCGGCCGGGAGGGCGACGAGGCGTTCCGACGCGACCTGGCCGCGTCCCTGCAGCACGTCGTGGCCACGGTCCTGGTGCGCAAGCTGATGCGGGCCGCCGCGGCGGTCCGGCCCGCCACGATCATTGTCACCGGCGGGGTGGCCGCCAACTCCGTGCTGCGGGAAACGGTCACCGCTGCCTGCCGCCGGGACGGGTTCGCGCTCGTCATCCCCCCGCCGGCCCTGTGCACCGACAACGCGGCGATGATCGCGGCGGCCGGGCACCGCCGCCTGGCCGCGGGGGAGCGGTCGGGACTGAATCTCTCGGCGTACAGCGATCTGCCCCTGGTCTGATCCCGCGGTAGGGAGGAATCCCGAACGAAATTGCCTTTGGAGCCTGGATCATCCGGAATTTTGGAAGGCCGTTCTTCCCTGCGCGCGGCTGTGGATAACGTGGATAACCCTGTGAGTAACGCGTCCCTCAACGGCTTTCGCGGGCCGGCCAGGCCACAGGCCTAATACGACCGCGATGCGGACGTTCGCCAGTTGCCGGGCAACTAGGGGCTTGAACCCGGCGGGATCGCTCCCTATGATGAGGGGTGTCTAGCACTCACATCGGCCGAGTGCTAATTCCCAGCAGCACTGCAAAGGAGGCGAGCGCGTATGAAGCTGCGGCCGCTTGGCGACCGCGTCGTGGTCAAGCCGCTGGAGGATGAGGAGCGCACGAAGGGCGGGATCGTCCTCCCCGATACGGCCAAGGAGAAGCCCCAGCGGGGCGAGGTCGTCGCCGTCGGTCCGGGCGACTGGGACCAGGAGGGCGAGAAGCGCATTCCCCTCGACGTCAAGGTCGGCGACCACGTCCTCTTCGCCAAGTACTCCGGCACCGAGTTCAAGATCGACGGCGTGGATCACCTGATCCTCCGCCACAGCGACATCCTGGCGGTGGTCGAGCGCGAGCCGGCCGGCGCCAAGGCCTAGGGGGTGACGGCCGGTGCCGAAGCTATTGTCGTTCGATGAGAACGCCCGGCGCGCGATGGAGCGCGGCGTGAACAAGCTCGCCGACGCCGTGAAGATCACGCTCGGGCCGAAAGGTCGCAACGTCGTCCTGGAGAAGAAATTCGGTTCCCCCACGATCACCCACGACGGCGTGACCGTGGCGAAGGAGATCGAGCTGGAGGATCCCTTCGAGAACGCCGGCGCCCAGCTCGTGCGCGAGGTGGCGACGAAGACGGAAGACGTCGCCGGCGACGGCACGACCACGGCGACGATCCTGGCCCAGGCCCTGATCCGCGACGGGCTGAAGATGGTCGCCGCGGGCAGCAACCCGATGGCCCTCAAGCGCGGCATCGACAAGGCCGTGGCCGTCGCCGTGGAGGAGATCAAGAAGGCCGCCCGGCCCGTCGAGACCAAGGAGGCCATCCAGTCCGTGGCCACCATCTCGGCGAACGACCCGGCGATCGGCGCCCTGATCGCGGACGCGATGGACAAGGTCGGCAAGGACGGCGTCATCACCGTGGAGGAGAGCAAGGGGATCGAGACCACCGTCGAGGTGGTCGAGGGGATGATGTTCGACAAGGGCTACATCTCCGCGTACTTCGTGACCGATCCCGAGAAGATGGAGGCGATCCTGGAGGATCCCTTCATCCTGATCACGGACAAGAAGATCTCCGCGGTCAAGGACCTCCTGCCCGTCCTGGAGAAGGTCGCCCAGCTCAACCGGCCGCTGCTGGTCATCGCCGAGGACGTGGAGGGCGAGGCCCTGGCCACCCTGGTCGTGAACAAGCTGCGCGGCACGCTGCACACCGTGGCGGTGAAGGCGCCGGCCTTCGGCGAGCGCCGCAAGGCCATCCTGGAGGACATCGCCATCCTCACCGGCGGGCAGGTGATCAGCGAAGAGCTCGGGCTGAAGCTGGAGAACGCCACCATCCAGCACCTGGGCCGGGCGCGCCAGGTGCGCGTGCGCAAGGAAGAGACGATCATCGTCGATGGCGCCGGCGCGAAGGAGAAGATCGAGAAGCGCATCCAGCAGCTGCGCAAGCAGATCGAGGAGACCGACTCCGATTACGACCGCGAGAAGCTGCAGGAGCGGCTGGGCAAGCTCAGCGGCGGGGTGGCCGTGATCAAGGTCGGCGCGCCCAGCGAAGCCGAGCTGAAGTACCGCAAGACCCGCACCGAGGACGCCCTGCGCGCCACGCGCGCAGCGGTGGAGGAGGGCATCGTCCCCGGCGGGGGCAGCGTGCTGGTGCATGCCGCCCGCGCCGTGGAGAAGATCGAGGCCGAGGGCGACGAGAAGGTGGGCATCGGTCTGGTCGCCAAGGCCCTGCTGGAGCCCGCCCGCCAGCTGGCGATCAACGCCGGTCAGGAGGGCTGGCTGATCGTCGAGAAGCTGAAGGCAGAGAAACTCGGCATCGGCTACAACGTGATGACCGGTAGGTTCGAGGACATGGCCAAGGCCGGCATCGTCGATCCGGCGAAGGTCGTCCGCTCCGCCCTGCAGAACGCGGCGAGCATCGCCTCGCTGGTCCTCACCACGGAGGCGATGGTCGTGGAGAAGCCGGAGGAGGAGAAGGCCCCGGCGACCCCGTCCGTGCCGCCGATGTAAGCGGGCGATCGCCCGTTGGTCGTGCAGCCCGAGGGCCCTGCCGCAAGAGCGCAGGGCCCTCGGCTTCTCTCCCCCCGCCCCCCAGGCCGCGTGAGGCGGCGGGTTGCCGTGGCGTCTGCCGGGCAGGACCCCGCTGGACCCCGGACGATCCTCCCCTTCGACACGCCGAAAAGACGAACATTGTTGCGGATGAGAGGACCTCTCATCTATAATTGGTGCGGATTCAGCCGTCGCGAGAGTGTTTCTGGCTGCGATATTGGCGAAAATACGAACATTATCGCGTTGAGGGCTTTCCTTGCGCGTGCTGGTCGTGGGATCAGGGGGCCGAGAGCATGTCCTGGCGTGGAAGCTGGCGCGTGACGCGGCCTCCTGCAACCTGCACGCGGCGCCCGGAAACCCCGGGATCGCATCGCTCGGCGCCTGCCATCCGGTTCCCGCCTCCGACCTGTCCGCCCTGGCGGCCCTGGCCGAGCGGCTCGCCGTTGACCTGACCGTTGTCGGCCCCGAGGCGCCGCTGGCCGAAGGCATCGCCGACCTGTTCCGCTCCCGCGGGCTGCGCATCTTCGGACCGTCCCGGCAGGCGGCGCGGCTGGAGAGCAGCAAGGTCTTCGCCAAGACGCTCATGCGCCACCACGGCATCCCCACCGCCGCCTACCAGGTGTTCGCCGACCCCGCTCAAGCGCTGACCTACGTCCGCCGGCAGCGGCGCCCGCTCGTCGTCAAAGCCGACGGCCTCGCGGCGGGGAAGGGGGTCGTCGTGGCGGCGGACGCGGCCCAGGCCGAGTGCGCCGTTCTCGATCTGATGGTGCGCCGGGTGCACGGAAGCGCCGGCGACCAGATCCTCATCGAGGAGCGCCTGGAGGGGAGAGAGGCGAGCGTCCTCGCCTTCGTCGCCGGGCGCCGCGTCTATCCGCTGCTCCCGGCCCAGGATTACAAGCGCGCGCTGGACGGCGACCGGGGCCCTAACACCGGAGGCATGGGCGCGATCGCCCCGGCGCGGGTCTCGCTCGCCGACCTGGCGCAGGTTGTGGACGAAGTGCTCGAGCCGATAGCGGCGGCGATGGCGGACGAGGGCCATCCCTACGCCGGGGTGCTCTACGCCGGCCTGATGCTCACCGCCGACGGGCCGCAGGTCCTGGAGTTCAACTGCCGGTTCGGCGATCCCGAGGCGCAGGTCATCCTGCCGCTGCTGGAGGGGGACCTCGCGGAGGCGATGGTCGCGCTGCTCGAGGGCCGAGATCCGGGCCTGCGCTGGACCGATGACGCCGCGGTGTGCGTCGTCGCCGCGTCGCACGGCTATCCGGGATCGCACCCCACGGGGCTGCCGATCACGGGGCTCGACGCGGTGCCCGCCGGCGCGCTCGTCTTCCACGCCGGCACGGCGCTGCGGGACGGCCGCCTCGTCACCGCGGGCGGCCGCGTGCTGGGCGTGGTCGGCACGGGCGCGACGCTCGACCAGGCGCGGGCCCGCGCCTACGCCGGCCTGGAGGCGATCCGCTTCGAAGGGATGCACTACCGCACCGACATCGGGGCGCCGGCCCCGGCGCCAGCTGAAGGAGCGACGGTGTCATGAGCCAGCCGCTGGTCGGCATCCTGATGGGGTCGGAGTCGGACCGCCCGGCGATGGAAGAGACGATCCAGGCGCTGACGGAGTTCGGCATCCCCTGCGAGGTGATCGTGGCCTCGGCCCATCGCTCGCCCGAGCTCGTCGATCGGTACGTCCGCTCGGCCG
>DATLZI010000175.1:0-3222 GCA_035574075.1 bacterium | reverse complement strand
CGCAGATGCGCGAGGCCGCGCGGGCGGGCGACCCCGAGCGCGGCGCGGTGCTCCTCGGCCAGACCGCCGGCCTCATCGACCGCATCCAGCCGGCGGCCGAGGTCGTGCGGCAGATCAGCCGCGACGCCGAGGCCATCCTGCGCGAGCGGCTGCCCCGCCTGCTGGCCTGACGTCGCGAGCGGCCCGCGAGCCTGAAACCCGGGGGCGCGCCCCGCATCCCAATCGGCAGGAGGTGCGTCATGGCGATCCGCTTGGACCACACCATCGTGCCGGCGAAGGACAAGATCGCCTCCGCGAGGTTCTTCGCCGAGATCTTCGGCCTCATGGTCAAGCCGAATCCCGGCCACTTCGCGCAGGTGCAGGTCAACGAGAGCCTCACGCTCGACTTCGCCGACGAGCCGGAGCGCTGGGGCGGGCCGGGGTTCGACCCCGGGACGGGCGGCAGCTTGCACTACGCGTTCCACGTCTCCGACGAGGAGTTCGACCAGATCTTCGCGCGCGTGCAGGCGCGCGGGATCGCATACGGGAGCGGGCCCTACCACCACACCGACGGCAAGCTGTACAGCCGGCGCGGCGGCCGCGGCTTCTACTTCGAGGACCCCAGCGGCCACCTGCTCGAGGTGATGACGGTTCCCGAGACGGGCAGCTGAGCGCAGGCCGCCGCGCGCGTCACGCGGGCGCGCCGCCGGCGGCCTTCCAGCGCGCGAGCTTCTCCTCCAGGCGCGGCAGGCGCTGCGACGCGTCGACGATGAACCGTTCGTGCGTCCCGCGGCCCGCCTCGTCCAGCTGGTCACGGACCTCCACGCGGAAGGTCAGCCGGCGCCGGTCGATCGCCGTCAGCTCGACGGTGATCGTCACCGTCATCCCGACCGGCGTCGCGGCGAGATGCGCGACGTCGACGCGCGTCCCGACGGTCGCCTGCCCGGCGGTCAGGTAGGGCTGGACCGCCTCGATCGCCGTGCGCTCGATGAGCCGGATCATGTCCGGCGTCGAGAGCACCCGGATCGGCTCGCCGCGCAGGTGCGCGGGCGTCATCTCGTCCGTCACCGTCATCGTCGCCGAGTGCTTCAGCCCCACCGCGAGCTGCCGTGCCGCGCCGTCGCTCATCGCGTCCGTCCTCGTGATCCGTGATCGGGGCGTTCGCGGCGCCCTCGCGCAGCGTACTACGTCGCGGCGCCGGGGCGCCCCCCCGGCCGCTTGACAACGGCCGGGGCGGCTCCCATCATCGCGGCACGGTTTTCGGTCACCGCCCGGCCCTCTGGGGAGGCGCAGCATGGCCCTGGATCGGGTTCGCGAACCGTGCTCGCCCCGCCGCGTCTCGCGCGGGCCTCCGCCCGCGCTGCTGTCCGCCCGCGTACCGACAGCCGGCTCGGACCTCCGCTGAAAGGGGGATTCTATGGCCACCGTGGTGGTGGACCGGGCGGCGGTCAGCCCGCCGCTCGTCAACCGTGTCCCCGATCCGTTCCCCCTGACGCTCGCCGGCATGTTCGCGGCGATCGGCCCGCAGGCCATCAACTTCGGGATCTCGATCGGCGGCGGGGAGGCGTACCTGCTGCCGAACGTCGCGGCCCGCGGGACGCTGCACATGCACTGGCTCATGACCGTCTCGGTCGTGCTCGAGACGGCGCTGGTCTACGAGTGCATCAAGTACAGCATCTGCACCGGGCGCTCCTTCTTCGCGGCGACGAACGAGCTGGGCCCGCGCGGCTTCTGGCCATGGTTCTGGGCGGTCGTCACGATCCTCACCTTCGCGTGGCCCGCGTGGATGGGGGGCGCGGTCATCGCGGCCCACCGCTTCACCGGCATCGACAACCCGCTGCCCTTCGGGCCGCCGCACTACCTCTGGGCGGTCATCGCGCTCCTGGCCGTGCTCGTCGTCTTCTACTTCTCGAACCGCACGTACACGTTCCTCTCGAAGTTCTTCACGGTGATCATGATCGCCAACATCGCGCTGGTCCTGGCGATCACGCTCATCGCCGCGAAGCCGCAGCACTACCTGCAGGTCCTCCTCGGCTACCTCGGCATCACCTACCTCGTGGAGGGCTACCCGCGGGCCCTGCCGCCGACCGACGCGCTCGCCCTCTTCAACCAGCCCGGCGGCAGCCTCATGTGGGTCTCGTTCTGGGTGATCGGCGCGGGCTTCGGGATGGGGCGCTACGCCGGGCAGGTGACCGGCGTGCTGCGGCCCCCGGAGCGCATCACGGCGCAGGAGCTGGCATGGGACGACAAGGACGCCGGCGAGCGCGCCAAGATGCTGCAGTGGGTGAAGGTGGGCGGCTACAGCCTCATCCTCTGGTGGGCCATCATCGGCGGCCTGATCATGACCTACCTCTACTCGGTGGCGGGCCTGGCGTACCTCCACGAGGACTTCCTGCGCACGGGCCAGATCCCCACCGGCGTGCAGGTGCCGGTGCAGATGGCCACGATCGCCCAGGGCGTCCTCGGCCCGATGGCCGGCTGGCTCATGCTGCTCTTCATCATGGTCACGCTGTACGACGCGCAGTTCCCGTTCTACGACACGTTCATCGGGCGCACGACGTGCGACGCCATCGCGGTCACGGGCCACGCGCGGCGCCCCTATCGCTTCTACTACTTCATCGTGGTGACGGCCGCGGTCCTCGCCGGCTTCTACCTCATCACCGTGGCCCAGCCGTTCATCCTCTGGATCAGCGTCGCGATCTCGGCCCTCGTCTACCGGTCGATCGGCGCGTGGCAGATCATGCTGATCAACAACCGCCGGCTGCCCGAGGGGTTCAAGGTGAGCCGGCTGAACACGTGGCTCCTGTGGATCACGGTGGTGACGGGGTTCGGGGGCGTCGGCTACTGGGCGATCACCGTGCTGCCGAAGGAGCTCTGCAAGAACTGGAAGGTCCTCTGCTAGCGCTGCTCTGGGCGCTCATGATGCTGGCCTGGATGGGCGGCCTGCTCCTGGGCCTCCGGGGGATCTGGCCGCTCCTCCAGCGCCCGGCGCTCACGCCGGAGCTGGTCATCCCGGTCGTCTGGCTCGTGATCGGCACCGCCGCCTGGGTGGTCGCGCTGAACCTGGGGCTGCAGCGGTTCCGCCGTCGCTGACGCGCGCGCGCCTGCGCGCGCCGAGCGGCCGGCGGAAACGGTCGGGCCCGGCGACGGGCGGTCACGAGGCGCGCGGGGGTTCCAGGCGCACGATGCGGCCGTTCGCGTCGTCGGTGAGGAGGTAGATCAGCCCGTCGGGGCCCTGCCGGA
>DATLZI010000174.1:0-15196 GCA_035574075.1 bacterium | reverse complement strand
TCAGAGGGCCCGGGCGATGAGCGCCCGGGCCCGCGTCGTGCGACGTCCTGGGTCGGAAGGAGTTAGCCGATGGGGCGGACGTGGGTCGCCTGCGGACCCTTCTGCCCCTGCCCCTCCGTGTATTCGACCTTCTGGCCCTCGTTCAAGGACTTGTAGCCCGCGCCCTCGATGGCGCTGTAGTGCACGAACAGGTCCTTCGACCCGTCCTCAGGGGTGATGAAACCGTACCCCTTCTCGGCGTTGAACCACTTCACGGTGCCTGATGCCACGTTCTTCCCACCTTCACCTGCAGACTCTCGCAGACGCCTGCTTCCGCGATGCCCATCCAGTGTCTCACAGGTCGCGGACAGACACAATGAGATTCGGGATATTTATGTTGACAACCGCGACAGGCGCGAGATCGATGGCGGAAGAATTGTCTTGCCCCCCTGGCCTCGAGCTGCCATGCTTGGCAGGCGGGGCTGCTCGGCCCTGATCAGCAAAGCCAGGATGGTTCGGAGCCGATCGGAGGGATCCCCCCATGTTCAAGCCTGAGATGATCAGGGAACACTGGGCCACGCTCCAGGCCAATCTCCGCGTGGTCTGGCCGAACCTCTCAGACCAGGATGTACGGGCCATCGACGGAGATGCGGAACTTCTCGTCACCAAGGTTCGCGAGAAGTACGAGATCAACCGCGATGACATCTTCAGCAAGCTGGCCCCGTACCTTCCGGTTCAGCCCGTGACACCCACGCGGTAAGTCCTTCCGCGTGAAGCGCTCGAGGGGTGGACGTTCGCGTCCACCCCTCTTTGTTGTTTCGGTCGGCGGCCGGCCGGCCCCCTGACCGAGGAGGGGAATCCTACGCGGCGAACGGTGGCCGATCAGTAGACGAACACCATCGTCACCCGGGCGGTGACCGTGACCAGGCCCGGTTCGATCGGCGTCGGCGCGGGCGGGGGGACCGGCGCGGACGGGGCGGCGCGGCTGAAGGCCCGGACCTCGACGTCCACGGACTCCTCGGAGATCTGAACGATCCCCTTGATCTGCAGGCCCGCGGCGCGGGCGATCGCCTCGGCCTTGTCGCGAGCCTCCCGCACCGCCATGGTCAGGGCCTCCCGCCGGGCCTCCGACGGATCGCGCAGCCCGAAGGTCACCCCGAAGATCTGGTTCGCGCCGGCTTTGACGGACGCGTCCACGGCCTGCCCGACGAGGCGGAGGTCGGTGAGCGTGAGGGCCAGCAGATAGGTGGCGCGGTAGCCGGTCACCTGCGACGTTCCATCCCGCGGGGTGCTGTAGACCGGGACCAGCTGGACCCCCGAGGTGCGGATGTCCTGCCGGCGAACGCCCAGCGCCAGCAGGCGGGAGAGCACCTGGTCGGCGATCCGCGAGACCTCCGCGCTCGCATCGGCGGCCGTAGGACGCTGGATCTGCGCGCCCGCGGTCACCACGGCCTGCGTCGGCGGGACTTCCACCTGTCCCGAGCCGCGGACGATGATCTGGTGTGGGGTGCCCTCCGGTGCCTGGGCCGAGGCCGGGAACGCCGTGAGGATCGTTGCCAGTACGGCCGCGACGGCGGCGCTGCGCATGGTACCACCTCCGGACGTGTGACGTGCGACGGGACCGATAAGTTCGCGGGAAGGGAAGGGCGGCTAGCCGGCGCGGCTCGCGCCGCCGCCCCCGCCCCCGCCCCCTCCGCCGCTGAAGCCCCCGCCGCTTCCGGTGGAGGAAGAGAGGGCGCGGGAGAGGTTCTGGAAGTTCTGGAAGGACCGGGTGAGCGACTCCAGCGAGCCCCCCGATCCCGCCAGCCCCCAGCCCGCCGGGGGGGAACGAAACCAGCGCGGAGATGATACCGGCTGGTGGAGCTCCGCGGCGACCAGCGTGAGGTTGCTGAGCAGGCGGTCGGCCACCCCCAGGGCCACGGCGTAGACCAGGTAGTGCTCCCACAGGTGCAGCAGCTGCGGCCCGGCGTCTTTCATCGCCGAGAAGTCGGTCATGAAGCGGCGGAACGCCTCCCACCGCCGCACCTCGAGGGCGGCCTGCGGCGTGCGGCGGGAGAGGCCCGCCGCCAGGGCGATGAGACCGCCGCCGATCGGTATGGCGACCAAGAGCGACAGCGCAGAGCCAACGAAGAAGACCGCGGCCAGCACGGCGATCGTCGCGCCGACGAAGGACACTCTGGCGCGCTCGCTGGCCGAATCGTCCAGTTTGAAGAAGCGTTGCTCGAACCAGCCGCGCAGCTGCGGCCCCCAGACCTGGATGAAGCGCAGGAAGTTGCTCTTCGAGCCGACGATGCGCTTCCCCCAGGCCTCGATCTGCTTGCTGTCCACGGCGGGGCTGGCGCCGGCCTGCTTGAAGACCGCTTCGAGGACCGCCGTCTCGAAGGGCTCCAGCGTTCGCTCCCCCTGCTCCGGCGCCGCCGGCGATCCCGCGAGCAGCGCCTGTCCCTTCTCCGTGAGGCGGTAGACCAGGAGGCCGTCCTTCAGCAATCCGGTGCCCAGGACCCCCTGGTCCTGCGTCTCCTCGATCTCCAGGTATCCCAGGCGCGCCGCTTCCAGCAACGTCGCCGCGAACGCCCTGGGAAGCTGCGCGCGCGCCACGCTGCCCTGACTCATGATCGCCGGCACGACCGCCGGGGGGAGAGGGCGCGGCGGCTCGCGCTCGTAGCGCGCGTCGTAGCCCACCGCCGGCTCCCGGCCGTAGCGCAGGTAGGTCCAGATGAAGCCCCCGATGAGGAGCAGGACGAGGAGCCCGGCCAGGACGCCCCTCGGGGTGACCAGGCGGTCCGGGCGCAGCGTGGGCGCGGCCTGCTGGCGCTCATCCTCCAGCAACCTAGCGTAATCCTGGCCGCCGAGGAGCGGCGTCTGCGGGAAGAGCGCCGGATCGAGCAGCGCGCGCACCTCGACGAAGCTCGTCGCGGGGATCGCGGCTTGCGTCACCTCCGCGCGGCTGCGGTCCGGGGCGAGATCCAGGGTGCCCGGCGCGGCGCGGCTGTGCACGAACACCTTGAACACCGCGATGCTGGGACGCGGAGGCTCGATGACGATGCGCACGCGGCCGATCGGCGCGTGGTCCCCCTCTACGGCCTGCCAGTAGAACTGAGCCACGTCGGCGTAACGCTGCACCGCGCGCTCGATGCGATAGCGCAGCCGGAAGCGCTTCGTGGTGTTCTGCGCCTGGTAGAACCAGCGCAGCGTGACGTTGTCTCCCTCCCGCTCCACCTGGTAGCGCAGCGCCTGGCCGGTCTGCGCGTCCCAGACCCCGGTGTAGACGAGGCCGTAGCGGCCGTACTGCCCCCGGGTGGTGCGAGTGATCGTGGCCCAGGAGAACGCGCCGTCGAAGCGGAAGGCGCGGACCTCCTCCACCTCCGCCGACCCGTCGGGCCGCAGCCGGAAGGTCTGCTCGATCAGCGGATGGGCGTACGACCTCGCCGCCGCGGCCGGCGCGACCAGGGCGACGACGATGAGGATCAGGATCCAGCGCGTCATCCGGTCTCCCTTCCCGTCCAGTTCCTCCTCTGCGCCGCCAGCCCTCCCTCTGCGCCGCCCGGGCAGGACCGTCCCAGCGCTCCGGCGTATTTAGGCTGGCAATACTCGCTGAGCCGTTCCGACAACAGCCGTCCCATTTCGTCGCACAGGCGTGACGTCGTGACACGAAAGGGGAGGAGTCTCATGGGCTTGAGGAAAGGCAGGAGCGTCGCCCCCCGCCGCACCCCCTCCGCCACGCAGGCCGGCACCCCCTCCCGCCGGCAATTCCTGAAGCAGGCCGCCGCCGTCACGGCGGGACTCGCCGCCAGCCAGTTCCCGTACATCAAGACCACGGTCGCCCAGGCCCCCATCACCTGGAAGGTGCAGTCCGGCTTCGCCACGCGCGACGAACTGCACGTTTCCTTCGTGGACTGGGCGAAGAAGGTGGACGAGATGTCCGGGGGCCGGCTGAAGATCGACGTCCTGCCCTCTGGCGCGGTCGTCGGCACGTTCGACATCATCGACGGCGTGCACCGCGGCGTGCTCGACGGCGGGTATGCCGTGCCCGCCTATTGGTACTCGCGCAACGCCGCCTTCAGCCTCTTCGGCACCGGACCGTCCTTCGGCATGGACGCCATCGACCTGCTCTCCTGGTTCTACTACGGCGGCGGGTTCGATCTGTACCAGGAGCTGCTGGGGCAGATGCGGATGAATGTGGTCGGCTTCCTCCTCGGGCCGATGCCCACCCAGCCGCTGGGCTGGTTCCGCACCCCGATCCAGAACCCCGAGCAGCTCAAGCGCACGAAGTACCGCACGGTGGGCCTCTCCGCCGACCTCTTCGGGTTGCTGGGCGCCTCGGTTGTGACCCTGCCCGGTGGGGAGATCGTGCCCGCCCTGGAGCGCGGCGTGATCGACGGTGCGGAGTTCAACAACCCGACATCGGACAAAGCCCTCGGCTTCCCGGATGTGCGCAAGGTCTACATGCTGCAGAGTTACCACCAGCCCGTGGAGAACCTCGAGTTCATCGTCAACAAGAGCAAGTGGGATGCGCTGCCCGCGGACCTCAAGGCGATCGTCCGCGGGGCGGTCCTCGCCGAGTCCGCGGACTTCCAGCTGAAGATGATCGACCGCAACAGCCGCGACCTGGCCGAGTTCGAGCAGCGGCGCGGGGTGCGCGTCTTCGTCACGCCGACCTCCGTGCTGCAGGCCCAGCTCAAGGCCTGGGACACCCTCATCGAGCGGAACTCGCGCAGCAACCCGACCTTCGCGAAGATCGTGAACAGCCAGCGCACCTGGGCGCGAAGGGTCGTCTCCTGGAAGCTGCGGATCTACGTGGACAACCGCCCGGCGTACCAGCACTTCTTCGGGAAGAAGTAGGCCCGGTGCGCCCGGCCGCCTGAGCGCGGTTCGATCAGGGCGCTGCCCGCTCCCGGGGGCGCCCTGATCATGTCTGCGGGGATGCGGGGAGGGCAGCGGTGGAACGGATCATCCGGGGGATCAGCGCGATCAGCGAGTTCGTCGGGAAGGCCGCGGCCTGGCTCATCCTGCCGCTGGCCTTTTCCATGGGCTACGAGGTATTCTCCCGCTACCTGTTCAGCGCGCCGACGACGTGGGCCTTCGACACCAGTCTGATGCTCTACGGCGCGTACTTCATGTTGGCCTCCGCCTACGTCCTCTCGAAGAACGCCCACGTGCGGGGGGACATCTTCTACCGCAACTGGCCGCCCCGCACCCAGGCGATCGTCGACCTCACCCTCTACATCATCGTCTTCCTCCCCGCGATGCTGGCCCTGGTCTGGGTGGGGTTCGACTTCTTCCGCAACTCCTGGCTGATCCGGGAGACGTCGGCCTTCAGCCCCTACCGGCGGCCGATCTATCCCCTCAAGGCGGCCATCCCGGTAGGCGCCTTCCTCCTCCTGCTGCAGGGCGTGGCGCAGATGCTGCGGTGCGTCATCGCCATCCGCACCGGGCGCTGGCCCGATGAGGAGCGCATCCCGGGCGAGCCGGAGGCCACGGTATGACCCCCGAGGCCCTCGGCATCCTCCAGCTCGCCCTGCTCTCCCTGGCGATCTTCATCGGTTTCCCCACCGCGTTCACGCTGCTCGCCCTGGGCTTCGTCTTCGGCTACCTGGGCTTTGGTCGTCTGGTCTTCGACCTCATGGCCGTGCGCACGTTCCAGGTCATGACGAACGACGTCCTGATCCCCATCGTGCTCTTCATCTTCATGGGCTACGTCCTGGAGCGGTCCGGGGTGATGGACCTGCTCTTCCGCTCCATCCTCATCGCCGCCGGCCGGCTGCGCGGCTCGCTGGCCCTGGCCACGGTCATCACCTGCACGATCTTCGCCATGGCCACGGGGATCATCGGGGCCTCGGTGACGATCATGGGGCTGCTCGCCCTGCCGCCGATGATGCGGCTGGGCTACGACAAGCGCCTGGCCACTGGCTCGATCGCCGCGGGGGGAACGCTGGGCATCCTCATCCCGCCCAGCGTCCTGCTCATTCTCTACGCGGCCAACGCCGGCGAGTCGATCGTGCGGCTCTACCTCGGCGCGTTCATCCCAGGCTTCCTGCTCGCGGCGCTCTACGTCGCGCTCATCGCCATCTACGCCTACGCGCGGCCGCAGGCCGCGCCGCCGCTGCCCCCCGAGGAGCGCAACGTGCCCCTGGGCCGCCGCCTGCGCCTGCTGGCCACGGGACTGTTGCCGATCTCGCTGCTCATCTTCTCCGTGCTGGGCTCGATCGCGTTCGGCCTGGCCTCGCCGACGGAGGCCTCGGCGATGGGCGGCATCGGCGCCCTGGCGCTCAGCGCGGCCTACCGGCGGCTGAACTGGACGATGCTGAAGGCCGCCGTCTTCCAGGCGGCACGCACATCCAGTGTGGTCCTCACCCTGCTCGTCGGCTCCAGCATTTTCTCCTCGGTGTTCGCGCGCCTCGGCGGCTCGAAGGTCATCGAGAGCTTTATCCTGGGCCTCGGGCTCTCGCAGGGCCAGTTCATCTGGCTGATGATGCTGGTCATCTTCCTCCTCGGCTGGCCCCTGGAGTGGACGGAGATCATCATCATCTTCATGCCGCTGTTCTGGCCCATCGCCAACAGCTACGGCATCGACCCGATCTGGCTGGGGATCCTCGTCGCTGTCAACCTGCAGACCGCCTTCCTCAGCCCGCCGGTGGCGATGGCGGCCTTCTACATCAAGGGCGTGGCCCCCCGCGGCATCCTCCTCGCCGACATCTGGTGGGGGATGCTGCCCTTCATGGGGCTGCAGATCCTCGTCCTGGTGCTGATCTACCTGGTCCCGTCGCTGGCCCTCTGGCTGCCCAACGCCGTCTTCGGCCGCTGACCGCGGCAGGCGCTGCGCACCGTCCGCAAGCGGCCAGATGCCTCCCTCGGCGGCGCGCCGGCCGGTCGGAGGATCGGCAATCCGTCGCCGACCCGATAGGGTCCCCGGACGCGCCGCTCGTATGCTCATGGATGCAGAGAGGTGCCTGAAGCAGGGCGGGGGATGCCGCTGGCTGCGCTGCGGTCGGATGCCGTGCGGCCACGTTTCGGCGCTCGGGGGTGTGGATCTTGCCGACCGCCGCGGCGACCGCCCCGGAAGGAGCGTGAGCCGATGGTCATCGATGCCCTCCTGTCCTCGATCCGAGAAGGACGCGTGCTGGACGTCCTCGTCGGCGCGTACAAGACAGCCGTCGTCGTGGAGCTGGACGGCATCCGGCGGTGCGGC
Organism: bacterium; assembly: GCA_035574075.1. Classification (GTDB taxonomy): domain Bacteria; phylum Sysuimicrobiota; class Sysuimicrobiia; order Sysuimicrobiales; family Kaftiobacteriaceae; genus Kaftiobacterium. Next base: position 8,028 of record DATLZI010000174.1, on the reverse strand, counting down.
CTGGCGTCCACTCCCCGCACCGACGACCATCACTACCGAGGTGGCCCCGCCGTCCGGGAGGCCGGCCTGCTGCGCGAGCGCCCCGCCCGCGAGCTGGCTGAACTGGTGCGCTCCGCGAGTCCCATGGAGGCGGCCATCGGTATCGCGGCGATCAACGCGTTGCTGCCGGCGCAGGAGGAGCGGTGGCTGGATCTGAACGGTGAAGCCGTGATCGCCGAGCACGGCGCGGGCCGGCGCGTGGTTCTGGTGGGGCACTTTCCGTTCGTGCCGCGTCTCAGGGCGCGCGCCCGCGCGTTGTGGGTCCTGGAGGAGCGTCCCAGGGAGGACGACCTCCCCCTCGGGGCCGCGGCGGAGGTGATCCCTCAGGCCGACGTGCTGGCGCTCAGCGGGATGACACTGATCGACCACACCTTCGAATCCCTCGTCGCGCTCCGCCGGCCGGAAGCGCTGGTCGTGGTCCTCGGCCCGAGCACCCCGCTCTCCCCCGTCCTGTTCGACCACGGTGCCGACGTCATCTCCGGTACCGTGGTGACGGAGATCGAGCCCGTGCTGCGGGCCATCGGGGAGGGCGCGAACTTCCAGCAGATCCGTCGGTTGGGCGTGCGGCTGGTCACGATGCGTCGAACATAGGCCGGCGCGGCGAGGGCTCGCCGCTGGGCGCTGTATAATCAGTCCTGTGGCGGCGAAGAGGGTTGGCCAGGCCGCACGGGCCGGGGGTCTGGGGCTGCTCCTGAGCTCCGCGCCGTCGCGGGGCCGCGTCTCCCAGGGCGCCCGCGCCGTCGTTGAGCGCTATCCCGGCGGGGTTCTGGAATCGCCTCCCGGATCCGGCATCCAGGCGCGCCGGCCGCGGCGCGCTGACCGCGCGGCGAGGGGGAACGAGCGGGCGGAGAAGCGGGCCGCGTCGTGACCGCGCCGGCGATCGCCACGCAGGACCTCGTCCGCCTCTACCGGGCGAAACGCTCCCCCGCCACCCCTCGGCCCACCCCGATTATCGCGCTCGACGGCGTGACGTTAGAGGTTTCCCGCGGCGAGATGTTCGGCCTGCTCGGGCCGAACGGCGCCGGCAAGACCACGCTGATCAAGATCCTCGTCACCCTCCTCTTGCCGACCCGGGGCACGGCGCGCGTGGCCGGGTTCGACGTCGTCAGCCAGGCGCAGGACGTGCGCGAGCGCATCGCCATGGTCAGCGGCGGCGAGACCTCCGGCTATGGGCTGCTCACCGTTCGCGAGCAGCTGTGGATGTACAGTCAGTTCTACGGTCTGCCCACGCGCGCGGCGCTGGCCCGGATCGACGAGCTGCTCAAGGTCGTCGGGCTCTACGAGGAGCGTCACCGGCGGGTGAGCGCGCTGTCCACCGGGATGCGGCAGAAGATGAACCTGGTGCGCGGGCTGCTGCCGGATCCGGAGATCCTGTTCCTCGATGAGCCCACGGTGGGGCTCGACGTCGGGGCAGCGCGGGATATCCGGGCCTACATCAAGTCCTGGCTGGCGGAACGGGCGGACCGCACGGTGTTGCTCACCACGCACTACATGCACGAAGCCGAGGAGCTGTGCCAGCGCGTGGCGATCATCCACAAGGGCCGGATCATCGCCTGCGGCGCCCCGGCAGCGCTGAAGCGCGAGGCGACCGGGGACAGTTACTTCGTCTTGAGCACGGAGGCCACGGACGGCGTCGGCTGGCTCCGGGCCCTCCCCGGTGTTCGCCGCGTCGATGCTCAGGCCTTTGACGACCACACCGAGATCCGGCTGCGGCTGGTCGACGACGGGGCGATCGCCGAGGTGGTCAGGGCGCTCGCCGACCGCGGTCGGCGCATCCTCTCCCTGCGGAAGCTCGAGCCCACCCTGGAAGACGTGTTCGTGCAACTCGTGGGGCAGCGCCTCGAGGAGGCCGATCAGAGCGGAGGCCGGTCGTGAGCGCAGCCCTGCGCCGGGCGCGCGGCCTGCGGCGCTTCCTCCGGGCCACGCTCGGCCGCGCCTATCCGCGGATCATCGGCAGCAACCGGGACCGCTCCTGGCTGTTCTACGACACCGTCCTGCCGCTGCTCGGCACGATCGCCTTCGTCTATGTCTACAAGGCCCTGGGGGCTCCGGAGCGCTTCATCGGCTACGTGATCATGGGCGGGGCGACGACGGCCTTCTGGATGAACGTGATGTGGGCGATGGCCGCGCAGTTCTACTGGGACAAGCAGGGCGGGAACCTCGAGCTGTACATGGTCGTACCCTGCGGGATCGTCCCGATCCTGTTTGGGATGTCGCTGGGCGGTTTTCTGGCCACGCTGCTGCGCGCCGCGGCGATCGTGGTCATCGGCTCGCTGCTCTTCCACGTGCGCTTCGCCGTGGCCGACTGGGGAGTGTTCCTGCTGATCTTCGCCGTGGCGATGGTCGCGCTCTACGGGCTGGGCGTGACCTTTGCCAGCCTCTTCCTGCTCTGGGGACGCGAGGCCTGGCACATGGCCGAACTGTTCATGGAGCCCGTGTTCCTGGCCTCGGGGTTCTACTTCCCGGTGCGGGCGCTGGGGTTCTGGGCGGCGATGGGCACCTCGCTCATCCCCCTGACGCTGGCCCTGGACGGACTCCGGCAGCTGCTCTACGGGGATGCCCATCCCGCGCTGCTGCCGGTGTGGTGGGAAGTGGGCGGGCTGACCGTTCTCGCCGTGCTGTTCATCGTGCTCGCCCGGCTGACGCTGCGGCGGATGGAGTTCCTGGCCCGGCGCGAGGGCCGGCTCAGCCTGAGGTTCTAGCGCAGAGCCCCGCTGATGCCCGCGCTGGCCATCCGAGCCGAGGGACCGATCCGCCGCTGGTGGCGGACGCTCCGCGTCGCGTACTGGCTGGGCTGGCAGATCGAGACCAACTGGACCGACCCGCTGCTGTTCTTCATCTACTCGCTGGCCAAGCCGCTGGGGGGCGTGCTCATCCTGGTCTTCATGTACTTCGTCGTGGCCCGCGGCGGCCGCGGGCCGATGCTCGGCTTCTTCGTCGTGGGCACGGCGCTGTGGCCGTTCGTCCTGCGCGGGGTGATGGGCATGGCCTGGGGGCTGATCAGCGACCGCGAGCACTGGAGGACGCTGCGCTCCATCTACACGGCGCCCATCCCGTATCGCGCCTATCTGGTCGGGCGGTCGCTGGCGCAGGCCACTTCCGCCCTGGCGCCCGCCGTCATCACGCTCGTCTTCGGGCGGTACGCCCTCGGCGTTCCACTCCACGTGGGCACGGTGAACCCGCAGTACACCATCGCGGCCATGATCATCGGCATCATCGGAATTGTGGCCCTGGGCCTGGTGGTGGTCAGCGCCGCGATGCTGATCTCCGGGGAAGCCTGGCGCATGCCGGAGGCGATCGGCGCGGGTCTGTACCTCGTGACGGGAGCGATCTTCCCGGTGACAGTGTTGCCGCGGGCGCTCCAGGCGCTGGCCCAGGTCTTCCCGCTCTCCTGGTGGCTGGAGGCGATGCGGCGGGGGCTGCTCGGAGGGCAGGCGGTGAAGTCCTTCCCCTGGGCGAGCGATGCGCAGGTCCTCATCGCCGAGGTCCTGGTGACCGCGGGGTGGGTCGCTATCGCCGCGATCATCTTCGCGGTCGCCGACCGCCGCGCGCGGCAGCTGGGCATCCTGGATCAGGAGTCGGCCTACTAGGACACGTGCCGGAGGCACCGGCCATGGCACACCCCGCACGGCCTCCGGCGCGCCAGGCTGCGGACCGGGAGGACGACCTAGGGGCGGAGAGCCCCCGCGGCGCGGTGATCCAGCCGGGTGAGGCCGGCATCGAGCGCGGCCTGCACGGCGGCGGCGTACTCCTCGGGAGAGATGCGCCGGTTGATGGCCGCGTAGCGCGGATTCCGGCCGACCTGTCCGGCCGGATGGTACTGGGCCATCACGTTCACGTAGGTCTGTGGACCGAGGGTGGATGCGACCCAACGCATGATCTGGCGGGTCTCTTCCAGCGCGCCGGGCATGACGAGGTGCCGCAGCAGGACCCCCCGCCGGGCCAGGCCGGCGCGGTCGAGGACCAGCGGGCCGACCTGCCGGTGCATCTCGGCGATCGTGCGCCGCGCCACCTCCGGATAGTCGGGCGCTTTGAGGTAGAGGCGGGCCGATTCCGGTTCCCAGTACTTGAAGTCGGGCATGTAGATGTCCACGATGCCATCCAGCAGCCGCAGGGAGTGCATCGAGTCGTAGCTGCTGGTGTTGTAGACCAGGGGGAGCCGCAGGCCCCGCGCCACGGCATGGGGCAGCGCTTCGAGGATCTGCGGCACGACGTGCTCGGGCGTGACGAAGTTGATGTTGTGGCAGCCGCGCTCCTGCAGGGCGATCATGATCTCCGCCAGCTCCGGCGCGGTGACCTCCCGTCCCACCTTCTGCTGGCTGATGTCGAAGTTCTGGCAGAAGACGCAGCGCAGGTTGCACATCGAGAAGAAGATCGTCCCGCTGCCCCGCCAGCCCCGCAGGCAGTCTTCCTCGCCGAAGTGCGGGAAGGCGCTGCTCACCACGGCGTGGCGGCCGATCTTGCAGAACGACCACCGGTCGGCGAGACGATCCACATGACAGTTCCGCGGGCAGACTTCGCAGGAGCGCAGCAGGTCGAGCGCCGCTTCGGCACGCCGCCGCAGCTCGGCGCGATCCAGGCGAAGGTAGGCGGGCAGGTCGGCCGCCGCTCCGACCATGGCAATTCCACTATAGCCCGTCCGGTCTACTCGCAGCTCACTGCCGGCCGGTAGACCTGGTGGTACAGGCTGCCGCTGCTGCCCCCGACGGCCGTCCCGCCGCCGGTGACCCAGATCAGTCCCCCCACGTAGGCCGACCCCGTCACGCCGTGCACAGGGATCGGCATGTTGGGGAGACGGAACCAGCGGTCCGTGCGCGGGTCGTAGTAGTCGTGGTCGGGGAACATGCCAGCCGCGCTTTCGCCGCCCCAGACGTGGAAGCAGCCCCGGGCCAGCACTCCGTTGATCCCGCTGCGCGGGCGGAGCATGGGAGCCGCCGTCGTCCAGGTCCGCGTCCGAGGGTCATAGACCTCGTGCGCCGCCGTCTGCGCGCTGGCGAAGCCGCCGCCGAGCCGGCCCCCGACGATGTGCAGGCGGCCGCCGATCGTCGCCCCCGCGATGTGGTTGCGCGGGCTGGGCAGCGGCGGCAGCGTCTCCCATCGGTCGGCGGCCGGATCGTAGACCGCGAAGTCGGCCCCCCGCGGCGGTCTTCCCCCGGCGACGTAGATCCGGCCCTCGTGCACGAGCGCCACGCCGGCGCTACGCGCCGTGGGCATCGGAGCCCGCTCCACCCACCGGCCGACCCTCGGATCCAGCGCGAAGACCGTGTTCACGTAGCTCTCGCCCGCGGCGGTGGTCTGGCCGCCGATCAGGTAGACCACCCCGCCGACGGCGGCGGCCATGCCGTGGTTGTTGGGGTGCGGGATCGGCGGGCCCGGCTCCCAGCGGTCGCGGGCGATGTCGTAGACCTGCACCGTGCGCACCGTGACGCGGCTCGCCGGGTACCCCCCGATGACGTAGAGCGTGCCCGACACCTCGGCCAGGGCGAATTCAGAGTTGGGCTCGAGCAGGTCGGCCCGGCGTCCCCACGCGCCGGGAGCCGGGCCGCTGGGATCTCCAGGCGCCGCGCCGGTGGCGGAGAAGCCGCCGGTCAGCGCGAGCATCACGACCGCGCCCCCGATCGGTACCGCCCATGCGCGCCGCATGACTCGAGGCGAACGGTTTCGTTTCGGCCCTGGACAGCACCTGCCGAACAGCGCCAGAATGAGAGGACCGGAGCGCACAGCCATGATCCCCCCGCCGTTCCATCCCCTCGTCAGCCGATGGTTCGCCGCCAGGCTGGGCGAGCCCACCACCCCGCAGGTGGAGGGATGGGCGCACATCGCCGCGGGGCGCGACACGCTCATCGCGGCGCCGACCGGGTCCGGGAAGACGCTGGCCGCGTTCCTCTGGTCAGTGAACGGGCTGGTCGAGGCGGCGGCCTCGGGGACGCTGCCGGACCAGACCGGAGTGGTCTACGTCTCGCCGCTCCGCGCCCTGGCCAACGACATCCAGACGAACCTCCTCGAGCCGCTGGCCGGGATCAGACGGGCGGCGGCGCAAGACGGCATCGACCTGCGGGATATCCGGGTGGCCGTGCGCACCGGCGACACGCCGGCCCGGGAGCGCACGCGGATGCTGCGCCATCCGCCGCACATCCTGATCACCACGCCGGAGTCGCTGTACATCCTCCTCACCGCCGAGGGCAGCCGTCGCTTCCTGCGGACCGCCCGAACCGTCATCGTGGACGAGATCCATGCTGTGGCCGGCGACAAGCGGGGCAGCCACCTGGCCCTCAGCCTGGAGCGGCTCGACCTGCTGGCCGGCCGCCGCCTGCAGCGCATCGGGCTGTCCGCCACGCAGCGGCCGATCGAGGAGATCGCCAGGCTGCTGGTGGGCGCGCAGCGCCGCACCGCCGACGGCCGGCCGGACTGCGCGATCGTGGACGTGGGCCACCGCCGGCCCTGGGAGCTGCGCCTCGAGATCCCCACCCAGCCGCTCACGCACCTCGCCACCCAGGAGCTGTGGAGCGAGATCTACGCGCGGCTCGTGCAGCACATCCAGGCCCACCGCACCACGCTCGTTTTCGTCAACACCCGAAGGCTGGCCGAGCGGGTGGCGCATCACCTCACGGTGCGGCTGGGCGAGGGGCAGGTCGCCACGCACCACAGCAGCCTCGCCCGCAAGACCAGGCTGGAGGCGGAGCGCCGCCTGAAGGCGGGCGAGCTGCCCGTGGTGGTGGCCACGGCCTCCCTCGAGCTCGGCATCGACATCGGGCACGTCGATCTCGTCATCCACCTCGGCGCCCCGCGCGCGCTGGCCACCCTGCTCCAGCGCGTCGGCCGCTCCGGGCACTGGCTGGGGGCGACGCCGAAGGGGATCATCGTGCCGCTGACACGCGACGAGCTGGTGCAGTCCGCCGCCGCGGTTCGGGCCGTGCGCGCCGGGGCGCTGGACCGTGTCATCATCCCGGAGAAGCCCCTCGACGTCCTCGCCCAGCAGATCGTGGCCACGGTGGCCAGCGGGGAGATGGCGGAATCGGAGCTGCTGAGCGTCGTCCGCCAGGCCTATCCCTACCGCGATCTCAGCGGCGCCGAGTTCGAGCAGGTGCTGACGATGCTCGCCGAGGGGATCGCCGATCGCCGCGGCCGCTCCGGCGCGTTCCTGCACCGCGACCGGGTGCACGGGGTGCTGCGGGCGCGGCGGGGCGCCCGGATGGCGGCGATCACCTCGGGCGGGGCGATCCCGGACATCGCGGACTACGACGTGATCGAGGATCCCTCCGGCGCCCTCGTCGGCAAGGTGAACGAGGACTTCGCCGTGGAGAGCATGGCCGGGGACATCTTCCTGCTGGGGAACACCTCCTGGCGGATCCGCCGCGTCGAGGCGGGGCGGGTGCGGGTGGAGAACGCGCATGGCGCTCCGCCCACCATCCCCTTCTGGACCGGCGAGGCCCCGGCGCGGACGCGGGAGCTCTCCGAGGCGGTGTCCGACCTCAGAGCGCAGGTGGGGGCGCGTCTGACCGACCCCGCCGCCGCCGAGCGCTGGCTGATGGAGGAGACCGGGATCGAGGCCGCGGGGGCCGAGCAGATCGTGGCCTACTTCCGGGAGACCGCGGCGGTGCTGGGGACGATCCCCACGCAGCGCACGATCGTCGCCGAGCGCTTCTTCGACGAGGCCGGCGGGATGCAGCTCGTGCTGCACGCCCCCTTCGGCGGCCGCATCAACCGCGCCTGGGGCCTGGCCCTGCGCAAGCGCTTCTGCCTGACCTTCGATTTTGAGCTGCAGGCCGCGGCGACCGACGACGGGATCATCCTGTCGCTGGGCGAGCAGCACAGCTTTCCCCTGGAGAGCGTGTTCGCCTTCGTCCGCTCCGGCACGGCGCGCGAGGATCTGATCCAGGCGCTCCTCGCCTCGCCGATGTTCACGAACCGCTGGCGGTGGAACGCCAACCGCGCGCTGGCTGTGCTGCGCAGCCAGGGCGGCCGACGGGTGCCGATGCCCATCCAGCG
>DATLZI010000173.1:0-5164 GCA_035574075.1 bacterium | reverse complement strand
CGCCAGCCGCTCGGCCAGCGCCCGCGCCTCGCGCACCGCCGCCTCGTCCGGCACCCCGGCCGCGGTCGCCGCCTCGAGCTCGCGGTCGAGGGCCGCGAGCCGGCGGCCCAGCTCCTCGATGTCGCGCACCTTCTGCTCCCACAGTTCCTCCTCGCGCTTGAGCGCGGCGAGGCGATCCTCGATGCGCAGGATCTCCCGGTTGTGCTCCAGCAGGGCCTGCGTCTGGGCGAGCTCCGCGGCCAGGGCGGCGCGCTGGGCGGCGAGCTCGGCCAGCTCTCCGCGCGCCCGCTCGGCCGCCGCGGCGTTGCGGCGCAGCTGCGTCACCTCGTCCCGCAGCACCGCCGCCTGGCGTTCCAGGGCCACCAGCACCCCGGGTTCCTTCGCCGCGGCCCCCTTGCTGCCGCGCTCCAGGACGCGGAGGTGAGCCTCCAGCTTGCGGATCGCCGCGGCGACGTCTTCTCCCCCGCCGCCGATGATCCGCCCCAGCTCCTTGCTGATGCTGTTGAGGTGGATGCGCTCCAGCTCCGTCTGCGCGATGTGCGCGGTGGCGTCGAAGATCTTGTCGTTGGCCAGGCCCAGCACCTCGACGAGGCGCTCCTGTACGACCTTGTGCTGCTCCCAGACCCGGCCCAGTCCGTCGGTCAGGCGGACGTGCCGCGAGGCGAAGTTCTTCGTGAGCTGGTAGGTGCGGCCGTCCAGCTCGAAGTCGAGGACCAGCTCCGGCGGCTCGGCGGCGCCCCAGGAGCGGAAGCGGTCGCGCAGCTCCGACGAGGTGGTCGCCGGATTCTCATAGAGCACGGTGCGGATCGCGGTGCGCAGGGTGGACTTGCCCGCCTCGTTCGGACCGACGACGACGTTCACGCCGGGCGCGAACTCAAAGGCCGCCTCGCCCAGGCCGAGGAACCGGCGCAGCTGCAGCCGGCGGAGGATCACCCCAGCACCTCCCGCCCCTGCAGCAGCGCCACCCCGAGCTGCAGCGCGGCCTCGAGCACGGGCCGGCGGTCCTCCGGGACCTCGGTGAGGCGCTGGCGCATCACGCGCACGAAGCGCCCCAGCACCGTGTCGGCGGGCAGGGCGGCGAGCTGCGCCTCATCGAGCCACAGATGCGTGCGGTTGCTGACCCGCAGCCGGAAGAAGCGGTCGGCGAACTCCTCCTCCAGCGTCCGGGCGGCGACGACGCGCGACACGGGCACCAGGCCGCCGAGCACTACATCGCAGACGGCGTCGGGGTCGGCGGCGGCCTCGATGGCCTTCCGCACGCCCTCGTCGTCGGTGCGCGCCAGGTCCAGCTCGAGACGCCGGTAGTGCCGGCGGCCCACGCGATGGGGTGTGACGCGGGCCGACCCGGGGGCCGGGAGGTCCACCAGCAGCACGTGGCCCGCGCCTTCCTGGTCGTAGGCGAGCAGCTCCGGGGCGCCCGCGTACCAGGCGGGGTGCGGCGGGCCGTGCACCTCCAGCGCCGAGTGCCAGTCGCCCAGCGCCAGGTAGTCGAGCCCGAGGAGGCGGATCTCCTGGGGATGGATCACCGCCGGCCCCTCCACCACGCCGGCCCGATAGCAGGAGCCGTGGGTGAGGCCCACGGCGAACGCCGTCGTCCGCTCGCGGGGCCAGCCGGCCAGCGGGCTCGCCGCCGCGCCGGGCGCCGGCGAGCGGCCGACCAGCGTCAGGTCGAGGTCGGGCAAGGTGTGGCGCTCCACCTCCGGGCCGAGCAGCAGCGCGCGGGGATTGGCCTCCCGCAGCGCCTCCTCCGCGGCGAGGCGCCCGTCGGACGTGACGTCGTGGTTGCCGGCGACCAGGGCGACGCGGATGCCGGCCTCGTCCAGCCGGCGCAGCTCGCGCGCCGCGACCGCCACCGTCGCCGGCGAGGGTTTCGCCGAGTCGAACAGGTCGCCCGCGATGAGGACTAGGTGCACGCCCTCGGCGATGGCCAGATCCACGGCCCGCGCCAGCGCTTCTTCCAGCGCGCGCCGCTGCGCCGCCCCCTTCTCCCCCAGCATCTGGAACGGCCGGCCCAGGTGCACATCGGCGAGGTGCAGGAGCCGGATCACTCCTCCACCTCCGGATCGCCGGTCGCGGTGTACGGGCAGATCGAGGCGAAGGCGCAGTAGCGGCAGGCCCGGTAGAAGTCGGGGGTCGCCACGTACTGCTGCGCGCGGATGCCCGCGGCGACGCGCTCGATCACCGCCGCCGTCTCCCGCAGCAGATCGTCGTCCGGCGCGGCGGTGCCGACCAGCACGCGCTGCGGGCCGAGGAAGTGCAGCTCCAGGCGGTGCGGCATCGCCCCGTAGGCCTCGCGGTAGGCCAGGGCGTAGATCGCCAGCTGCAGGCTGTCCCGGGCCCGCCGATCGGCGTCCTTCTGCGTGCGCACGTCGCTCGTCTTGAAGTCGATGAGCACGACCTCATCGCCCCGCAGATCCACACGGTCCCAGCGGCCCTTCACCCGCGTCGTGCCGACCTGGAAGGCGAACGGCGCCTCGACGAAGGTGGGGATGTGCCCGCTGGCCTCCTGGTGGGCGTAGAACTGCCGCAGCACGGCGCGCCCTTCCTCCAGCCGCTGGTCTTCGTGCTCGCGGCTGATGAAACCCTCGTTGATCCAGGCGCGTTCGAAGTGCGCCAGCAGATCGTCGATCGTCACCCGCTGACGCCGGGCCTTGCGCCGGTGGTACTCGCGGATCGCCTCGTGGATCGCCGAGCCGTAGACGACGCGGTGGTCGCGCAGCAGCGGCACGCGCAGGATGTGGGTGTACTTGTACTTCAGCGGGCAGGTATCGTAGTCGTCGATCTGCCGGAAGCTCACGGCCAGCGGCTGATCGGAAGGCAGGATGCCGGTCAGCCCCTGCTGGCCGTCGGTCGGCGGCGCGTGCCGGTGGATCGCCTCGATCGGCGAGGCCTTGTGGGCGCCGGCGTCGACCTGCGGGCGGTCCAGCGCCTCCAGCACGAAGCGGCTGGGTTTGCGCGGCCGCACGCCGCCGTAGTCGCGGGCGCTGGTCATGTACAGCCGCCGGCGGGCGCGGGTCATCCCCACGTAGAACAGGCGGCGTTCCTCCTGGAGGTGGAAGTCGCCGCTCGGCAGCAGATCCTTGACCAGGGGATCGGGCAGCGCGATCGTCTCCCCGCGGTGGCGCGTGGGGAAGCGGTCGGTCACGCAGCTGACCAGGAAGACGACGGGGAACTCCAGCCCCTTGGCCTTGTGCACCGTGAGGATGTTCACCGCGTCCTGATCGAAGTCGGCCTCCGCGACCGCGGGGTCGTCGCCGGCCTGGATCAGATCGTCGAGGTGCGCGACGAACTCGGGGACGCGGTCGTAGGCCGCGATCTGGCCGTACCGCGCGACGAGGTCGAAGAACTTCGCCAGGTTCGCCACGCGGACCTCGTCCTCGGGCAGGCCGCTCGTGGCCAGCCGGCGGATGTAGCCGGTGCGCGTGACGAGGAACTCGTAGAGGACCCGGCCGGTGACGTGGTCCTTCATCAGCTCGCGCATCTCCTCCAGATCGGCGAGCAGCTTGGCGATCGCCGTCCGGCTCTCCGGCGCCAGCTCGTCGGCGAGGTCGCGGAACCCCTCGCTGTGCAGGTGGCGGAAGACGTGCTCCAGGGTGCGGTTCTTCCGGTCGGCGTAGCTCAGGGCCTTGGCCAGATCGGTGGCCGCGATCAGGTAGAGGGGCGAGACGCCCAGGTAGTAGAGGCTGAGGTTGTCCCCCGGCCGGGCCAGCGCCCGCAGGAAGGCGATGGCCAGGCGGATCTCCTCCCGGTTGTACAGCCCGCGGCTGCCCGTGAAGCGGTAGGGGATGCCGCGCATGTTGAGCGCGCGCATGAACGGGTCGGCGTCGGAGTTGGCGCGGACCAGGATGGCGATATCCCGGTAAGCGGCCTCCCCAGACTCGACCAGCGCGGCGATGCGCGCGGCCACCCAGTCGGCCTCGCTGCTCAGCGTGTCGAGGTGCACGTGCTCGGGCGGCGGTCCCGGCGGGGCGGTGGCGACGAGGCGCTTGTCCAGCCCCGTGCGCACCTCGAGGCGGTCGGGGTTGTTGTGCTGGATCAGGCGGTACGCGGCGTCGAGGATCGCCTGGTGGGAGCGGTAGTTGGTGGTGAGGACGATCTGCCGGGCCTGGGGGAAGACATCGAGGAAGCCCAAGATGTTGCTGATCGCCGCGCCGCGGAACTTGTAGATCGACTGATCGTCGTCGCCGACGACCGTGAGGTTGGGCGCCTCGCGGTGGGCGCAGAGCAGCCGCACGAGCTGGAACTGCGCGTAGTTGGTGTCCTGGAACTCGTCCACGAGGATGTGCGCGAACTGCTCCTGGTAGGCGCGCAGGACCGTCGGATGCTCGCGGAACAGGCGCAGGGTCAGGGTGATGAGGTCGCCGAAGTCAACGCACCCCTCGGCGGCGAGCAGCTCCTGGTAGCGCTGGTAGGTCAGCGCCACCTCGCGCTGCCGGCGGGCGTGCTCGGCCAGCTCGCGGTCCGCCGGCGCGGCCTCCGCGGCGCGCACCACCGTGTCGGCGAAGGCCAGGTACTCGTCAGGGGTGACGTCCTCGTCCTTGGCCCGGCTGATCAGCGCGAGCATCGCCTCGACGTAGCGCGTCGGATCGCCGAGCGGGCGGTAGTAGTCGAGGGGGAACTCGAAGAGCCGCTCCCGGAAGAAGATGACCTGCTCGGCCCGGGTCAGGATGCGGAAGTCGGGAGACAGGCCCAGCTCCAGGGCGTGGTCGCGGAGCACCCGGTCGCCGAAGGCGTGGAAGGTGCTGATCCAGATGTCGGTGTACCCGTAGGGGACGAGGACGTCGACCCGCTCCTCCATCTCGGATGCGGCTTTGTCGGTGAAGGTGAGGGCGAGGATCTCGGCCGGTCGGGCCCGGCGGGTGGCGATGAGCCAGGCGATGCGCCGGGTGATGACAGCGGTCTTGCCGGTGCCGGCCCCGGCGACAACGAGCAGCGGTCCCCCCTCGTGCGTGACGGCCGCCCGCTGCGCATCGTTCAGCCCGGCGAGGATCGCCTCGGCCGGATCGGCCGCGGGATGCGCCGCTTCCTCCGCCAGGTCGAGGATCAGCTGGCCGGAAGCAACGTTGAGCGCGCCCCGCTTCGTTTGCTCCGTCATTCGTCAGCCACCGTGACCGTCCGTCCGAGCAGCTCGCGCAGCGCGCCGATGACGGCGTCGGCGGAGAAC
>DATLZI010000172.1:0-10629 GCA_035574075.1 bacterium | reverse complement strand
GGGGCGCTGCGCGCTGCCCGGGACGCCGGCGCGGCGACGGTGGGCGTCTGCGCCAATCCGGGGACACCGATCACCGCGCTCGCCGACATCGCGATCGTCGCCGAGACCGGCCCCGAGATTCTCACCGGTTCCACGCGGATGAAGGCCGGCACGGCTCAGAAGATGATCCTCAACATGATCAGCACGGCGGCGATGGTGCGGCTGGGCAAAGTGTACAGCAACCTGATGGTGGACCTGGCGCCGGTCAACGAGAAGCTGCGCGAGCGCGCGCGGCGGATCGTTGCCGCGGCGGCGGGGGTCTCGCCCGCGCAGGCGGCGGGGGCGCTGGAAGCCGCCGGCGGACGGGTGAAGACGGCGATCGTCATGGCGGTGCGGGGCTGCACGGCGGAGGAAGCCGACGCGGCGTTGGCCCGCGCCGGCGGGCACGTGCGGCGGGTCCTGGAGGAGCGGCGATGATCCGGGCCTGGCCGGCGACGGCGGACCGCCTCACCGTGGTGGGCCTCATCTCGGGGACCTCGATCGACGGCGTCGATGCCGCGGTGGTGGAGGTGAGCCGCCGGGAGGGGAGCGTGGCGCTGCGCACGCGCGCCGCCCTGACCGCGCCGTTCGAGCCGGCGATGCGCGCGCGGCTCCTCGAGCTCTGCCGTCCCGACGCCCCGCTGGCCGCGGTGTGTGCCGCGAACTTCGACGTCGCCGCGGTCTTCGCCGAGGCCGCTCTCGCCGCGATCGCCCGCGCGGGGCAGCCGAAGGAGGCGGTGGACCTCATCGCCTCCCACGGCCAGACGATCTGGCACATCCCCGGCCACAGCACGCTGCAGATCGGCGAGGCGGCGGTGATCGTCGAGCGCACCGGGCTGCCCGTGGCCAGCAACTTCCGGGTCCGCGATATCGCCGCCGGGGGCCAGGGCGCGCCGCTTGTCTCCTACGTGGACTACCTGCTCTTCCGCGACGCGCGCCGCGCTCGGGCGCTGCAGAACCTGGGGGGGATCGGCAACGTCACCTGGATTCCCGCCGGCGCCGCGCCCGACGACGTCATCTCGTTCGACACAGGTCCGGGCAACATGGTGATCGACGGTGTGGCGAAGCTCGTCGCGGGCCGCGACCGGGACGACGACGGCCTCCTGGCCGCGCAGGGCACGCCCCACCGCGGCCTGCTCGAGGAGCTGCTGCGCGATCCGTACTTCGCGCAGCGGCCGCCAAAGACAACCGGCCGGGAGCGGTATGGCGAGGCCTACGCCCGCGACGTCGTCGCGCGCGGCCGGACCCTCGGGCTGGGCGCGGCGGACCTCCTGGCTACGGTGACGATGCTCACCGTCCGCACGATCGCCGACGCCTATCGCGCCCACCTCCCGGGGGTCGAGGAGGTGATCGTCAGCGGCGGCGGCGTGCACAACGCCACGTTGCTGCGCTGGCTGGGCGAGGCCCTGGCCCCCATCCCGCTGACCACCGTCGCCGCGCACGGACTGGATCCCGACTTCAAGGAAGCGATCGCCTTCGGGGTGATCGGCGCCCTGACGGCGTGGGCGCAGCCCGGGAACCTCCCCGCCGCGACCGGCGCGCGGCGGCCGGTCCTCCTCGGCGACCTGACCTTCGTCTAGGCCTCCCGCGCGGGCTGTTTGGGCGGTTCTATCTGCGAAGAGGCGGATTGACGGCGCGGAGGAACTGCACCGCCCGATAGCGAGGCGATGCCTCCGTGACGGCGAAGCCGGCGTCATCCAGCAGCCCGGGCACCTCGCCGGCGAGGTTCGCCCGCATGTTTTCCCGCCCGTCGAAGAGGCTCCCCAGACCCAGGAGGATGCGCTGGACCGCGGTCTCCGGCCGGCCGAAGTCGGCGAGGAGAAACGTCCCGCCCGGGCGCAGGACCCGCCGGATCTCCGCGATCGCCGCCCGCTTCGTCCCCGCTGACAGGTGGTGGAAGATGAGGGTGCTCACCACCGCGTCGAACGCGCCGTCGGCGAACGGAAGCGCCTGGGCGTAGGCTCGGATCAACGCGACCGCTCGGCCGGGGGGCACCTTCGCCGCCGCCCGCGCCAGCATCCGGGGGTCGGCGTCGATCCCCACCAGCCGGGCCTTCGGGTGGCGGATGGCCAGCGCGGCGAGCAGGGTGCCGGTGCCGCACCCCACGTCGAGCAGGCGCTCGTCTCCCGCGAGATCGAGCGATGCGGCCACACGATCGATGAAGGACGGCCCGAAGCCCATCAGGGCGACGCCCCAATCGTACAGTGGCGTGAGCGCGTGGATGGCCAGCGCCGGGGTGAAGCCGCCACGCCGGCGGGCGCTCTTCACGGGAAGCGGCGCCCTCCTGCGCCGCCGGTCTGCCGCGGCAGGCGGTGCCCGGCGCGGCGGGGAAGGAAAGGAAACCTGTGACCGCTGCCACGGCCGACCGCGCCGGCGCCCACGTCATCGTGGACTTCCCCGGCCATGAGATCACCCCGCCGCTTGAGCGGCTCGTGCGGGAGGGCCGCATCGGCGGCGTGATCCTCTTCGCCAAGAACATCCGCAACCCCGCTCAGGTCAGGACGCTGACGGCAGATCTGCAGCGCCTCGCCGCCGCGGCCGGCCTCCCCCCGCTGTTCATCACGATCGATCAGGAGGGCGGGGTGGTGAACCGCCTGAGCGAGGGGTGCACCGTCTTCCCGGGCGCGATGGCCCTCGCCGCGGGGGGCCGCGCCGAGGACGCGGAGGCGGCGGCCCGGATCACCGCCCTCGAGCTTCGCGCCCTGGGCATCAACACGAACCACGCCCCGGTGCTCGATGTCAACACGAACCCGGCCAATCCGGTGATCGGGATCCGCGCCTTCGGCGACGAGCCGGATCTCGTCGCCCGCTTCGGCGTCGCCTACCTGCGCGGGGCGCAATCTGGCGGCATCCTCGCCACCGCGAAGCACTTCCCGGGGCACGGGGACACCGCGCTGGATTCGCACCTCGAACTGCCGACGGTGACGAAGCCCCTGAGCCGGCTGCGGCGCGAGGAGCTGGCGCCCTTCGTCCAGGCGGTCCGCGCCGGCGCCGACGCCCTGCTCTCGGCGCACGTCGTTTTCCCGGCGCTCGATGCGGCGCGTCCGGCGACCCTCTCCCGCCGGGTGATGCACGATCTCCTCCGCAGCGAGCTGGGGTTCGACGGCGTCGTGTTCACCGACTCGATGGAGATGAAAGCCATCGCCGACCGCTGGTCGCGCGGCGCGGCCGCGGTCGAGGCGCTGCGCGCCGGCTGCGATCTCCTCCTGGCCTGCGGGCCGGCGGCGGGGCAGTGGGCGGCGCTGGACGCCCTGCGCGCGGCGCTGGACGACGGGACGCTGGCTGTGGAGCTGCTGCGGGTCAGCGAGGCGCGCCTCGAGCGCGTGCGGCGCCGCTACCTCGTCGGCGGCTCCCCCGTCGGGGGGGAGGTCTTCGTCGGGCGGAGCGAGCACCGCCGTCTGGCTCAGGAGATCGCGGACCGCACCGTCACGCTGGTCCGCAACGGCGGCGGCATCCCGCTGCCGGAGGGCCGCACCGTCGTGCTGTCTGCAGGCGGGCCGGGCGAGAGCAGCGCGGAACAGGTGGCGGCGGCGCTGGGCGATGCGCTGGCCGCCCTGCGCCCGGACGTGACCGTGGCCCGCACGCCTGACGAGGCGGCCGTCGGCGATTGGGCCGCGGTGGTCGTGGCCAGCCTGTCGCTGCGCCGCCTCGACGGCGTGGAGACGGTCCGTGCGCTGCACCGCGCGCACGGCAGACGCCTCGTCGTCGTCGGTGTGGGCAGCCCGTACGAGCTGCGGGCGTTCCCGGAGGTCGAGACCTACCTCGCCACCTACGGCCCGGATCTGCCCAGCCTGCGCGCCGCGGCGAAGGTACTCGCGGGATCGCTCGTCCCGTCAGGCCGCCTGCCGGTCGCCCTGCCCGGGCTGCACCCGCGGGGATGGAGCGCTACAGCACGCGCGTGATCTTGCGCACGCCGCGCGGTCGATCGGGATCGAAGCCGCGAGCCAGGGCAAGGTGGTAGGCAAACAGCTGCAGCGGAACGATGAGGACGTGCGGGCTGAGGCGCTCGTCGTCCACGGGCGGCGCGGGCAGGACCGCGGTGGCGAGGGCGGCGAACTCGCGATCGGCGGTCGCGGCGATGGTGCGCGCGCCGCGCGCGGCGAGGTGGCGCATGATCCGCAGGAGGTGCGGGCGGACGCGGCCCGGCGGTCCGACGACGACCACCGGGAAGCGCGGTCCCACCACGGCGATCGGGCCGTGCAGGAGGTCCGCGGAGGAGAGAGGCTCCGCGGCCACGTAGCTCGTCTCCTTCAACTTCAGCGCCGCCTCCCGCGCCGTGGCGTAGTTGTAGCCGCGGGAGGTCACCAGGCAGCGCTCCATCCGGCGCGCGGCCCGGGCCACACGGCCCACGGCCTCCTCCCGGTCCAGCGCCGCGGCGATGAGCTCGGGGAGCCGGCGGTGCGCCTCCACGAGCCGCCGGTCAGATGCGGCCCAGCCGACGAGGAGGCTCAGCGCCGTGAGCTGAGCGGTGTAGGTCTTCGTCGCCGCCACGCTGCGCTCCGGGCCCACCCGCAGGAACACGGTGTGATGGGCGGCGGCGGCCAGCGGGGAGCGCGGATCGTTGGTGATGGCCAGCGTGCGGGCGCCGGCGCGGCGCGCGGCGCGCAGATACTCCACGATGTCGGGCGAGCGGCCGGACTGGGAGAGCCCCACGACGAGCATATTGTTCAGGCGGGGCGTCCGCCGGTAGATCGTCACCACGGAGGGTGAGGCCAGCGCGACGGGCAGTCCGAGCATCGTCTCGATCAGGTAGTGGCCGTAGAGCGCCGCGTTGTCGGAGCTGCCCCGCGCGGCGAGCACCACACCGCGCAGCGGCCGGCGGCGCAGCGCCTCTCCCGCGGCGCGGACCGCGCGGCTCTCCGTGTCCATGAACCGCGCCAGCGCGTCCGGCTGCTCGCGGATCTCCTGGATGGTCAGCCGTCCCTTCATCCCGGACCTCCGCTGGATAATGTTAGAACAGGAGGCAGGGTTCTCCCGTTCCAGAGAGAAGGCGCCCTGCTGATTGGAGGAGGAACCGCGATGAGACCCCGAGCAGCCCGCGCGGTGGTCGTGGCCGTCACCGCCGTCGGTGTCCTGGCCGCCGGCGGCCTCTCCGCGCCGCAGCCCGCCACGCTGGAGTTCTGGACGATCTCCCTCCAGCCGTTCTTCACCGCCTACGTCAACCGCCTGATCGCGGACTACGAGCGCGCCGCGCCCGGGGTGAAGATCAAGTGGGTGGATGTCCAGTTCCAGGCCATCGAGCAGAAGCTGCTGGCCGCGATCGCCGGGGGCGTGAGCCCGGACGTCGTGAACCTGAACGTCGAGTTCGCCGTGCGCATCGCGGAGAAAGGGGCGCTGCTCGACCTCGACGCCGCCGTCCCGGCCGCCGATCGGGCCAGGTACTTCGAGGGGTTGTGGGCCAGCACCCGCTTCCGCGGCCGCGCCTCCGGCCTGCCCTGGTACATCGCCCCGCCGGTGCTCTTCTACAACAGCGAGATCTTCAAGCGCGCCGGCCTCGATCCGCTGCGCCCGCCCGAGAGCGAGGAGGCGATGATCGCCGCCGCCCGCCAGATCAAGGACCGCACGCAGAGCTACGGGTTCATGCCCCTGATCGACGGCACGCGGTTGATGCACCGCTTCCTGGAGAACGGGTTGCCGATGTTGAGCCCGGACGGGCGCCGCGCCGTCTTCAACTCGCCGGCGCACGTCGCCTACCTCCAGCGCTACGTCGACCTCTTCAAGGCGGACTACTTCCCGGACGACACCCTGCGGCGGGGCTTCAGCGGCGCAGTAGAGCGCTACAGTGCGGGGCAGCTCGGCATGCTGCTCGTCGGGCCGCAGTTCCTCCTGCGCATCAAGGAGAGCAATCCGGAGGTCTACGCCCGGACCTTCGTCGGGCGGTACCCGCTGGGCCAGGGGCGGGTGATCCACGCCGGGCTGATGGTCGTGGCGGTGCCGAAGGCGAGCAAGCATCCCGAGGAGGCGGTGAAGTTCGCCCTCTACGTGACCAACGACGAGAACCAGCTGGCCTTCGCCCGGCTGCCGGGCACCGTGCTCTTCCCATCGACGAAGCGGGCGGCCGCCGACCCGTTCTTCAAGGAGCAGGGCGCCGGCCCGGAGTTCCGGGCCCGCGCCATCGCCGCCGAGCAGCTGCGTCTGGGGCGCGACCTCACCGTCGTCGTGCCCAACCAGAGCGAGCTGTACAAGATCTTCCGCGAGGCGGTGGAGAGCGCGTTCTTCGGCAAGATGAGCGCCAAGGAGGCGCTGGACTGGGCCGTCCGGGAGTGGAATGCCCGCCTCTAGAGCCGCCGCGCTGGCCGCGCTCCTCGTGCTCGCCGCCGCGGCGGCGGCATCGAGCGCGGCGGGAAGGGCGGTGCCGGACGCCTTCGTGCCCGCTCCTCCGGCGGGCGAACTGCTCCCCGCCCCGCAGGAAGTCGCCTGGGGCCGAGGCGCGTTCACCATCAACGCCCGGACCAGCCGCATCGTCCTGGCCGATCCCGACGGGGACGACCGCTTCGCGGCGCGGGAGCTGATCGAGGAGCTGCGGGCCCTCGGCGGACCGGCGCTGCGCGTCGCGGCGCCGGGGGAGGTGGCCTCCGCCGCCGGGCATCTCCTGATCGGCGAGCCGGAGGCTCATCCGCTCCTGGCGCGGACGCTTCGCGCCGCCGGGCTCAGCCCGGTGACCCGGCCGGAAGGCTATCTGCTGCGGGTCACGCCGCGGGAGATCCTGGTCGCCGGCGCCGATGCGCGCGGCACCTTCTACGGGGTGCAGACCCTCCGCCAACTGCTGCGCCTGCGGCGGGGGCGGACGATCCCCGAGGTGCTCATCCGTGACTGGCCGGACCACCCCCTGCGGGCGGTGCACCTCCTCCTCGACGACGCCTCCGATCCCTTCCACGTCGAGCTGCTCGATCGCATCCTCGCCCCGCACAAGATCAACACCCTGGTCGTCGAGGCCGAGCATGTGCAGTGGGAGAGCGGCCGGCCGTTCTGGAGCCCCGACCGCCGCGGCGCGACGAAGGCGCAGGTGCGGCGGTTGCTGGCGGCGGCGCGCGAGCACCACATCCAGGTCATCCCGCTCATCGCCACCCTGGGCCACAGCGAGTGGGTCTTCGCCGGCCTGCGCGACGAGGCGCTGTGCCGCCAGGCGGCCCACAGCCCAGCGGGCGAGGTGACCTGCGATCGCGCGCGGGGCGTCTACCCCGCGGTCTACAATCCCGACACGCCGATCGTCGTGGAGGGCCGGACGACGACGCTCCAGGAGGCGCTGATCCTGCCGGTGCTGCGCGAGGCGGTGGAGCTCTTCCGTCCGGCCTTCCTGCACCTCGGCCACGACGAGGTGCGCGGACCGTCGGGGCTGCGCTACGACATGCGCCTCTACCTGCGGAGCATCCTCACGCTCTCCGCGGCGCTGCGGGAGATGGGCGTGCGGCCGATGATCTGGGGCGATGTGCTGTGGGAGCGCCGCGAGGAGGTGGCGGCCGACCCGCAGGGCGCGCAGCTGCCGCGCGACCTGGTCATCGTGCCCTGGAAGTACGAGGATGTGGCCGCCTACCCCGAGGTGGCGCACTTCCGGCGCGAGGGGTTCGACGTCCTGGGCGCGACGTGGTGGCGCCTGCACAACACCGTCTCCTTCAGCCGGGCGGTGCGGGAGGCCGGCGGGTTGGGGATGATCCGCACGACGTGGACGGGGCACTTCCAGAACCGCGCCGCGCTGACGCGCGCCTACCGGCAGCTGTACACCTACCTCGGCGCCGCGGCCTACTTCTGGAACGCGGATGCTCCGCCGCCCGAAGCTTTCCCGGGTGAACCCGCGCTGGCGCGCCGCTTCGCCGAGGCCTGGCGCGCGGGTGCGGGCGCGCCGGCCCAGCCCGCCTCCGGCACCCTCCTCAATCTCGCCCCGCTGGCCAACGCCAGCCACGTGGACGCCGATGGCACCGGCTGGCAGGGCAAGGGACCGGACTACGACCTCCGCGCCCTGCGACCCGGCCGCCACCGCGCCGGGGGAATTCTCTTCGAGGTCCTGGATCCGGCGCGGCACCGCGGCCGCAGCGTGATCATGCTGCGCGGCGAGCGCGACGTGGCGCAGGACCGGCCGTCGAGGGTGACGGTGCGGATGGGGCTGCGGGCGGCCTGCCTGGCCGTGGTGCACGCCGCGCTCGATCGCGCGCCGTCGTTCGGCGATCCGGTGGGGCGCTACATCGTGCGCCTCGCCGGCGGCGCCGCCAGCGTGATCGAGCTGCGCTACGGGCAGAACATCAGCAGCTGGCTGTGGGACGCGGAGAGAGGAATCCCTTCCATCGAGCAGGAAGTGGCCTGGTCGGGCCGCACGGCGGCGGGCAACGAGGTGCTCCTGCAGATGATCCGCTGGAGGAATCCGCAGCCGGAGACCCTCATCGAGGCGATCGAGCTGCGCAGCGCCGGCGGCCGGGCGAGCCCGGTCGTCTTCGCCATCACGGCGCTGGATCGATGTCCGTGAGGCGGCGCACCACCGCCCTGGCCTACCTCTTCCTGGCGCCGGCGCTCACGCTGCTGGGGATCTTCACCTTCTACCCCGTGCTCTACGGAACGGCGCTCAGCCTCTTCGAGTACGACGTCATCAACCCGCCGCGCTACGTCGGGCTGGCCCAGTTCCAGCGCCTGCTCGCCGACCGCTACTTCTGGATCGCCCTCGCCAACTCCGCGAAGTACGTCCTGGTCGTGCCAGTCATCCAGCTCGCCTCCCTCCTGCTCGCCGTGCTGGTGAACCGGCCGCTGCGCGGCATCGCCGCCTTCCGCGCCGCCTACTACATCCCCGTGATTACCTCCTGGCCGGTGGTGGGCATCATGTGGACGTGGATGTACGACCAGCAGGGGGTCGTGAACTGGGTGCTGCAGAGCCTGCAGCTGATCAACCGGCCGATCTCCTGGCTCAGCCATCCCACGATCACGCTCTACGCCGTGATGTTCGTCACGCTGTGGAAGGGCCTGGGCTGGTACATGGTCATCTACCTCGCCGGCCTGCAGACCATCCCCCCGGAGTACGAGGAGGCGGCGATGCTCGACGGCGCCTCGCGCGCCCGCGTCTTCCGCAGCGTGACCCTGCCCCTGCTCCGGCCGTACGTCCTGCTCGCCTCGCTGCTCTCGACGATGGCGGCGGTGAAGGTCTTCGAGGAGATCTACGTCATGACGCGGGGCGGGCCGTTCTTCAGCACCTACACGATGTTCATGTACATCTTCGACGAGGCCTTCCAGGAGCTGAACATGGGCTACGCCGCGGCGCTGGCCGTCGTGCTGGCCGCGGTGATCCTCGTCTTCTCCGTGGTCAACTTCCGGGTCTTCCGGCGGGGCGGGCTGGAATGGTACTGAAGCGGCTCCTCCTCTACCTGCTCCTCGGGGCGCTGGCCCTCTTCACCACCTTCCCCTTCCTCTGGACGCTGCTGGTCTCGCTGCGCACCCGCGGGCCGATCTTCGCCATCCCGCCGGATCTCGGCCTCAGCGGCCTGTCCCTGGCGAACTACGTCGGCGTGTGGTCCACGCTCCCCCTGCCGCGGTACGTCCTGAACAGCCTGTACGTCACGGTGATGGGCGTAGGGCTGACCGTGCTCATCTGCTCCCTGGCCGCCTACCCGCTGGCGCGGATGGCGTTCCCCGGCAAGCAGCTCATCTTCTACGCGATCCTCGCCACGCTGATGCTGCCCGAGCACATCGGGCTGATCGCCAACTACATCACCCTGACACGCCTGCGGTTGGTCGACACCTACACCGCGGTCTTCCTGCCGAGCCTGGCCAGCATCTTCGGGATCTTCCTCCTGCGCCAGGCCTACCTCTCCATCCCGACGGAGCTGGAGGACGCGGCGCGGATCGACGGCGCGGGCGAGCTGACGATCTGGTGGCGCGTCCTGCTGCCGATGACCAGGCCGGCGCTGGCCACGCTGGCCCTCTTCCAGTTCGTGGCCTTCTGGAACAGCTTCCTGTGGCCGACCATCGTCCTGAAGACGCCGGACAAGTACCCGCTGGCGGTGGGACTGCTCTATTTGCGCGGGCTGTTCGCGCACAACACGCGCTACATCGCCGCGGGCACGGTCATCGCCACGCTGCCGATCCTCGTCGTCTTCCTCTTCACGCAGCGCTTCTTTATGCGCGGCATCGCCGCCGGCGCGATCAAGTAGATGCTCCACCCGGTGCTGCTCTTCGTGCCCCTCGACGACCGGCCGGTGACCGGTGAGGCCGTCGCGGAGCTGGCCGCGGCGGCCGGCGCAAAGGTGCGGATGCCGGATCGCGCCCTCCTCGGCGATCGGGACCGTCCGGGCGAGGCGGCGGAGATCCGGCGCTGGCTGGCCGGCGCGGTGGCCGCCGGGGCCGATGCCCTCATCGCCTCCGTGGAGATGCTCTGCTTCGGCGGGCTGGTCGCCGCCCGCAAGAGCGCGGCGGAGTTCGCCGAGGTCATGCCTGCCCTCGGGCAGGTGCTCGAGCTGGCCGCGCAACTGCCGGCGTACCTCTCCGCGGTCGTGCCGCGCACCCCGGTCGTGGCCACGGACGAGGACCCGGCGTACTGGGCGGCGTACGGCGAGGCGCTGCGCGCCGCGCCGGGCGCGCTGGACCTCCCGGCCGAGGGGGCGCCGGGCGACGCCCTCGAGGCGGCGCTGGCCG
>DATLZI010000171.1:0-2623 GCA_035574075.1 bacterium | reverse complement strand
GTGCTGCGGCGTGCGCTGCAGCCATTGGTGCCGGCGTGGGGGTTAGTGCTCCCGGCAGATCGGGCAGGGCTGGGCCATCGTGATCTCCCGCGCTCGGGCGATCGCTTCCGGACTGCCCACCCGGTAGCGGTCCATCGCCACGAGGAGGCCATGTCCGCAGTCAGGACGCGTCACCTCCTGCATGCCCGTGAAGCGGCCGCGCCGCTAGTGGTGGATCCTTGGCGGCGGCTCCTCACGAAAGCCTTCGACCAGGGAGCCGGGTGGGATCCGCCCCACCGTGAGCGCCTCCAGGCTATAGCGCTCGAGCGTGCTGGCGATGAGATCGCCCAGGTGGGTCCGGCATGCCTCCGGGCGCAGCAGCGAGGGATCGGACGGGACCAGGCGGAAGGACGGCGGCTGGGCACAGGGGCCGAACCAGCAGCGGGCGGCGATCACCGGTGCGCGCTCCGGAGGTGCCCACCGTCAGCCGCGAGGGACCTGGCCGGGTTGGGGATGAGCCGCTGGTTGCGCGAGCCGCGCCACTCGCCAGCGCCGTCGGCCAGCGCCGCGACGTACGGCCCATCCACCAGCAGGTCCGTGAGGCGCAGTGCCGCGGGCACCTCGGGCTCGGGTCGGCGGGCGAGCGCCTCGAGGGTGTACCCGGTGTAGACGACGGTGTGGATGCGACGCGCCTTCAGTTCCTGGAGCAACCGGAGCAAGGCGCGCGGCTGCAGGAAGGGTTCGCCGCCGGAGATGGTCACCCCGTCGCGCGGGGTGCCCGCCGGGTCGAGCAGCGCTGCCAGCACGTCGCGCACCGGCAGCAAGGCCCCGCCACCCAGGGGATGGGTTTCAGGCACGTAGCAGTTCGGGCATGACCGCTCGCAGCCCTGGAACTGGCAGACGCTGCGCCGCCCCGGCCCGTCGACCACCGAGCCGTGGTAGATCCGCGCCACGCGCACGCACGGCCTGTCGGGAGAGGTCAGCGCGGGCAGCGGCGCCGTGCTCAGCGGGCGGGCGCAGTTGACCGCGCGGGCCGGCGGGAGGAGGTCGCCGGCGAGCGCCGACGCCTCCTCCGCCGTGAGCCCCTCGACGACCAATTGGCCGGTCGTCGGATCGAGGATCCAGGTGATCTCGCTCACTGGCCGCCCTTCGGCCGAACCTGCGGGCGCACCTTCGGCCGGAGATAGTACTCGGCGGTCTGCCGCTCCTGGACGGGCTCGCCCAGGAGCGCTTTCGCGAGCCTGGCCACGTCGTCGCAGGCCGGGCCCGCGATGCCTTTGACGTGCAGCTCCAGCTTCCCCGTCTCGGCATCGATGGTGAACTCGATCTCTGGCATCGCGCCTCCTCGCTCAGAAGCGAACCTTGATCTTGACCACGCCGCCCTCGACCGTGCGCCGCGCGGTGCCGTGCAGGCGGCGCGTGACCGCTGCGACGACGCGCTCGCTGTAGGCCGCGCGGAGCTTGGGCAGGAGTCGTCCACCGTGGAGCACCCGCTGGTCGTACTCGCTGATGACGGGGACGTACCCGTGCTCCGTCCGGGCGAAGCCGAGGTCGTTCGAGGCCGGGCCGAGGTGGCGACGACGCACCACGAGCTCGGCCGTCTCCGGGCGGCGATCCCCCTGGTAGCCATAGAGGGGCAGCGCCTCTCCTTCTTCGACCTCGCGGTAGCCGAGGTCGGCGAGCGCGGCCAGGAGCAGCTGCCGATCAGGGAAACAGATCTGGTCGAAGACGAGGTACTTGCTCATCCGGTGCCTCCGTCTAGAACTCCATCAGCCGCTCGCCCACGGCGACGGGCTCGCCGCGCACCGCGTCGATGGCCAGGTGCTCGCGCGCCCACTTGCGCAGCTCCTCGATCTCGTCCCGTTTCACCTCGCTCGTCGGTCGGATCGAGCGGACGCGCCGCAACACATCGGTGGTGGTCAGCTCGCGCGCGCCGTCCATGAAGGCGTCCAGCAGCGCCGCCTTCACCGCCGCCTCGATCTCCGCGCCCGAGAAGCCGTCGGCCGCCCCGGCGAGCTGCTCGAGGTCGAACGCTTGCGGGTCGCGGCCCCGCTTGGCGAGGTGGACGCGGAAGATGTCGCGCCGGTCCTCGGGCGTCGGCAGGTCGACGAAGACGATCTGGCCGAACCGCCCCTGCCGGATCTGTTCCGGGGCGAGCTGCCGCACGTCGTTGGCGGTGGCGAAGACGAACACCTCCTGCTGCTCGGCCATCCAGTTGAGCAGCGCCCCGATGGTGCGGGCCGTCTCCCCGGCGTCCGAGCGGGCCGAGGACTGGAGCCCGCCGACGCCCTTCTCGAACTCGCTCAACCCGAGCACGGCCTTGAGCGTGGTCGCGATCGCGAGCGCCCGCTTGATGGACATCGCGGCGCTCCCGATCACCCCTCCGCCTTCGCCCATCACGGCGCCCATGTCCAAATCCAGCAGGGGCCGTCCGAAGATGCCGGCGGCGATCTTCTTGCACAGGTCCTTGCCGCAGCCCGGGAGCCCCACGAGCAGGACGCCCTTGGACGGCTCGACGCCGTAGGCGCGGGCCGCGGGGCTGAACGTGACCGCCGCCTGCTGGAGCAGGGCGCGGAGGTTCGCGTAGCCGCCGAGGTGGTCCACCGGCTCCGGGTGGCTATAGGCGAGCGCCCCGCTCCGGCGG
>DATLZI010000170.1:0-7438 GCA_035574075.1 bacterium | reverse complement strand
GATCACCCCGCCGGCCGCAGCGAGGATCGTCTTCGTCGAGCGGTAGTTCTGCTCGAGCTTGACGATCGTCGCGTCGGGGTAGTCGCGCTCGAAGTCGAGGATGTTCCGGACGTCCGCTCCCCGCCAGCGGTAGATGCTCTGATCGTCGTCGCCGACCACGCACAGGTTGCGGTGCCGCGCGGCCAGGGCGCGGACGATCAGGTACTGCGCGTGGTTCGTATCCTGGTACTCGTCCACCAGGACGTGCTGAAAGCGGTCCGCGTACTCCTCGCCCACCTCGGGCGCCTCGCGGAACAGGCGGAGCACCTCCAGCAGGAGATCGTCGAAGTCGAGCGCGTTGCGCGCGCGCAGCGCAGCCTGGTAGGCAGCGAAGACGCGAGCCACGATCTCTTCGTAGAACCCCGTGGCCTGCGCGGCGTAGGCGAGGTGGTCCACCGCCTCGTTCTTCGCCCGGTCGATCAATCCGCACAGCACCCCCGGCGGGAAGCGGCGCTCGTCGAGGCCGAGGTCCCGCAGGATCCCCCGGATCAGGCTGCGCTGGTCGTCGTCGTCGAAGATGACGAAGCGCCGGTCCACCCCGATCCGGTCGCCGTGGCGGCGGAGGATGCGGCTGCAGATGTGGTGGAAGGTGCCGATCCACATCGCGCGGCCGATCGCCCCGCCGACCAGCCGATCGACGCGCTCGTGCATCTCAGCGGCGGCTTTGTTCGTGAAGGTGACGGCGAGGATGCGCGCGGGCGGCACGCCCTGATCGCGGATCAGCCAGGCCACCCGGTAGGCGAGCACGCGGGTCTTGCCGCTCCCGGCGCCGGCCAGGATGAGCAGGGGGCCGCCCGGATGGGTCACGGCCTGGCGCTGCGACGGATTGAGATCGGTCAGCAGGTCCATCGGCTCACCCCCAGTCTAGAGGGAAGCCGCCGAACCGCCAACCGGGGAACGGCGCACCGCCGCCGCGACGATCCACACCGGCGCGGGCCCGCGCGCCGGGCAGGTTACTCCCACTCGATGGTCGCGGGGGGCTTGCTGGTGATGTCGTACAGCACGCGGGAGATGCCCGGCACCTCGCGCGTGATGCGGCTGCTGATGCGCTCCAGCAGGTCCTCCGGCAGCCGCGCCCAGTCCGCGGTCATCCCGTCCTCGCTGGTCACGGCGCGCACGGCCACGGTATGGCCGTAGGTGCGGGCGTCGCCCATCACCCCGACGGAGTGCACGGGCAGCAGCACGGCGAACGCCTGCCAGATCTCGCGCATCAAGCCGGCGCTGCGCAACTCCTCGACGACGATCGCATCAGCCGCCCGCTCGAGCTCGAGCCGCTCCGGCGTGACCTCGCCGAGGATGCGGATGGCCAGCCCCGGCCCCGGGAAGGGGTGGCGCCAGACCATCTCATCCGGCAGGCCTAGCTGCCGGGCCACCTCCCGCACCTCATCCTTGAACAGCTCCCGGAACGGCTCGATCAGCCGAAAGCGCAGCCGCTCCGGCAGGCCGCCCACGTTGTGATGGGTCTTGATGCGGGCCGCGGTGCGCGTGCCGCTCTCGATGACATCGGGGTACAGCGTGCCCTGCACGAGGAACTCCACCCCGTTCAGCTGGCGCGCGCGCTCCTCGAAGACGACGATGAACTCCTCGCCGATGCGGCGGCGCTTCTGCTCAGGATCGGTCACCCCGGCCAGGCGGGCCAGGAAGCGGTCACGGGCGTCCACGTGGACCAGCGGGATCTGGAAGTGGTCGCGAAACGTACGGATCACCTGCTCCGGCTCGCCCCGCCGCAGCAGGCCGTGATCGACGAAGATACAGGTCAGCCGGTCGCCGATCGCCCGATGGACGAGGGCCGCCGCGGCCGCCGAGTCTACGCCCCCGGAGAGCGCGCAGATCGCCCGGCGCTCTCCGACGACCTCCCGGATCGCCGCGGTCTGCGTCTCGATGAAGGAGGCCATCGTCCAGGTGGGACGAACCCCGCAGACGGTGAAGAGGAAGTTCTGCAGGACCTGTCCCCCCCAGGGCGTGTGCGTCACCTCGGGATGGAACTGCACGCCGTACAGGCGGCGCGCGCGGTCAGCCATCGCCGCCACCGGGGTGTGGTCGGTGCGGGCCAGCGCCACGAAGCCGGGCGGCAGCTGGGCGACGGCGTCGCCATGGCTCATCCAGCAAAGCAACCGCGCCTCCAATCCGCGGAAGAGATCGCCGCGGTCGTCCACGAACAGGCGCGTCCGCCCGTACTCGCGACCGCCGGCGGGCGCGGTGCGGCCGCCGAGGGTGTGGGCCATGAGCTGCATCCCGTAGCAGATCCCCAGCACCGGGATGCGGCCATCAAACAGCGCCGCGTCGGCGCGCGGCGCCCCGGGGTCGTAGACGCTGTTCGGGCCGCCGGAGAGGATGATGCCCTTGGGACGCAGCCGCAGCAGCTCGTCGGCCGGGGTGTCGTACGGCAGGATCAGGCTGTGCACCCGCAGCTCGCGGACGCGCCGGGCGATGAGCTGGGCGTACTGGGCGCCGAAGTCGAGGACGACGATGGTGTCCACGTCGGCGGGACGGCCCTCGGTGATGGGGGCGGCGGGATCGGTGAGCAGGCGCCCCCCACCCATCGCTAGCGCCCCTGCCCCACCTTCTGCGAGAACTGCAGGGCCTTCCCCTCGCTGGCCAGCGTGGGGGCGATGATCACTTCTACGCGATGCATCTCCGCGATCGTCCGGGCACCGCACATGCCCATCGCGGTGCGCAGGGCCTCGGCAAGGTTCTGCGAACCATCGTCGGCGACGGCCGGGCCGAGGAGGATCTGCTCGATCGTGCCGGTGCGCGGCACGCGGATCCGCGTACCGCGCGGCAGCGCGGCATGCGGCGTGGCCATGCCCCAGTGGTAGCCCCGCCCCGGCGCTTCTTCCGCGCGGGCCAGGGCGGACCCCAGCATCACCGCGTCGGCGCCGCAGGCGATCGCCTTGGCCACGTCCCCGCCGACGCTGATGCCGCCGTCGGCGACCAGCGGCACGTAGCGTCCGGTGCGCTGCGCGTACTCGTCGCGGGCCGCCGCCACGTCGGCGATCGCCGTGGCCTGCGGCACCCCCACGCCCAGCACCCGCCGGCTCGTGCACGCCGCGCCGGGACCGACGCCGACGAACAGCCCGGATGCGCCCGCCTCCAGCAGCGCCATCGCCGCGTCGTACCCGACGCAGTTCCCGACCATCACGGGCGTGTCGGTGCGCTCGATGAGCTCGCGCACACCGACGGAGCGGCCGCGGGAGCTGTGATGCCGGGCGGTGACGACGGTGGACTGCAGCACGATGAGCTGAGCCCCAGCGCGCTCGGCGACCGGGATGAGCCGCTCCGCGGCGGCCGGCGTCACGGCGACGGCCGCGCTGCCGCCGCCTTCGCGGATGGCCGCGATCCGGGCCGCCACCAGCTCGTCCTGCACGGGCCGCTGGTACAGCCGCTGCATCACCCGCACGACGTCCTCCGGCGGCGCGGCGGCGATCTCCTCGAGGGGATCTGCCGGGTCCTCGTAGCGGGTCTGGAGCCCCTCCAGGTTGAGGACACCGAGGGCCCCCAGGCGCGAGAGCAGGACCGCGATACGTGGGTCGACCACGCTGTCCATCGCCGCGGCGATGAACGGCAGGGCGAAGCGCAGCCGCCCGACCGACCAGGAGAGGTCGACGTCGTGGGGATCGACGGTGGCCGAGGCCGGCACGAGGGCGATCTCGTCGAAGCCGTAGGCGCGGCGCGCGGTGCGGCTGCGGCTGAGGAACTCCGTCATCGCACTCCGCTCCCCTGCGACACCGCTTCGGGCGCGGCGCCGTAGATCTCGGGTTTCAGCACGCAGATGAAGGGCAGGTTGCGATAGCGGCCGGCGTAGTCCAGACCGTACCCGACGACGAACTTGTCGGGGATCTCGAACCCCCGGTAGTCGAGCGGCACGTAGCGGATGCGCCGCGGCACCTTGTCCAGCAGCGCGCAGACGCGCAGGCTGGCCGGGTAGCGGGCCTTGAGGGTCTCCAGCAGGTAGTCCATCGTCAGCCCGGTATCGATGATGTCGTCGACGACGATGACGTGGCGTCCCTCGATGGACTGGTCGAGGTCCTTCAGGATGCGCACGATCCCCGAGCTGCTCGTGCCGTCGGCGTACGAGCTCGTGGCCATGAAGTCCAGCTCGCAGGGGATCGTGATCTCGCGCAGGAGGTCGGAAACGAAGAGAACCGCCCCCGTCAGGATCCCGACGAGGAGCGGTTCTTTGCCTTCGTAGTCCTTGCTGATCTGCTGGCCCAGCTCCCGGATGCGGCTCCGCAGGGCGTCCTCCGGGATGAGGATTTCGTCGATGTCATCGAGCAGCCCCACGGAGCTGCGACCCCCGGGAAAATTTTCCTCATTATAGCCAGCGCGACGTTAGGGTGTCAACCGAACGACGTGGGCGGCGCCTCCGGCTTCGTTCGTCCTTTCAGCCGCGTCCCGCATCGCAGCCAGCAGGCGGGCGACCTCCGCCGCGGGATCCGCGGCCAGCACCACCGGCCGGCCGACCACGAGGAAGTCCGCGCCCAGGCGGATGGCCTCCCCGGCGGTCACGGCGCGGCGCTGGTCATCCTGCATCGCCCCGGACGGGCGGATGCCGGGGGCTACGACCAGGAACCCCTCCCCACAGGCCGCTCTGATCGCCGGGACTTCCCGCGCCGAGGCCACGACGCCGTCCAACCCGCAGGCCCGGGCCTCACGCGCGGCGGCGACCACCGCCGCGGCATCGGCCGACAGACTCGTCAGCACCGTGACGCCGAGCAGCAGCGGCCGGCGGCCGCTCCCCGCCACGGCGAGTTCTCCAACCGCACCGCGCAGCGCCTCAGCGCCGGCGGCGAGATGGACGTTCATCATGGCCACGCCCAGCGACGCGGCGGCGCGGACGGCTGCGGCCACGGTGCGGGGGATGTCATGCCACTTCAGATCGAGGAAGACCAACGCCCCGTGGCGGTGGACCATCCGCACCGCTTCGGGGCCGGCCGCGGTGAACAGCTCCGCGCCGACCTTGAACCAGCGCACCGCCGGGCGAAGGCGGACGACGAGCGCCTCCGCCTGCTCAAGGGAGGGGGTATCGAGGGCCACGATCAGGCGGTCGGCGAGGTCGCTCACGAGATGGCCACCGCGGGCAGTTCGCTGTAGCGCGGCCGTCCGCCGACGACGGTGAGCACGGCCTTGCCGGTGAGCGTCCATCCGTCGAAGGGGGTGTTGCGGGCGCGCGAGGCGAACGCCTCGGCCCGCACGGTCCAGCGCCGGTGCGGATCGATCACGGTCACATCGGCCGGGGTGCCGGCGGCCAGGGTCCCGGCGGGCAGGCCGAGGATGCGGGCCGGAGCCCAGCTCATCGCGCGGACCATCTGGTCGAGGGAGAGCAGCCCCGGGGCGACGAGGTGGGTGAGGATCACGCCCACCGCCGTTTCCAGCCCGATGACCCCGAACGGCGCGCGATCGAACTCGACGAGCTTCTCCTCCGGGGCGTGGGGCGCGTGGTCGGTGGCGATGGCGTCGATCGTGCCGTCGGCCAGAGCCTCACGCAGCTCGGCGCGGTCGGCCTCCCCGCGCAGCGGAGGGTTCATCTTCCTGTCGGCGTCGAACTCGCCGACGTCCGTGTCAGTCAGGACCAGGTGATGCGGGGTGACCTCGGCCGTGACGCGCACCCCGCGGCGCTTCGCCTCCCGGATCAGCCGGACGCTCTGCGCGCTGCTGACGTGGGCGATGTGCAGACGCGCGCCGACGGCCTCGGCGATGAGCAGATCGCGCGCGACGATCACGGACTCGCTCTCTGAGGGGATGCCCGCCAGGCCGAGCACGGCGGCGTGCGGCCCGTCGTGCACGACCCCGCCGGCGGACAGCGCGGCATCCTCGCAGTGTTCGATGATCGGCCGGCCGGTCATCGTCGCGTACCGCATCGCCAGGCGCAGCAGCCCGGCGTCGGCGACCGCCGCGCCGTCGTCCGAGAACGCCACCGCGCCCGCGGCGGCCAGGGCGGCCAGCGGCGCCAGCTCGCGCCCCGCCCGGTTCCGGGTGATGGCGGCGATGGGGGCGATGCGACAGGCGGCCTCCTCGGCCCGCGACCGCACGTACGCCAGGGCCACGGGGTGGTCGAGCGGCGGGTCGGTATTGGGCATGCAGGCCACCGTGGTGAAGCCGCCGGACGCAGCGGCCGTGGCGCCGCTGAGGATGTCCTCCTTGTGGGTCTGGCCCGGATCGCGGAGGTGGACGTGCATGTCGATCAGGCCCGGGACGACGAGCAGCCCGTCGGCGTCGATCACCTCATGGCGGCCGGCGGCGATGCCGACCCCGACCGCCGCGATGCGGCCCCCCTCGATGAGGACGTCGGCCCGCTCCGACAGTTCCTGCGCCGGATCGATCACCCGCCCGCCGCGGATCAGCAGCCCCATCGCCTCTATTCTCCGGCGCCGGCCAGCAGGACAGCCGGCGCGGCGCGCTCGGGCTGGACCCGCGGCGGCTCCAGTCGGCCGCCGGCCCACTCCAGGACGGCGATCCGCACGAAGACGCCGTTTCGCACCTGCCGGGTGATCACCGAACGCGGACCGCAGGCAGCCGCCAGGTCCACCTCGACGCCCAGGTTGGTCGGACCGGGGTGCATGAGGATCGCCCCGGGACAGGCCGCCTCCAGCACGGCGGCCGTGATACCGAAGCATCGCGCGTACTCCGCCAGCGACGGCACGGCGCCTCCCGCCTGCCGCTCGAGCTGCATGCGCAGGGCCATGACGACGTCCGCCCCCCGCAGCGCCTCGTCCAGGACATCGGTCATCTCCACGCCGGGAGCCGGCGGCGCGGGCGGCAGCAGCGTCGGGGGACCGGCCAGGACCACGCGCGCGCCGTACTTCGTGAATCCCCACGCGGCCGACCGCGCCACGCGCGAGTGCGCGATGTCGCCGACGATCGCCACGCGCAGTCCCTCGAGGCGGCCTGTGACCTGGCGCACCGTGAGGAGATCGATCAGCCCCTGGGTGGGATGCTCGTGCGCGCCGTCGCCGGCGTTGATCACCGCGGCCCGCACCGACCGCGCGGCCAGCGCCGGAGCGCCGGCGCTGGGATGGCGCACCACCAGCACGTCGGCGCCAAGCGCCTCGAAGGTGCGCACGGTATCCACGAGCGACTCGCCCTTGCGCACGCTGCTGTGATCGACGTCGCAGCGCAGGACCTCGGCGCCCAGGCGCCGGGCGGCCAGCTCGAACGACATCTCGGTGCGCGTGCTCGGCTCGTAGAACAGCGTGGCCACGGCGCGGCCGCGCAGGCTCTGCGGGATCGGCGCGCCGTCAGCGTACCGCTGAGCGGCGCCGAGGATCTGGTCGATGACGGGCCGGTCCAGCTCGCGCACACTGAGCAGCGCAGGCATCACGGCACCTCCGGGGCGGGGGCGGAACACGACGAGGGGCAGAGGCCAAAACGCCTCTGCCCCTCGCAATCAGCGGTCTGC
>DATLZI010000169.1:0-7897 GCA_035574075.1 bacterium | reverse complement strand
GCCGCCGCTGCTGCGGCCCCCCTCCCCTGGCTCCACGGAACTTCCTTCCAACTTCCTCGCTGGTAGGAGATAATCGATCTGCACATGACGCCAGCGGGCACGCACATTGCTATGCACGATCTGTGGAGGACATCCCCATGGAAGGTCTGGGTGCGCGAATCCGTCAGCTCCGCCAGTCCCGGGGCCTGACGCAGGAACAGCTCGCGGGGCGCGAGCTGACGAAGAGCTTCATCAGCCTGCTCGAACGCGACAAGGCGTCGCCGTCCGTGGAGACGCTGGGGCTGCTGAGCCGTCGGCTGGGAACGTCGGTCGACGCGTTGCTCGGCTCCCAGGACCGGTTGCCAGACCAGATCGCCGCCGGCCTGCTCACGCTGAGCGCTGAGGCGATCCGCCGCCACAACATCGCCCACGCCAAGGAGCTGCTCGGCGCGGTGACGATCCTGACGCGCGCCTACCCCCTCGAGGAGGCTGGACGGGAGCTGGTCCTGCAGTGGGCGCAGGTGGCCCTGGAGGAGCGCGCCTTCGAGACCGCGATCCCCCTTGCCGAAGAAGCCTTCAAGCGGGCGGAGCAGGCGCGCGATCTGTGGCGCATGGGCCGGGCCCGCCTGGTCACAGGCACGGCGGCGATGCAGCGCCGCGACATCCAGCCGGCGGTGCGGGAGCTGAACGCGGCGCTGGAGACGCTGCGCAAGGCCAAAGCCAGCCGCGATCCGGCGCGGGTGGAGGCGCTGATCCACCTGGGCAGCGCGCTCGTCTACGCCGGCCAGTACGAGCGGGCGATCAAGCGCTACCAGGAGGCGGCCAGCGCGCAGGTCGTGCAGCAGCACCCGGTCCTCAGAGCCAAAGCGCTGTGGGGGCTCGGCGCCGCCTACCGCCACACGGGCGATCTGACCAGCGCCAACGACGCGCTGCTCGCCGCCCGCGACCTCTTCGAGCGAACAGAGGAGCTCTCGGATCTGGCCCACGTCCTCCACAACCTGGGCCAGGTGGCCACCGAGCAGCGGCGCTACCGGGATGCCCTGAAGCACTTCCACCATGCCCTGCGCGTGGCGGACCGCCTCAAGGTGCAGAGCCTGCGGGCGCACACTCTCACCGAGATCGGGCGGGTGCATGTCCTCCTGGAGAGCCTCGAGGACGCGACAGCGTTCGCCACGCAGGCCCTGGAGGCGGCCCGCGCCGTGGGCGATCCGGTCGAGGCGGCGGAAGCACAGGTGGTGCTGGCCCGCGTGGCCTTCGCCCGCGGCAGCGCGGCGGAGGGCGCCCGGCTGCTCAAGGAAGCGGCGGAAGTGTTCACCGCGCGGGGGATGCAGCAGCGCGTGACAGAGTTGGCCCACGAAGCAGGGATGGCGTTGATCGAGCGGTAAACCCAAGAGGCGGTGCTCACCCGCCGCCTCATCCTCCTGCTGGCCGGCAGTCCGGCGATCCGGCGACTCGTCCGCCGCTACGGCATGCGCCTCGGCGCCGCGCGCTTCGTCGCGGGCGAGACGCTGGACCAGGCCGTCCAGGTCCTGCGCGGGCTGAATCGGGCGGGGCTGCTCACGAACACGACGTTCCTCGGCGAAGGCGTGGGCGACGAGACGGCGGCCCGCGCCGTGACGGCCGCCTACATCGAGATCCTCGACCGCATCGCCCGCGAGGGCCTCCTCACCAACCCTTCCGTGAAGCTCACCCACCTCGGCCTGGACGTGAGCGAGGAGCTCGCCTACGCCAACGTGCGCCGCCTGGCCGAGCACGCCGCCGCGCTGGGCAACTTCGTGCGCATCGACATGGAGGACTCCCCGCGCGTCGACCCCACCCTGCGCCTCTACCGCCGGCTGCGCGCTGAGGGGTTCGCCAACGTGGGCATCGTCCTGCAGGCGTACCTGCGCCGGACGCCGGCCGACCTCGAGGCGCTGTTGCCGCTACGGCCCAACCTGCGCCTCGTCAAGGGCGCCTACCTCGAACCGCCGGCGGTGGCCTATCCGCGCAAGGCGGACGTGGACCGCGCCTACATCGCGCTCATGGAGCGCATGCTGGTCGACGCCAGCTTCACGGCGATCGCCACCCATGACGAGCGGATCATCGAGCACGCCATCGCCTTCATCGCCCGCCGGGGCATCCCGCCGGAGCGCTTCGAGTTCCAGATGCTCTACGGCGTGCGGCCGGCGCTGCAGCTCGCCCTCGTCCGGCGCGGCTATCGCGTCCGGGTCGCCACCCCCTACGGGGAAGAGTGGTACCCGTACCTCATGCGCCGGCTGGCGGAGCGCCCGGCCAACGTCCTCTTCATGCTCCGCAACCTGCTGCGGGGATGACACCGGCCTTCCCCCTCACCGAGACGGAGGCTGATCGTGTCGTCTCCGTCTACGCGCGGCAGGCCGGGGGAATGTCTGTAGCGAACGTCCTCGCCAGGAGGCAGCCCACGATGAGGTGGATGCGGGTTGTTGTTCTTGCGCTGATCGTCATCCTCGCCGCCGGACCGTTCGCCGCCGCGGGCCCGGCCAAGGCCAAGCCCGCCAAGCCGTTGAAGATCAAGGTGCACGCGCAGGGGCAGGCGTTCTGTCCCTCGGCCGCCCTCGTCTTCGGCAACATCGTCATCGCCTCGGGCCGCTGCTACACCGTGTACGTGCTGCGGGACGCGCGGGGCACGTTCCTGGCGTTCGCCGCCGCGGATGCCAAGATCCCGCCCGGGCAGCTCGTCCGGCTGAACACCCCCGCCGGGGCGAAGCTCAAGGGACGGATCTTCTACCTCGTGCCGCTGCAGACCACGGCGGTGGTGGTGCCGATGAACGCGATCATGCTGGTGGCCTTCCGGGCGGAGGACTACGGTCCGAGCATGACGCTCGTGCTGACCGGCACCCCGGCGCCGAACCTCTCTGTGACCTTCGCCGTCCGGTTCTAGGGCACGCGGTAGCGCACGAGCTCGCTGCCGCCCTCGCGCTGCTGCGTGCCGCGTTGCTCCGCGCGCGCGATCTTCACGATCCCCACGCCCGGCGCGTACCAGGTGAAGAGCGTCACGGTGAGGTCGCCGCGCACCGTCACCGTGCGCAGCTTCCAGGCCCGGAAGGTGCCGGCCGCCACGCGCACCTCCTCTTCGGCCACCCACGTGTCGGTGATCCGGGAGGGCACCCGCTCGCCCGGCGGCTCCCACGACCACGCACGGCCGGCCTGCGGCGGCAGCAGCAGCACCGTGCGGGGGGGATCGAGCACGATCGTGCGACCGAGGCTCTCCGTCTCGAGGGCGCGCACGGCGTCGTCCGTCGCCTCATAGCACACCCGGCTGACGCGGCGGCGGTCGTCGCGCTCGATGACCGTCTCCAGCACGGCGCAGGAGCGCCCCCCCACGCTCTTCGTGCCGACGACGCGCGCCGTGATCGTCCCGCCGTCCTCCGCCCGACGCGTCCACATCGCTCCGGTGACGAGCGGGAAGTATGCGGCGCGGGCGGCCGGCGCGGCAGCAGGGGGAGCTGTCCGGCAGCCCGCCAGCAGGAGCAGCGAGCCCAGCAGCGGGAGAACCCGCTTCACGCCGTCCACTGGCGGGTGCGCATCGCCTCCAGCAACTTCGCCGGCGTGATCGGCAGCGACGTGGGCCGCACGCCCGTGGCGTCGGCGATGGCGCTGGCGATCGCCGCGCCCCCCGGCACGACGGGCGGCTCGCCCACGCCCTTCGCGCCGTACGGCCCGAAGTCGGAGGGCACCTGCACCATCACCGTCTCCATCGGCGGGACGGCGGCGGCGCGGGGAATGGGGTACTCCGTGAACCCCCACGTCAGCAGCGTGCCCTGGTCGTCGTAGGCCATCGCCTCGAGCAGCCCCCACCCGATACCCTGCACCGCCCCACCGCGCATCTGCCCCTCCACGGCGGGCGGGTTGATCGGGAACCCCACATCCTGCACGACCAGGTAGTCCAGCAACCGCGCCTCCCCGGTCTCCCGGTCCACGGCGACCTTCGCCAGGTGGGCGGCAAAGCCGGGGGATCCCTTGGGCGAGGGCAGGTTGCCGACGCCGAAGATGGGGGCGTACTTCGCCCCGAAGCTCATGCTCTTGCGGGCGACCTCGGCCAGGGCGATCTGCCGCTGCGGGGTGCCGCGCACGCGCACGGCGCCCTCGGCGATTTCCAGGTCCTCCGGCCGCGCCTCCAGCTCGCTCGCCGCGATGGCGAGGATCTGCCGGCGGGCGTCCTCCGCCGCGGCCTTCACCGCGGGACCGACCGTGTAGGTGATCTTGCTGCCGCCGGACGCGCCGGCGTACGGCGCCTGGTCGGTGTCGGCGATGACGACCTCGATCTGCTCCGGGCTCACCCCGAGCGCCTCGGCGGCGATGAGCGCCATCGTCGTCGCCGTGCCGGTGATGTCCACCATCCCCAGCACGACCTGGAACGTGCCATCGGTGTTGGCGCGGAGACAGGCCGATGCCGACTCCACGCCGCCGGTCCAGCCGCCCACGGCGACGCCGTAGCCGACGCCGGGGGCCCGCGCGCGCTGCCGGTACTTGGGGTGGTCGCGCAGCGTCTCCAGCACCTGGCGCAGGCCCATCTTGGGCCAGGGGCGTCCGTTGGGCATCGGATCGCCCGGCGCTGAGCAGTTGCGCAGCCGCAGCTCGATGGGGTCAAGGCCCAGCTGCTCGGCCAGGATGTTCATCTGCGATTCGATGGCGAAGGTCGCCTGGGGCGCGCCCGGCGCGCGGTAGGCGCCGTTCGGCGGTTTGTGGGTGAGGACCTCCATCGCCTCGATGAGCAGGTGCGGCGTCCGGTAGTAGCCGCCGAGCAGCACAGCGGCGATCGACGCCGGCGCTCCGGCCTCGGCCCCGGCGTCGAAGACGATCCGCGCCTGCAGCGCGACCAGCGTGCCGTCGCGGCGGGCGCCGGTCTTCAGCCAGATCTCGGATTCCGGCCCGGGGTTGGCGAGCAGAAAATCCTCCCGGCGCGTCAGCACCACCCGCACCGGACGCCGATAGGCCACGGCGAGGGCCGCGGCGAGGGGCTCGAGGAGCTTGAACTTGCCGCCGAAGGCCCCGCCCACCGTCATCGGCACCACCTTCACCCGCGACTCCGGGTAGCGCAGCGCCTTCGCCGTCTGCTGACGAACGTAGAAGGCGGCCTGCGTGCTGGTGTACACGGTGACCCCGCGCGTCACGGGATCGATCGCGGCCACAGCGGCGTGCGGTTCGAGGTAGGCCTGGTGCACGCGCTGCGTGGTGTAGGTCCGCTCCACGATGAGATCGGCCTCGGCGAACCCCGCGGCGACGTCGCCGCGGCGGAAGGTGTACGTGGTCGGGACGTTGCGCGGCCGCTGCTCCTGGGCACCGGCCTTCACGTCCACCGCGGCGTGCGCGGCGGCCTCTTCGTCGTCGCCGGCGTCGCTCCGGACAAGCGGCGCGTCTGCGCGCATCGCCGCGCGGGGATCGAGCACAGCGGGCAGCACCTCGAACTCCGTCCCGGCGGCCAGACGGTCGAGGCCGTCGGCGGCGGCGGTCTCGGTGTCCCCGAGGACCACGGCCACGGGATGCCCGCAGTACAGGGCCTCGCCGCGCCGGGCCAGCAGGTCGCTGGAGACGCCCTCGGGCAGATCTTCCTCGGTCACCACGGCCACGACCCCGGGCACGGCCAGGGCCGCGGCCCGGGCCAGATGTCGCACCCGGGCGTGGGGGTGGGGACTGAGCAGCAGCCGCGCGTGGAGCATGCCGGGCAGCGCGAGATCTTCGGTGTAGCGTGCGGCGCCGGTGATCTTCTCCAGTCCCTCGATGCGTCTGGTCGGCCGGCCGATGACGGTGCTCACGTGGACGGACTCCCTCCGAATCCGATCTCGTAGGTCTCGAAGAGACGGCTGTACAGATCGAGCGCGTAGCGGTCGGTCATCCCGCAGATGTAGTCGCAGACCACGCGCGGGATCCCGGCATCGGTCAGCCGCTCCTGCGTCAGGCGCGGCAGCAGCCGGGGCTCCTGGGTGAACATCTCGAAGAGCCCGCGCACGATACGCCGGGCCTTCTGCTCCATGAGCAGCTTCTCAGGATGATAGTACACGACGTCACGCAGGTAGAAGGCAAGCTGCCGCAGCTGCTCCTGGCGCAGCGCGCTGAGGTCGATCAGGCGGGGCGCGGCCATCGCCGCCTCGGGGCTGAGCGGCGCCGCCTCGGCCAGGCGCCGGGCGGAGGTGGCGATGACGTCCTCCACCAGATGGCCGATCATCCAGCGGATCGCCTCGCGCACCCGCACTTCGGGGCGACGCCGCGAGCCCGGCGGGAGGTAGCGCGCGGGCACCTCGCCGCGCATCTCTTCCAGGGACAGCTCGACCTGGCGGTCCGCGGCATCGCGCCGGGCGACGAGCTGATCGGCGTAGCGCGCGGCCTCCACCCACAGCTCGATGCCCTGCGCCTCGAGATCGCGCTCCTCGGCCAGCCCGATGCGCAGGGCGTCGTCGAGGTCGTGGGTGCTGTAGGCGATCATGTCCGCGAGGTCGACGACCTGCCCTTCCAGCGAGGCGCTCGCCGTCTGCGCGAACTCCGCGGGGACGGCCGGCGTGTCGTACAGCGTGGCGTGCGTGGCGATGCCCTGCCGCACGTGCCAGGAGAGGTTCAATCCCGGGTACATCGCGTAGCGGATCTCCAGCTCATCGAGGACGCGCAGGGCCTGCAGGTTG
Source organism: bacterium (assembly GCA_035574075.1). Lineage (GTDB taxonomy): Bacteria > Sysuimicrobiota > Sysuimicrobiia > Sysuimicrobiales > Kaftiobacteriaceae > Kaftiobacterium. Next base: position 1,283 of record DATLZI010000169.1, on the reverse strand, counting down.
TGCTCGAAGCCGCCGGCGTCGTGCATCAGCAGGTGCAGCTCCTGCTCGCCGGCGTGGCCAAAGGGCGGATGGCCCACGTCGTGGGCCAGGGCGATGGCCTCGACGAGATCGACGTTTAGACCGAGGGCGGCGGCGATGGAGCGGGCGATCTGGCTGACCTCGAGGGTGTGCGTCAGGCGGGTGCGATAGAAGTCGCCTTCGGTGACGACGAAGACCTGTGTCTTGTGCTGCAGCCGCCGGAAGGCGGTGGAGTGCAGGATGCGGTCGCGGTCGCGCTGGAACTCGGTGCGGTAGGGATCGGGCGGCTCGTGGTAGCGTCGCCGCGTGCGCGCGCTGCGCACGGCGTACGGCGCCAGGGTCTGCGCTTCGATCGCCTCGCGGGCGGCGCGGTCGGTGATCATCGGGGAGACCTCGTGCTGTGTTCCCTCCGTCCGTCGGCAACTCCTGTCGTGGTATACTGAAACCACCTCTGCATGGCGAGGACGACGCACACCGAAATCGAGATCCGCCTGTTCGACGAACCGGGCCGGCTCGTCGTGCGGGGACGCTCCACGAAAGCGGTGATCGCCGCCCTGCTGCGCGGCGTGGCCACGCACGGCCCCTGGCTGCGCGACGTGGCGCGCTGGGTGGAAGGCCTCGTCGCGGACGGCTGGCAGTACCGCGGCTTCACCGGCGACCGGTTGCTCTTCCGCAGCACGAAGACGCTGGGCCGCGAGGAGGCCGAGGCCTACCTGCAGCGGCGCTTCGGCCGCGACGCGCTGGCTCGGGTCTCGGTGCGCGACCGCAGCGACGAGCGCAGCCCCGCCCGACCGCCTAGACTGCCGAAGGCCGACGATGAACTCAGCCGCGAGCTGCGTCGGCTGATCGGGGTGGAATCTCACCAGGCCGAGCTGTACCTCGGGCATCCCACGGAAGAACTGAGCGAGCTGCTCCTGGACATGAGCTTCCTCTCCCAGGAAGCGCTCGAGGATCCCGAGATCAGCGCGCTCATCGACGAGCTGCGCAGCGCGCACGAGCACGACGCGCAGTACCGCGACCTGCACACCCGCTACCTCACCCTGATGGAGCGTACCGGCCCCAGCGACCCGGCGGCGGAAGAAGCTTACTGGGACCTGTTCTCGTACATGTCCCGCAAGCTGAGCGCCCTCGTCCCGGCCCTCCGCGGCTTCCTCGAGCGCCGCGGTTTCACCGACCTCTGCGAACACGAAGCCACGGCCTTCCTCACCGCCGCGCTGTCCCAGGCCCTATCGATCATTGAAGATCGCGACGAGGAGTAGCCTCCT
>DATLZI010000168.1:0-4614 GCA_035574075.1 bacterium | reverse complement strand
GCCAGCGCCGCCCGCCCCGCCGGGCGCCGCCGCGGTGCGTCCCCCCGCCCAGACCCGTCTGGACGAGCCGATCCGCCCGATCCTCAAGCTCGTCCGTGATGCGCCGCCTGAACCCGAGCCCCAGCCGTCGCTCGAAGAGCTTACCCGCCATCTGCCGAAGAAGGGCGTCTGCGCCGCCTACTTCGCCAGCAAGCGCTGCTGGGAGCTGCCCGACGCCTACTGCAACCACGCCCTGCAGGTCTGCCGCCTGCGGGAGTGCCCGGTGTACGGCCTGCACCGGGAGGAGATGGAGCGCCGGTTCGCCGCGAAGTTCAGTTATCTCTGGTGAGCTCCAGGGCGAGCAGCTCCCGGAGGTCGGTGATCCAGGCCCAGGGCCGCACCCCGCGCTCCAGCGCCGCTGCCTGCCGGTCGCCGAAACCGATGAACCGCGCGCCGGCTTCTTCCGCCGCCCGGCCGTCGATCCAGGCGTCCCCGATCACGTAGCTCAGCCGCACGCCGGGAAGCCGCTCCAGGATGTAGCGCACCCCGGCCGGCGACGGCTTAAGGGCAGGCACCTCGCTGCGCGTCGCGACGACCTCGAAGAAGGGGGCCAGTCCCAGGTCCCGCAGCTTGGCCTCCACGCCGACCCGGGCGTTGTTGGTCAGGAGGGCCAGACGGTACCCCCGGGCGCGCAGCGCCTGGAGCACCTCGGTGGCGTGCGCGACCAGCTCGGCGTCCTGCAACCCGGCGGCCTCCGCGTCGGCCACGATCTCCCACATCCGTTCGCCGAGCGCCGCCCCGCTGCGCTCGCCCAGGGCGACGAGGTGCGGGATCGGCTCCCGCAGCAGCACCTCCGGCGGGGCGGGGAGCGCGCCGGATTCCTCGAGGACCGCGATGAGCCGCCGGCGCGTGCCGAGGAAGTCGATCCGGGAGTGGATGAGGGTGTTGTCGAGGTCGAAGATCAGGGCGATCTCGGGAGGTTGGGGCATCGCCGAGAGGGGATTTCGGTGATCGGCGCCAAACTCATTCCCCGTGATCGCCGAAGGCACCGCGGCTCCCGCCTTTGCCCTGCCCGACGAGACGGGCCGCATCGTGCGGCTGGCCGACTTCGCCGGCCAGCGGGTCGTCCTGTGGTTCTACGTCCGCGACGACACGCCGGGCTGAACGATCGAAGCCACCGCGTTCCGTGACGACTACGCGGCCTACCAGCAGCTGAACGTCGCCGTGCTGGGCGTCAGCCCGGACAGCGTGGAGTCCCATCGCCGCTGGAAGGCGAAGCTCGGGATCCCCCATCCGCTGCTCGCCGATACCGCGCACGAGGCGGCGGAAGCCTACGGGGTGTGGGTGGAGAAGTCAATGATGGGCCGCCGCTACATGGGGGTGGCCCGCACGACGTTCATCATCGACGAGCGCGGCCGCGTGGCGAAGGTGTTCTCCAACGTGAAGGTGGCGGGGCACAGCGCCGAGGTCCTCGCCGCGCTGCGCGCCATGCGCTAGCCGCTCAGGGATACAGTCGGTTCAGCAGCCGCGGGAAGGGGATGGCCTCGCGGACGTGCTCGATGCCGGCGATCCAGGCCACGGTCCGCTCGATGCCCAGGCCGAATCCGGAGTGCGGCGTGCTGCCGTAGCGCCGCAGGTCGAGATACCAGCGGTAGACGTCCTTGGGCAGGCCGTGCTCCTCCAGGCGTCGCTCCAGCAGCTCGGCGTCGTGGATGCGCTGGCCGCCGCCGATGATCTCCCCGTAGCCCTCGGGCGCCAGCAGGTCAGCGCCCAGGACCACCTCCGGCCGCTGCGGATCGGGCTGCATGTAGAACGCCTTGACCGCGGCGGGGTAGCGGTGCACGAAGACCGGACGGTCGAAGGCCCGGGCGAGGAGCGTCTCCTCGTCGCCGCCGAAGTCGTCGCCCCAGGCCACCGGCTGGCCGGCCTGGGCCAGCCGCTCGATCGCCTCGTCGTAGGACAGGCGCGGGAACGGCACCTGCACGGCCTCCAGCTTGCGGAGGTCGCGCTCCAGCGCCTCTAGCTCTGGCCGCCGCCGCTCCAGGACCCGCGCCACGACGCTGGCCACCATCCGCTCGGCCAGCGCCATGTACTCGTCCAGCGTCATGAACGCCGCTTCCGGCTCGAGCATCCAGAACTCGATGAGGTGCCGCCGCGTCTTCGACTTTTCCGCGCGGAAGGTGGGCCCGAGGCAGTAGACGCGGCCGAACGCCGCCGCCGCGGCCTCGTTGTAGAGCTGGCCGGACTGCGTGAGGTAGGCCCGGCCCAGGTCGAAGTACGTCGTCTCGAAGAGGGTGGTGGTGCCCTCCACCGCCGCGGGGGTGAGGATGGGCGCGTCCACGCGCAGGAAGCCCTCCGCGTCGAGGAAGTCCGTGCAGGCCCGGATCACCTCCGCGCGGATGCGCATCAGGGCGTGCTGCCGCCGGCTGCGCAGCCAGAGGTGGCGGTGATCCATGAGGAACTCCACCCCGTGCTCCTTGGGGGTGATCGGGTACGGCGCGGCCCGCTGCACCACCGTGAGGTCGCGCACGCTCAGCTCGTAGCCGCCGGGCGCCCGCCGGTCCTCGCGCAGCGTGCCGCGCACGATCAGCGACGACTCCTGGGTCAGGCTCTCGGCCGCGGCGAACACCGCCTCCGGCACCTCGTCCCGGGCGACGACGGCCTGCAGGATGCCGCTGCCGTCGCGCACCAGCAGGAAGTGGATCTTCCCGCTGCTGCGCTTGTGGTACAACCAGCCGCGCAGCTCCACGGATCGTCCGGCGTGGGCCGCGGCCTGTTCGATGCGGATGTGCATGCGCTGGCCTCCGGGAGGGGGTGTTCGGCGGGGAGCCCCGCCGCCCCTCGGTTGCCATCACCGCGGCCGCGTGCTATACTCACCCTGTCGCGTGCAATGCGCGACATGGTTTTTATCGGGGACGCCTCCGGTCGGAGGCGGCGGAGTGGGACGCTTGGGGGCCCACTCTTTTTTATGGATGGGACAGAGCGATGGAGCGAGAGGAGATCGCCGCGGAAGTGGAAGCGCTGCTGCAGCCGATCACGGCGCATCTGGGCCTGGAGACCGTGGACGTGCAGGTCCAGGGCGACGGCGAGCGCACGGTGTTGCGGGTGCTGCTGGACCGCCCGGAGGGCGGCATCACGGTGGAAGAGTGCGCCCGGGCCAGCGAGCAGCTCAGCCGCCAGCTCGACCTGTACGATCTCTTCCCGCACGCCTACACGCTGGAGGTGTCCTCGCCGGGGCTGGACCGGCCGCTGCGCCGCGACGCCGAGTTCCGGCGCTTCGCCGGCCGGCGCGCCGAGATCCAGACGCACGCCGCGATCAACGGCCAGCGACGGTTCCGGGGGATTCTCCTGGGCGTGATGGGGGACGCCGTCGTGCTGGAGCTGGCGGGCCGGCGGCAGGTGCAGATCCCGAAGGCCGCCATCCAGCGCGCGCAGCTGATCGTGGAGCCGGAAGACCTGCGCGCCGACCTGCACCGGTCGCGCGGGGGTGAGGTGGACCGATGAACGTCGAGTTGATGAAGGCCCTCGAGCAGCTCGAGGAAGAGAAGGGCATCAGCAAGGCCGTGATCATCGAGGCGATCGAGGCCGCGCTGCTCTCCGCCTACAAGAAGAACTACGGCGCCTCGGCGCAGAACATGCGCATCGAGGTCGACCGGGAGACCGGCGAGATGCGGGCCTACCAGATCCGCACCGTGGTCGAGCGGGTCGAAGATGAAGCCACGCAGATCGCGCTGGAAGAGGTCCGGGAGTGGGATCCCACGGCGCAGATCGGGGAGATGGTGGAGATCGAGGTCACGCCGCGCGACTTCGGCCGCATCGCGGCGCAGACCGCCAAGCAGGTCGTCGTGCAGCGGCTGCGCGAGGCGGAGCGCGACCTGGTGTACAAGGAGTTCCGGGACCGCGAGGGCGACATCGTCACCGGCACGGTGCAGCGCATCGAGCGCAAGAACGTCTACCTCGACCTGGGGCGCATCGAGGCCGTCCTCCCGCCCACGGAGCAGATCCCGCGGGAGAGCTACCGGCAGAGCGAGCGCATCAAGGCGTACGTCGTCGAGGTGCGCCAGGGCACGCGCGGACCGCAGATCGTCGTCTCGCGCACCCATCCGGGGCTCCTCAAGCGGCTCTTCGAGCTGGAGGTGCCGGAGATCTACGAGGGGATCGTCGAGATCAAGGCCATCGCCCGCGAGGCCGGGGCGCGCAGCAAGCTGGCCGTGGCCTCGCGCGACAAGAACGTGGACGCCGTCGGCGCCTGCGTCGGGCCGAAGGGCACCCGCGTCCAGGCGATCGTGGACGAGCTGAAGGGCGAGAAGATCGACATCGTGCCCTGGCATCCGGACCCGGCGCAGTTCGTGGCCGGGGCGCTGAGCCCGGCGAAGGTCACCCGCGTGGAGATCGACGAGGCGACGAAGACGGCGCAGGTCATCGTGCCGGACAACCAGCTCTCCCTGGCGATCGGGCGCGAGGGGCAGAACGCGCGCCTGGCGGCGAAGCTGACCGGCTGGCGGATCGACATCAAGAGCGAGACGCAGATCAAGGAGATCGAGGCGAAGAAGCTCTTCGTCGACCTGCCCGAGGAGGAAGTGGCCGCTGCCGCGGAGGCCCCTGAGGCCGCGCCGGCCGGGGACGCGCCGGTCG
>DATLZI010000167.1:0-19144 GCA_035574075.1 bacterium | reverse complement strand
CTCATAGAGGGCGTAGCGGGCGCGCACCTCGCGCCGGGCGGCCTCGATAAGCGTCCGGGCGCGCTCGGGGTCGGCGCGCATCACCATCTGGAAGCGGGTCTCCGCGGCCATGAACTCCGCGATGTCGATCTTCGGCGGCGGCAAGTCCAGGACGAGCGGCGGCAGCCCCCGTTCGGCGCGGCGCGGATCGAACCGGAACAAGGGCCAGTAGCCGCTGTCCACGGCCAGCTTGGCGTGTTCCGCGCCCAGCCGCAGGTCATAGCCGTGCTCGATGCACGGACCGTAGGCGATGATCAAGGAGGTGCCGGGGAAGCTGTCCGCCTCGCGGAACGCCTGAAGGGTCTGGGCGTCCTTGGCGCCGATCGCCACCCGCGCCACGTACGCCGTGCCGTAGGTCACGGCCAGCAGGCCGAGGTCCTTCTTCGGGATGGTCTTGCCGGCGGTGGCGAAGCGCGCCGCGGCGCCCAGCGGCGTGGCCTTCGACTGCTGACCGCCGGTGTTGGAGTAGACTTCTGTGTCGAGCACGAGGATATTCACGTCGCGGCCCATCGCCAGGACGTGGTCCAGACCCCCGTAACCGATGTCGTAGGCCCAGCCGTCGCCGCCCACGATCCAGACGCTGCGGCGGACGAGGAACTCGGCGAGGCGCTCGAGCTGCGCGGCGCGCGGATCAGCGATTTCCGCCAGCCGGCGCCGCAGGATCTCCACCCGCTTCCGCTGAGATTCGATCCCCGCCTCGGTGGACTGATCCGCGGAGAGGATGGCCTCCACCAGACTCTCCCCCACCTGTCCGGCCAGCACCCTGAGCAGCTGCCTGGCCTGCGACGTCTGGATGTCGACCCCCAGGCGGAATCCCAGTCCGAACTCCGCGTTGTCCTCGAACAGCGAGTTCGCCCAGGCTGGCCCGCGGCCGCAGGCGTCCACGGCGTAGGGCGTCGTCGGCAGGTTGCCGCCGTAGATCGACGAGCAGCCGGTGGCGTTGGCGATGAGCAGCCGGTCGCCGTACAGCTGGGTGAGGAGCTTGATGTAGGGCGTCTCGCCGCAGCCGGCGCAGGCGCCGGAGAACTCGAACAGCGGGCGCAGGAACTGGCTGCCCTTCACGTCCGTGCGCACCTTCGTCCGGTCGGGATCCGGTAAAGACATGAAGAAGGCGAAGTTCTCCGCCTCGGCAGCGCGCAGCGGAGCCTGCGGCGCCATGTCGATCGCCTTGTGCGCGGGGTTCGCCCGGTCGGTTACCGGGCAGACCTCGACGCAGAGCCCGCAGCCGGTGCAATCTTCGGGGGCCACCTGCAACAGGTAGGCCAGACCCTTGAACTCCGGACCGCGGTAGGGCGTGTGCTTCAGGGTCGGGGGCGCGCCGGCCAGCAGCGCGGGCTCGGCCACCTTCGCCCGGATCGCGGCGTGCGGGCACATCAGGACGCACTTGTTGCACTGGATGCAGATCGCGGGATCCCAGACCGGGATCTCGTCGGCGATGTTGCGCTTCTCCCACTGGCTCGTCGCTGTCGGCCAGGTGCCGTCCGGCGGGAAGGCGCTCACCGGCAGCAGGTCGCCCTTCCCCTCCAGCATCACCGCGGTCACGCGCCGCACGAACTCCGGCGCCGCGGCGCTGACCACCGGTGGACGGGGCGCGGCCGCCGTGGGCCGCGGAGGGATCGGCACCTCGTGCAGGTTGGCCAGGGTGGCATCGACCGCGGCGAAGTTGGCCTGCACGATGTCCTCGCCCTTACGGCCGTAGGTCTTGCGGATCGCCTCCTTGATCCGGGCGATCGCCTCCTGGCGCGGCAGGATCCCGGAGATGGCGAAGAAGGCGGTCTGCATGATGGAGTTGATACGGCCGCCCATGCCGGTCTGGCGCGCCACCCGCGCGGCGTCGATGGCGTAGACGCGCAGCCGCTTGGCGATGATCTCCTCCTGGACGTCCCGCGGGAGGTGGTCGAAGACCTCGTCCGGCGGGTAGGGCGCGTTGAGCAGCACCACCGCCCCGGGCATCGCCGTCTCCAGCACCGGGTAGCGCTCCAGGAATCGCCACTGGTGGCAGGCCACGAAGTTCGCGCGCGAGATGAGGTAGTGGCTGCGGATCGGCCGCGGCCCGAAGCGCAGGTGCGACACCGTCATCGCTCCGGACTTCTTGGAGTCGTAGACGAAGTAGCCCTGGGCGTAGAAGGGGGTCTCCTCGCCGATGATCTTGATCGAGTTCTTGTTCGCGCCCACCGTCCCGTCCGAGCCGAGCCCGTAGAAGACGCAGCGCGTCACATCCTCGGGCTCGATCGAGAAGGCCGGATCCACGGGCAGCGACGTGCCGGTGACGTCGTCGGTGATGCCCACCGTGAAGTGGTGCCGGGGCGCATGACGGCCCAGCTCGTCGAAGATCGCGCGGACCATCGCCGGCGTGAACTCCTTGCTGGACAGCCCGTACCGCCCGCCGATCACCCGGGGCATCGTGCGCAGCGTGCCGGCGCCGACCGCCTCGCCGAAGGCGGCCATCACATCCGTATAGAGGGGCTCGCCCAGGGCGCCCGGCTCCTTCGTGCGGTCCAGCACCGCCACGGCGCGCGCGCTGGCCGGCAGGGCGGCGACCAGGGCGGCGGCCGGGAACGGGCGGTACAGCCGGACCGTGATCACCCCCACCCGTTCGCCCCGCGCGGCGAGCCACTCCGCCGTCTCCTGCGCCACCTCGGCGCCGGATCCCATGGCCACGATCACCCGCTCGGCGTCGGGGTGGCCGGCGAAGTCCACGAGATGGTAGGACCGCCCGGTTAGCGCCGCCAGGCGGTCCATGACCTGCTGCACCACCATCGGCGCGGCGAGGTAGAAGGGGTTGGCGGCCTCGCGCGCCTGGAAGAAGGTGTCAGGGTTCTGCGCCGTGCCGCGGATCACCGGCCGGTCCGGCGACAGCGCTCGCTCCCGGTGCGCCCGGATCGCCGCCTCGTCAAGCAGCGCGCGCAGATCGTCGTCGGTCAGCTCCTCGATCTTCGCGATCTCATGGCTCGTGCGGAACCCGTCGAAGAAGTGCAGGAACGGCACCCGCGCCAGCAGCGTGGCGGCGTGCGCCACCGCGGCCAGGTCGTGCGCCTCCTGCACGGAGGCGCTGGCCAGCAGGGCGAAACCGGTGGCCCGCGCGGCCATCACGTCGGAGTGGTCACCGAAGATGGACAGCGCGTGCGTGGCCACGGTGCGCGCCGAGACGTGCATCGCGAACGCCGTCAGCTCGCCGGCGATCTTGTACATGTTGGGGATCATGAGCAGCAGGCCCTGGCTGGCGGTGAAGGTCGTGGTCAGCGCGCCGGCCTGCAGCGCCCCGTGCACCGCGCCGGCGGCCCCGCCCTCGGACTGCATCTCCACGACCTGGGGCACCACGCCCCAGAGGTTCGGCCGGCCCTTCGCCGCCCACTCGTCGGCCAGCTCGCCCATCGGGGACGAGGGGGTGATGGGGTAGATGGCGATGACCTCGCTCGCCCGATAGGCGACCGAGGCCGCCGCCTCGTTCCCATCGATCGTGATCAGCCGTCGCGCAGCCATCGTCGCTGCTCGATCCTCCTTGATCTCCGCCGCCGGCGGCAGGCCTCAGGCCGCGCCGGGTTCGGCCTCCGGCAGGGGGGCAAGATGCGTCACCTTGATCCCGCGCTCGGACAGCAACTGCACGAGGTGCAGGGGATAGGGCGTGTCGACCCGGACGACGACCTGCCCCGACCCGTTCCCGGTGTAGGCCGCCAGGCTGTGGATGTTGATCTGGCAGACCGTGATCGTGCGGACGACCTCGTCCAGGGCCCCGACGCGGTTCTCCAGCTCGATCGTCAGGCGAGCTCCGCCGCGGCGCAGGCCCATCAGGTCGATGAAGGCATCGAAGATGTCGCTCTCCGTGATGACCCCCACGACCGCGCCCCGCTCCACAACCGGCAGCCCGCCGATCTTGTGACGGCGCATCAGGACGGCGGCCTCCTCGATCGTCGCCCCGGGCTCCACGGTGATCACCTCCCGGGTCATCACCTCTGAGACGGGCGCCTTCATCAGCAGGTAGGGAATCTCCCACACCGTGAGCGAGGTGGCCGGGGATGGCGACGCGCGCATCAGGTCGGTCCAGGTGACCACGCCCACCAGCCGGCGACCCCGCACCACGGGGAACCGCCGGATGCGCTTCTCCTTCATCAGCGCCAGGGCGTCGTAGATGGACGTCCTCGGTTCGACGACAATCGCCGGAGCGGTCATCCGGTCGCGCACGAGCACGGCTGTGGCCTCCTCTCCCGGAAGGCTGGCTCCAGCCTACTCCCCCGCCGGACGAGGAGGCATCAGGCCCCGGACCGATTTGGCGGTCAGGACCGCCTGAAATCCGAATGGGGGAGGGGGAATCGGCCCCCGACCGGATAGGTCGGGCCGCCCGCGCGGCGTATCCTCGGGGCTGCCGTGCACTATCCGTGGTGGTCGGTCCCGGCGCTCACCGCGCCGCTGCTGATCGCGATCGTCGCCGTCCTGCACGTCCTCGTCTCGCACTACGCTGTGGGCGGCGGTCTGTTCCTGGCCGTGGAGATCGGGCGGGCCTACCGCGCCGGCGACGAGGCCCTGTTGCGCTACCTGCGGTCGCACGCCTGGTTCTTCGTGCTGCTCACCGTCGTCTTCGGCGCGATCACCGGGGTGGGCATCTGGTGGACGATCGGTCTGGCCTCCCCCCTGGCCACGGAGGTCCTCATCCACACCTTCCTCTTCGGCTGGGCGATCGAGTACGTCTTCTTCGTCATCGAGATCGCCGCGGCGTTCGCTCTCTCCTACGGTTGGGGGCGGCTGCCCCCCCGCGTGCACCAGACCGTGGGATGGCTCTACGCCATAGCGGCGTGGATCAGCCTGGTGCTGATCACGGCGATCACCGGCTTCATGCTCAACCCCGGCCGCTGGGCGACGACCGGCGGCTTCTGGACCGCCGTCTTCAACCCGCAGTTCGTCCCCCAGGTCCTGGCGCGCACCGGCGGCGCGCTGCTGCTCGCCTCCCTGTACGTCTACCTGCACGCCGCGGTGAAGGCCCCTCCGGAGCTGCGCACGCTCCTCGGCGCCCGGTCCGCCCGCCCCGCCCTGCTCGGCGCGCTGCTCGTCCTGAGCGGGGGCGCCCTGTGGTATCTCTTCCTCCCCGCGTCCGCCCGGGCGGCGCTGGAGGCGGCGAGCACGCTCAACCTCCTCATGCTGCTGATCTTCGCCCTCACCGCGGTGGTCTTCATCATGCTGTACCTGGGGCCGTACCGCAACCCGGGATGGGTGACCACGGGGTTCGCCATCCTCTTCTTCGTGCTGGGCGTCACCGCGTTCACCGCCGGGGAGTTCATCCGCGAAGCCGTCCGCAAGCCCTACGTCATCTACAACGTGGTGCTGAGCAACGGGATCTACCCGCCGGAGGTGCCCCGCCTCCGGGCCGTCGGCTTCCTGGAGGGCGGGACCTGGACCAGGGCCTATGTCGCCGCGCGCTGGCCGGCCCTGCTCGACCGCGCTGGCCGCATCGCGCCGGCCCGGCTGCGCGACCTCCCGGCGGCCGAGCGGGTCGAGGTCGGCCGGGTGCTGTTCCAGTACCACTGCAACGCCTGCCACGCCGTCGCCGGCTACAGCGGGATGCGCGCGCTGACGCGGGGCTGGTCGCGGCCGATGCTGCGCGACCTCGTCGAGCACCCCGAGCGGGTGCGGTTCTTCATGCCGCCCTGGGCGGGGACGCCGGAGGAGGCGGAGGCGCTCGCCGACTACCTCGCCGCCGTGGCGCCCCCGCCGCCCCCGGGGATGCGCTACGACGGAGCGGGAGGAGGGCCGTGAGCCCGATCGATCCTCGCCAGCTGATCGGCCCGGCCTCGCCGCTGGGCTCCCCGGCGCCGTTCTGGCTCCTCGAGGTTTTCAAGGTCCTGGGCTTCACCTTGCACCAGGTGCCGATGCATCTCTGGTACGCCGGCCTCCCGCTGGCCGCGCTGCTTGGCCTGCTGCCGGGCGAGCCCGCCCGGCGGTTGCGGGCCCGGCTGCTGGGGGGGATGCCGCTGATCGTCGCCGCCGGTATCAACCTCGGCATCGTCCCCCTCCTGTTCACGCAGGTGGCCTACTATCGCGTCTTCTACCCGGCCGGGGTGCTGATCGCCTGGCCGTGGTTCTCGGTGATCGTCCTGCTCACCGTGGCGTATTACGCCGTGTACATCGCCGCGCTGGGCGAGCGCGGCGGGCGGCGACCGCGTCTGGCCCGCGCGGCGGTGTGGGTCGCCGCGCTGCTCTTCCCCGCAATCGGCTTCATCTTCGCCAACCTCTTCAGCCTGATGACGCGTCTGGAGGCGTGGCCCGCCCTGGCCGCCCGGACCGACGCGGCCGGTGCCGTGACCGGCCTCGCCCTGCACACCGGCGACCCCACGCTGCTGCCCCGCTGGCTGATGCTGTTCGGGCTGGCCCTGCTCACGACGGCGGGGTTCATCGTCGCCGACGCCGCTATCCTCTCGCCCCCGCAGGGAGCCGGGCGGGCCTTCACGGCGCGGGTCGCGGGGACCGCAGCGACCGCCGGCCTCGCCATCTTCCTCGTCGCCGGCTGGCGCTACGCGCAGACCGCGCCCGTGGACATCCCCCTGTTCTGGCGGGCGCCGGCGGCCGGGCTGCCGGCGATCACGTGGCTCCTCATCGTGCTGCAGCGCGGGGAGATCGCGCGCCCCCTCGCTGTCGCCGCCGCGCTCGTGCAGTTCGCCGCGCTCGGGGCCAACGCCGCGGCCCGTCAATGGCTGCAGAACAGGGAACTGGCGAGATACCTCGATCTGGCGGCGGAGCCGGTCCGGCTGGAGTGGAGTCCCCTCCTCCTCTTCCTCGTACTCTTCGTCCTGGGGCTGGTCGTGGTGGCCTGGATCGCATCGCAGATGATGGCCGCCGTCCGGATGGCGGCGGATCAGCCGGCGCGGGCGGGGGGCTCGGCGTCCCCCGCGGGCCGCAGGACGACCTCATAGGTCAGCGGCACGGCCGGTCGGAGCATCGCCGCCACCGAGCAGTACTTTTCCTGCGACAGGCGCACGGCACGCTGCACCTGCTCGCTGGTCAGGCCGGGACCGGATGCCTCGTAGCGGACGTGGATCCGCGTGAAGACCTTGGGGTGCAGGTCGGCGCGCTCGCCGCTGACGCGCACGGTGAGCTGGCGCAGCGGCGCGCGCATCTTCTCCAGGATGCCGACGACGTCCATGCCGGTGCACCCGGCCAGAGCGATGAGCAGCGTCTCCATGGGCGTCGGGGCGCTGCCCTCGCCGCCGGCGTCCGCGCGGGCGTCCATGGCGACGACGGTCGGCGTCGGGGAGTGCCCCTCGAAGCGCCGCCGGCCCCGCCAGCGCGCCTCCACGGCCCAGGGGGCGGCCATCGTCAGGCCGCGGCCGAGGCGGCGTCGCGCAGGATCGCCTCGGTATGGCTGGTGCCCAGGAGATCGGCCCCGGCCTGCAGCAGGGCGAGGGCGTCGAGGTAGGTCTTGATGCCCCCCGCCGCCTTGATCCCCACACGCCGCGGAAGCACGCGGCGCAGCAGCGCCACGTCGGCGGTGGTGGCGCCCTTGGGCGCGAAGCCGGTGCTCGTCTTGACGAACGCCGCGCCCGCCCGGGCGGCGAGCCGGGCGGCCAGGCGCTTCTCCACGTCGGTCAGGTAGGCCGTCTCGATGATCACCTTCACCGCACGGCCGCCGGCGGCGGCGACCACGGCGCAAATCTCGGAGAAGACCACGTCGCTGCGGCGCTCCCGCAGGGCGCCGATGTTCACGACCATGTCCAGCTCCTCGGCGCCGTCGGCGACGGCGTGGTGCGCTTCGGCGACCTTGATCGCCTCCGTCTGTCCGCCGTGCGGAAAGCCCACGACGGCGACGGTCTTCACCCCCGTGCCGGCCAGCTGGCGAGCGGCGAGGGCGACGTGGCAGGGCTTGACGACCAGGGCGCGGACCCCCCAGCGCGTGGCGGTGCGCACGCCCTCGGCGACGTCCTGCGCGGTGGCCTGCGGGGCCAGGACCGCGTGTTCCAGATGGCGCGCCAGGTCTGTGGCGTTCATCGCCCGCTGCTCATCGGGCCGGGGGCCAGGAGGCGCCCAGGGCCACGGCACGATCGTCGAACTCGAACTGCAGGTCGTTCTCCACGGCCACCACGCCGTCCAGCGCCGCGGCCCACCGTCCGGCCAGCTCGCGCTCGGACCGACGCTCGACGGTGCCGCTAAGCCGCACCACGCCGTCCCGCACCGTCACCTGCAGCCGGCTGATGTCGATCCACAGGTCGCGCAGCAGCGCCTCGCGCACCGCCGCGGCCAGCTCCTCGTCGGGACGGGTGAACGCGCGCAGCACGTCGGCGCGGCTGACGATGCCGACCAGCCGCCCCTCGCGCAGCACCGGCACGCGGTTGATCCGCCGGCGCACCATCAGGGCGGCGACGTCGTGCAGCGGCGTAGCTTCGTCCACGGTGATCACGGGAGAGGACATCAGCTCCTGCGCGGTCAGCCCTTCGGCCTTGCGCGCGGCGGCCCGGGGGAGGCGCCCGGGCGCTCCCGCGGTCTCCTTGTGGAGGAGGTCGGCCTCGGTGACGATGCCCACCAGCTCGCCCTCCACGGTCACGACCGGCAGGCCGCTGACGTGGTGAGCGAGCATCAGGGCGGCGATCTCCTTCACGGGGGTCTGGGGCCGCACGGTGATCACGCGGCGCGTCATGACGTCGCCCGCCGTGAGTTGCCCGGTCATGCCGCCCTCGCCGCCTCCCCGGCCAGCGCCGCCAGCGCGGTGGCGGAGACGATCAGCACCGGCACCGGCGCCCGACGCAGGACCTCCTCCGCCACGCTACCCATCAGGGCCCGGCGCAGGCCCGTCCGCCCGTGCGTACCCATGACGATCATCGCCGGACGCGTCCGCCTGGCGGCTTCCAGGATCCGCTCCGGCACGGACCATCCCTCCACGATCTCGTACTGAACCGTCCCGGGGGCCAGGCCGGCCTGTTCGGCCTGGAAGCGCATCTCGGTCTGGAGGCCGGCGACATACTGATCGATCGGCACGCCCGTCTCGCGCTGCGCGTCCGCGTAATCCTCCGGGCTGTAGACGTGCAGCCCGATCAGCGGTGCGCCTGACCGGGCCAGCGACGCGGCGATCGTGAACAAGGGGGCCCAGCCCGGCGAGAGATCCGTGGCAATCAGGATGGGACGAGCAGCGCGGTCCATGGCGGATCACCCAATCCCAGGATACGGCGGTCCGCCAGGCCGGCCCATCGGGCGCCGGTCCGATTGGGCGGTCCGCTGCGCGCCGGAGCGCGGCGTCGTGCCGGGGTCCGGGTAGACTTCCGGTTATACTGGTAGAGGGAGCGCCGCGGGACGGCGGCCCCCACATCGCGGAGGGTTCCATGACGGAGCAGGTGCAGCCCCGACGCATCCTCGTGGCCACCGATTTCTCGCCCGGCGCCGAGGGCGCCCTGCGCTGGGGGCGGGCGCTGGGCGGCGCGTTCGGGGCGGAGGTCGTCGTGCTGCACGTCCTCGATCTCAGCATCGCCGCGCTGGCCGGCCTCCCCTCCAATCTGGCGATGGTCCCGGCCGCCGGGGAGCTGCTGGAGCGCATCCGGGCTGAGACGGAGCAGGAGATGGCCCGCCTGGTCGCCCGGCTCCCGGGGGTGCGTGCGCTCATCCGGGAGGGCGCGCCGCGCAGCGCGATCCTCGACGTCGCCGCCGAGGTGGACGCCGACCTCATCGTCATGGGCACGCACGGGCGTACTGGATTGACCCACGTCTTCTTCGGCAGCGTCGCCGAGCACGTCGTCCGGCACAGCCGGGTCCCGGTGCTGACCGTCCGGCAGCGACCGACCTAGCACCCCGGAAGAGGTCTCCAACCATGCTGGCGCCCGACGCTCTCACCGGCCTGATCGACGCCACGCGGAACGACGTCCTTTCCGTCGCCGCAGACATCGACCCCGCGAAGCCCGAGCATCAGGACGAACCGCCGGCCTGGCTGATCTGGCTGCGCACCACATTGAGCGCGCTCGTCGACGGCCTCCAGCCCTCTGATCGGCGGACGGTCAGGACCCTGGCCGATCGCGTCCTGGCCTTCGTCGAGCACGAACGGCCGCGCGGCCGCGGCCTGGCCATCTTCGCCGCGCCCGATCTCTGGCGGACGCACATCCTGCCGGTGCCGCTGCGCGGCCGGGTGACCTACGGCCGTCCTGACGTGCTGCCGCTGCTCTGGGCCGCCGATGAGTACGAACCATACGCCGTGCTCGCGGTGAACAAGGAACGCGCCCGACTGCTCGTCGCCTATCTTGGCGCGGCGACGGTGGTGGAGGACGACGTCCTCGAGCTGGATCCCGGCACCTGGCGCTTCACGTCGGGCCGGCCGCCAACCTTCATCCGCCGCGCCGGGATGGCCGCCTCGCGAGGCATCCAGCGGGATACGTTCGAGGCGCGCGTCGAGGAACACCACCGCCGGCTGTGGCGGGCGGCGGCGGAGGCCGCGGCGCAGTGGCTGCAGGAGACCCGCGTCGAGCGACTGATCATCGCCGGTCCGGAGGAGGCGGCGAGCGAAACGCGCCGGCTCCTGCCCGAGGCTGCCCGTCAGCGCCTGATCGCTGTCGTGGCCGCGCCGCCGGACCTCGACACGGTGGAGATCCATCGCGCCACGCAGCCGGTCGCGCTGCGGGAGGAGCGGGCGCGGGAACTGGCTCTCGTGGACGACATCCTCACCCGGGCGACAGGGCGCGCGGGCGCCGTCGTTGGGCCGGCCGCGGTCGTCGGCGCCCTGGCGAAGAAGAACGTGCTCGTCCTGGCCGCGGACCGCGACGTCGCCGGCGACGTCCTGACCTGCGAGGCCTGCGGGCACGTCACGGTGCCACCGGCCGACCGCTGCCCGGCCTGCGGCGGGGCGCTCCAGCGGGGGTCCTTCGGGCAGATGCTGCCCCTGCTGGCCCGACGCGCCGCGGCCCGCCTGGAGCTGGTGGACGGCGAGGCCGCCGCGCGCCTGCGCCTGCACGGCGGGGTGGGCGCCCGTCTGCGCTACTCCGTGCTGTAGGCCGGTTCTCCGCGACGCATGAGGCTCGCAACTTCCTCTTGTCAGGTGACTTACCTTCGATTAGTATCGAGCCCTGGAGGACCACCCCGTCGCGATGTCACCGGACCACGGCCGCCGCGCGATCTGCCCCCGCTATCACCGCGCCGTCGAGTTGATCGGCCGGCGCTGGAGCGGCGCGATCGTGCGCGTCCTGATGGACGGCCCCCGGCGCTTCAGCGCGATCCTCGAGCAGGTGCCCGGGCTCACCGACCGCCTGCTCTCCGAGCGGCTGAAGGAGCTGGAAGCCGAGGGCATCATCTCGCGGCGCGTCTATCCCGCGACCCCGGTGCGGATCGAGTACGCCCTGACCGATAAAGGCCGCGCCCTCGAGCGCGTCGTGCGCGAGATCCACCGCTGGGCGGATCGCTGGATCCCGGCACCGGCGCGCCGCTAGCCCACCTGCCGCGCCGGGGGTCTGCCGTTGACAGAGCAGCGGTTCCCCTGTAGGCTGTCCGACGAAGGGGAGTAGCCGGGGAGACCATCCCTCGTCCGGGCCGCCAGCACGATCACCCTGTGATCCGGCCCGGGACACCGCGTCGCGGGGGCGAGACCTTCGCCTGATCGAGATCACGGCGAGGGCCTCGCCTTCTCGTTGAGGGGCGGGGCCGGACGGAGGGTGCGCATGGAGACGGTCGGCTCGCCTCTGCTCTGGGCGGCGTTCCTCGCGTTCGTGCTCGGCCTGCTGGCCCTGGACCTGGGGGTCTTTCACCGCCGGGCGCACGCCGTCCATCCCCGGGAAGCCCTGGGCTGGAGCCTGTTCTGGATCGTCCTGGCCCTGGGCTTCAACGCCCTCGTCTGGCGGTGGTTCGGTCCCGCGCGCGGCCTGGAGTTCCTCACCGGCTACCTCATCGAGAAGGCGCTCAGCGTCGACAACATCTTCGTCTTCCTGGTCATCTTCTCGTACTTCGGCGTGCCGGCGGCCCTCCAGCACCGCGTGCTGTTCTGGGGGATCATCGGCGCGATCATCACCCGGATGGCCTTCATCCTTGCCGGCGCGGCGCTGCTCAGCGCCTTCCACTGGGTCATCTACGTCTTCGGCCTCCTCCTCATCGTCACAGGCCTGCGCATGCTGCGCGGCGGGGAGGAGGTGCATCCCGAGCGCAACCACATCGTCCGCCTGGCCCGGCGCTTCCTGCCCGTGGTCCCGCGGTACCACGGCGCAGCCTTCTTCGTCCACGACAGCGGCCGGCAGGCCGCCACGCCGCTCTTCCTGGCTCTGCTCACCGTCGAGGCGACGGATATCGTCTTCGCCGTCGACTCCATCCCCGCGATCTTTGCCATCACCCAGGACCCGTTCATCGTCTTCACCTCGAACCTCTTCGCCATCCTCGGCCTGCGCGCGCTGTACTTCCTGCTGGCCGGGATCCTGCACCGCTTCCACTACCTCAAGGTCGGGCTCAGCCTCGTCCTCGTCTTCGTGGGGATGAAGATGCTGATCTCCGAGGCGGTGAAGGTGCCGATCGGCGTCTCGCTGGCGGTCGTCGCCCTGCTCATCGGCGGCGCCGTCGTGGCCTCCCTCCTGCGGCCGGTCCCCGAACCGATACCCTGACGTACGGCCGGCGCCGGGCGCCGGAGGCAGACGGGGTTCCTGCGACCGTCGGGTCGTGGCCCGGCTCTTGACTTACAATTGTCGAGTTACTAACATATGATAAGAGTGGTGGAATCCCGGACCGGCCAGCAGCGGCCGGACCGCGAGAGGAGGAAGGCGCTCCATGCTGGCGGACATCCTGTCCCCCCTCAGCGACTGGGGGCTGCTCATCCTGCGCGTCGCGCTCGGCATCATCTTCATCGTCCACGGCTGGCCCAAGCTCAACCCGAAGAGTCCGATGAAGGGCATCGCAGGCGTCACCGGCTTCCTGGCGCAGCTGAAGATCCCCGCCCCGGCGCTCTTCGCCTGGGTGCTCGCGCTGGTGGAGACCGTTGGCAGCCTCCTGCTAATCCTCGGACCGTTCACGCGGCTAATCGCGCTCGGGCTGGCGATCGACATGCTGGTGGCCATCCAGCGCGTCAAGCGGGGCATGGCCAAGGCGCCCTTCGTGGCACCCCAGGGAGGCGGATGGGAGTTCGAGTTCGCGCTCCTCGCCGCGGCGCTCGCCCTCCTCTTCACCGGGCCGGGGTCGATCGCGCTGCGCTGGGCCGCAAACTGGTAGGCAACCGCGGACGATCTCTCGCCGCGGTTGCCCGACCAGGGGGGCGGGGCGCCTACCGCCCGCCGGGGACGGCTTCGAAGACGCCCTTTGGCCCCGTTCCCCGAACGACGAGCTGCCCCACCGCCCCCTTATCGATGCGGAAGATGCTATGGTCCACGAGCAGGTAGGTGCCGGGGACGTCCGCCCTGAACTCCACGATCGCCGCGCCGCCCGGCGGCACGAGCGTGCTCTGCACGTTGGTCGCCGGCGCGCTGCCCACCGCGCCCTCGGGGTAAACGCGGTCGAAGACCTCCCCGATGACGTGGAACGACCAGGGGAGGTTCGGCCCGGCGTTGCCGGCGAAGATGCGCACGCGCTGCCCTACCTGCGCCGTCAGCGCTCGATCCCCGCTCAGCGCGCCGACCCGGCCGTTGAGGACGACGTACTCCGGCCGCTCGGCGTAGGCCTTCGCCGAGTCGTAGGCTTGCAGGCCCCGGTCGCCCCGCGCGCCCCTGGTGTAGAACTCGCCTTGCATGACGTAGTACTCTCGGTCCACGGCCGGCAGGCCGCCCGCGGGCTCGACGACGATCAGCCCGTACATCCCGTTGGCGATGTGCGTGGGGATGTGCGGGCTCGCGCAGTGGTAGACGTAGACCCCGGGGTTGAGGGCTCTCCAGCGGAAGGCCTTCGCCGCGCCGGGTGACACCTGGGTCAGCCCGGAGCCCCCGCCCGGCCCGTTCACGGCATGCAGGTCGATGGAGTGGATCTGTTTGCTCTGCCGGTCGTTCGCCAAGCGCAGCTCGATCTCGTCGCCCACCCGGACGCGGATCAGCGGGCCGGGCACGGTGCCGTTGAACGTCCAGAACTGGTACTGCACCCCCTCCGCGAGCTCGCCGGTCGCCTCCACCGTCTCCAGCGACACGACGACGCGGGCCGGCGCGCGCCGGACGGGCGCGGGAACGGCTGGCGGCGCCAGGAGCGCAGCGGTAACAGTCGAGGAAGGAGCGGTGGGGGCGGCCGCGGGCGCCGCCGCCGGGGGTGGGGCGAAGGACCAGATCCCGATCAGGATCACAACGGCACTACTCAGATAGCGCACCATCGTCATCGCCCCCTCGCACGCAGTCTACTCGGGCCCCACCCGCACGATGAGGCGGGTGGTGACGACCTCCTCCTGGACCAGGGCGCGGACCTGGAGCTCCCAGGTACCGTCCATCGAGAAGACGTGCAACGCCTCGAAGCGACCCGGCCCGACAGGTCTGAACGCGACGGCGCGGGCGAGATGCTCCATCTCCGGCATTCGAGCCTGCACGGTCAGCCCCCTCACCGCGGCGCTTGCGCCGGGGGTGCTGAACCGCAGATGGAGGGTCGCCGGCCGCATCGCCGCCGGCCTGGCCGGCGACGTGACGAGCTCGACGGTGACGTCGCCGGACGCCGCCGTCTGGGCCTGCGCTCCGCAGCCGGCGCTCAGCGCGCTCACCGCGAACAGGACCGCCAGCGCCAGCGTGGGCCTGATCATCCTTCCACCGCCCGGAGGAACGCCCGGCGGCCGTACCAGAACGCTCCGACCGTCCAGGCGATAGGGATCGCCGTCAGGCCCAGCAGGACGCCAAAGAGCCCGAGGCGCTCGACCGCGTACAGCCCGACCGGTCCGGTCAGCTCCGCGCTGCCCGTGACGCCGATCACGGCGGCCAGGCGGAAGGCGCTCACGGGGTTGAGCGATCCGAGGAGCAGGACGGCCGGAGCGGGCAACCGCAACACCATCGCCGTCCCCAGGAGCCCCAGGTCGCTGAGGACGACCAGGCTCAGCCAGAGCAGGAGTCCCACGCCGAGCGCCCGGCTGCGGGTCGGCGCGGCGGCGGAGACGGCAAAGCCGATCGCCAGCGTGGCCAGCGCCAGCAGGATGGTCAGGACGATGAGCCACAGGAAGCTCGCCACGCGGTCGGCGTCGGCGCGAAGGGCGAGCAGCGCGCCAGAAGCGCCGAAGCCGATAGCGACGGCGCCGCCCATCGCCCAGGCCACGCCGGCGAACTTTCCGCCATAGATCGTTCGCCGGTCCACGGGCTGGCTGAGGAGGAGGACGAGCGAGCCGCTCTCCCGCTCGCCAGCGATCCAGACCGCCCCGACCGTCAGGCCGATCAGCGGCACGAAGAGCATCGCCAGGTGGATGAGCGTCGCCGCCGCGCGGCCGAAGGCGCTCACCCCCAGCACGTCCACCGCGCTCAGGGCGACCAGCGCCGCGGCCAGGACGAGGGCGGCGAAGGCGCCGGCCGTGGCGAGGAACCAGCGGTCCCGCAGCACCGCCTGGGCGTCCCAGCGGGCGATCGTGCGCAGGGTCATCGGCGCACCTCCCGCAGCACGTCCACGAGCGAGGGCTGGTCCAGGTCCACCGGCCGGTCCCCCAGGGCCCGCAGCAGCGCGGGGAGCGCCCGCGGCCGGGCCCGGAGGTGGAGCGCGCCGTTGCTGGCGGGCAGGAGATCGACACCCTCTGGCAGCCGGGGCGCCGGTCCGGGGGCGCGCACCTCGAACCACCGCGCCTCGCGCAGCAGACCGAGCGGGGCGTCGGCGCGCACGCGCCCGTCCTCGAGGAGGACGATGCGGTCCACCAGCGCCTGCAGCCCATTGAGATGGTGGGTGGCGAGAAGGACAGTCTGCCCGCGCGCTGCGGCGTCCTCAAGCCAGCCTCGCAACAGCGCCTCGCCGCCGGCGTCCAGATAGCTGGCGGGTTCGTCCATCAACAGCACCGGCGGATCGCCGACCCGGGCCACGGCCAGGGCCAACCGTCGCGTCATGCCGCCGGACAACACCCCGACGGGCTTGGCCGCCGCATGCGCCAACCCCACCTGGGCCAGCGCTGGAAGCGGATCCGCCGGGCGGGCGCGGACGTCCTGGACGAAGGCTACGACCTCGGCCACCGTGAGGTGGCGCGGGAAGGCCGGCGTCTGCGGGACGTAGCCGACGAGGGCGCGGGCGCGGGACCCGTCGCCGCGGACGTCGTGCCCGCCGATCGCGGCCCGCCCGGTGAAGGGGACGAGCGCCAGCAGCGCGCGCAACAGCGTCGTCTTGCCGGCGCCGTTCGCCCCGATCAGCGCGACGCGCTGGCCGCGCGGCACCGTGAGGGTGACGCCCGAGAGGACGGTGGCCTCGCCGAAGCGCACGGACAGATCATCGATCGTGATCATGCGGGGATCCTCCGAAGGCGTGGTCGCGCCGCCCACAGCGCGCCGCCACCGGCGGCGGCGACGAGCAGGGCGGCGACAGCAACGGCCCATCTCCCCCCGCCACCCCGGAACGCTTCCGGCACGGCGGCCCGGGTGAGCGGGCGCGGGTCCTCCAGCAGCACCTGCGGGGGGAAGAGCGGCAGCGCGCGCGCGGCGAAGTCCGCCGCGGCCACGGCCGGGCTGCCCCAGAAGAAGCCCAGCTCCGGGACGCGGTCGCCCAGCGCCTCGAACCACTGCCGCGCCCGGTACGGCTGGTCGCCGACCCCGTCGCCGCCCAGATCGAACCCGGCGTAGTCGCTCCAGTAGTTCCCGCGGCCGCCTCGCTGCCAGACCGTGTCACTGCGGGCGCCGCCGTCCAGGCGGACCGGCAGGGCGTTCCCCTCGAAGACGTTGCCCGCGATGACGTTGCCGGCGGCGGAGCTCAGCACGTGCAGGCCGGTGCCGTTCCCGGCGACGACGTTGTCGAGGATCTGGCCGCCGCTCTCCGGCGTGCGCGGGGTGCCGTCCAGGTAGATCCCGACGTGGTTGGCGGCCAGCAGGTTGCCCCGCACGGTGACGGCGTCCGACTCCTTCAAGGCCAGGGCCACGCCGGTCGAGCCGCGGTGGCGGAGGAAGATGCTGTCCTCGATGCGCACCCCGCTGCTGTACATCACGTACGCACCCACGGCGTTGTCCTCGAAGCGGCTGTCCAGCAGGCGCGTGTGATCGGCGTACATCATGTGCACGCCGTAGCGCGAGCGGGCCACGCGCAGGTCGTGCAGCGTCGTGCCCCGGGCGAACCAGAGGAGGATGTCGCGGACGCGCTCGAAGCGCACCGCGGTGAGGGTCACGCCGTCGCTGTACCACAGGCGCAGCCCGTCGCCCCGCCGGCTCAGCGGCAGGTCCATGCCGCGTACCGCGACCCGGCGGATCAGGGCTCCGTGCGCGCGCTTAAGGTTCAGGCCGAAGAGCACGTCGTCGAGGATGAGATCGTCGAGGACCGCGCCGGGGGCGCCCACATAGATCCCGGCATCCTCGGTGTTCAGGTCGCGCCCGCTGCGCACGATCGTCAGCCCCCGCAGCGTCACGCCCGGCGCCTCGATGCGGATCACGGTGCCCCGGCCCTGCCCGTCGATCACCGCGCCGCGCTCCCCGACCAGCTGCAGCGGCCGGCGGATCGTGATCCCCCCGCCGTGCCGGCCGGCGATGACCAGCGTGGCGCCGGCTGGCGCGGCGTCGATCTGCTGTTGCAGCCCCGCCGCCCCGCCCGGCGCGGCGGCCGCGGCCGCGCCGGCGACGAGGAGGATCGCCAGCGTCGCGAGCGCCTTCACCGGCTCCGCCTCCAGGTCACGATGTTGTACAGCGCCAGCGCCGCAGTGGCCGCGGCGAGCAGGAAGCCGGCGCCGAAGACGGCGTGCGTCGAGAACTGCATGACCGTGCTCCGGCCGATGATCGCCGGCATGAACGGATCGACGCGGATCGGCGCGCCGGGATCGAGGGAGTGGCCGAACTTCCACAGCCAGTAGCTGAGGTCGGCGAGCACGCCCAGCGGGAAGACCACCGCCGGCGCCTGCAGGAGCAACCCCCACCGTCCCAGGAAGGCCGAGGCGGCCACGGCGAGGACCCCGCCGGCCACCAGGGGTACGGCCAGTTTGCGCTCCAACGGGGCAGCCAGGGACAGGCTCTTCATGCCGATGTAGTGGTTGAGGATGTCGATCTCGGCGGCGTCGCCCCCTACGTGGGTGAGGTAGACTGAGGCCCGCAGCCCGCCCGGGTACTGCGGCGCGTAGAGCGTGAGGTGCCAGTAAGGCAGCCCCAGGGACAGGCCGAGCAGCGCTGCGGCGACCCAGGAGCGGAGCTGGAACCCCCGGGGGCGCCGCAGGGCCTGCGTCACCTCGCTGCGGATCACTGCCAGCGCCACGAGCCTCGCCTGCCTTTCCCGCGCCGAGGGGGCCGGCCCCTGGGGGCCGGCCCCCGGCCGATCTATGGCGCAACCTCCAGATACCCCGCCATCTCCAGGTGCAGCGCGGAGCAGAACTCGGTGCAGTAGAAGGGGAAGACCCCGGGACGATCGGCGACGAAGCGCACCGTCTCGTACTTCCCGGGTTCCAGGCTGAGGTTGATGTTGTAGCGGTCGATGGCGAAGCCGTGGATCGCGTCCTTGGCCTTCTCGATGTTCGTGATGTGCAGGATCACGGTGTCGCCGCGCTTCACCTGGATGCGGTCCGGGGTGAAGTGGCTGCGCATCGCCGTCATCCAGACCTCGACCGTCGTGCCCTTGCGCACGATCCGCTCCTTGCCCACGGTCGTCGCGTTCGGGTCGGGCTTCATCGTCAGGACGTTGGTCCCCGGCTCCGGATAGGTCGCCCACGACTTCACGCGATCCATGGGGATGATCTGCGCGAGGTGCGGCTCGGCCAGCCCGATCGGGGTGTTGCTGAGCAGGACCATCTTGTCCCCGCTGATGTCGATGAGCTGGAAGTTCTGCGGGAACAGCGGCCCGACGTTGCTGTACTGATCGACGGACCACTTGTTCAGCGCGACGAGGTACTTGCCGCCGGGCTTGGCCGTGTCGCCGGTGACCGCGGCGAGGTGCCCGATGTTGTACTGCACCGGCAGCTTGTCGACGAGCTTCCAGCTCTCGGCGGGCTTGTGGTAGGGCGCGCCGAGCGTCCACTTCGCCACGGCGCTGTCCAGGAAGAGGCTGGTGTAGGCGTAGCCCGCGTTGTCGAACTGGGTGTGGAGCGGCCCCAGACCCAGCTCGACCTGGGCCTCGACGCAGCTCTCGA
>DATLZI010000166.1:0-3677 GCA_035574075.1 bacterium | reverse complement strand
GCCCTCCGCACCGGCGCAAGCGCCGTGCCCCGCCACACCGATACCGCCATCCTGCTCGAACTGCGCCAGCCCCGCCCGGCGACGCTCATCGCCTCGCTGCTCGAAGCGCATGCACATGCAGGCGCGTCCGTCACGCTGCCGGTCGCCCGCGGGCGCACCGGTGCCCCACGCATCATCGGCCTGCAGGCGCTCGCCGCGTTGCGCAACGCGTCGTCCGCCGCCGCCATCAGCCGCATCGTCGACGACGCCGAGAGCGCGCTTCGCCTGGAGACGGCCGACTCGTCGGCCACCGCCGCCGTCGCTACCATCGAGGACCTGCGGTCGTTGCGCGAATCGATCGGTTAACCCGCCGGCGCGGGCTCCGGCAGCAGGCGCTGGAACAGCTCGTTGCTCAGGAGGCGCCCCCGCCGCGTCAGCCGGAGGTGCGTCGGCGTCCGCTCGACGATGCCGTATGACTCGAACTCGGCGAGCACCTCGCCGTACACGTCGTCCACGGAGCGGCCGTGCCGCCGCGCGAACTCCTCGGCGCTCACGCCGTCGGTCAGGCGCAGCCCCAGGATCAGCGCATCGGCCATCGCGAGCGTCTCCGTCACGCGCTCCCCGCCCACGACGTGCCGCATCGTGCCGTCGCCGGCCGCCACGGTCTCGTCGACCAGCTCCGCGTAGCGGTTCGGCAGCAGCGCCGTCGAGAAGCGCACCCCGTTGAGATGCGAGTGCGCGCCGGCGCCCAGCCCCAGGTACTCCCCGCTACGCCAGTACACCAGGTTGTGCTCGCAACGGCACCCCGGCCGGCACCAGTTCGAGATCTCGTAGTGCTCGTATCCCGCCGCGGCCAGACGGTCCTGCGTCCACTCATAGTGCTCCGCCTGCATGTCCGGGTCCGGCGCCGCCGTCCGCCCCCGCGCGACGTCGCGTGCGAGCGGCGTCCCCTCTTCCACCGTCAGCGCGTAGAGCGACAGGTGCTCCGGCCCGAGGGCGATCGCCTCCTCCAGCGAGCGCTGCCACGATGACAGCGGCTGCTCCGGCAGCCCGTAGATCAGGTCCAGGTTCACGTTCTCGAACCCCGCTGCGCGCGCCGCACGGTACGCCTCCCGCGCGTCCTCCGCCGTGTGCCGCCGGTCCAGCACCACCAGCTCCTCGTCGTCGAACGACTGCACGCCGATCGAGAGCCGGTTGAAACCGAGTGTCCGCAGTCCCCGCAGGTAGTCCGCCGTCAGCCCGCCGGGGTTGGCCTCCAGCGTCACTTCCGCGTCCGGCGCCACGTCGAACGCCGCCCTCAGCCCCTCCAGGATCGTCGCCATCTCCTCCAACGGGTTCAGGCTGGGCGTCCCGCCGCCAAAGAACACCGTCGCGACCCGGCGCCCCCGCACGGCGCTCCGCCAGAGGGCGGCGTCCTTCACCAGCGTCTCGGCGTACGACGGGATCAGGTGCTCGTGCCCGGCGTACGAGTTGAAGTCACAGTAGCCGCACTTCGCCGTGCAGAAGGGAATGTGGACGTACAGGCCGATTGTGTCGGAGCTCACGAATGCATCGTAGCGGAGCGCTGCGGCGGCGGCATCCGCGCCCGGCTGAGCCGCCTCTAACCTGGCGACGGCGCACCTGCGCCGCTCACGTCACCGCCGCCAGCCAGCCCGCCGCCACGGCCGCCGCGCCGACGCCAAGCACGCCGAACCCTACCTGAAGCGCGAATTCGGACCGCCACCGCGCGTACATTCCGACGGATGCCGCCAGCGCCAGCATCGCCACGACGATGATCCCCGTCAGCAGCCACACGTCACCACCGGCCGCGACACCGGCGATTGCGGCCAGCCCAACCGCACCGCCGAACGACGCCCATGCGAGGATCGCGCTGCCGCTGACACCTAACCGATGCGCTAAACCGCGCACGCCTGCCGCCTCGTCGGCCCGCAGGTCCGGGAGCGTGTTCGCCACGTGCAGCGCCAGGCCGATGAGCGCCCCCAGCGGCAGCAGCCACCAGAGCACGGCGTCCCACTCCCCGAGCGAGACCCAGACCCACAGCGGCAGCGCCGGGATGGCGACCATGAACGGCACGCCGCTCAGCACGCTGCGCTTCAGACGCGCGTCGTAGGTCAGCCCGCATGCCGCGCCGAGCGCCATGAGCAGCAGGCTCCCGCCGGAGATCGTTGCCGCGACGACCATCGCCACCGCAACCAGCGCCGCCGCGACGCCCAGCGCCGTGCTGGGCGCCACCCGGCCCGCCGCCACGGGCTTCCACGGCTTCGTCGCCGCGTCCAGCTCCCGGTCGAAGTAGTCGTTCGCCGCCCCGATGGCCGCCTGCGTGCAGAACATCGCGGCCAGCATGCGCGCCAGGACCCAGCCGTCCGGCCAGCCATCAGCCGCGACGACGGCCAGGGCGCCCGTCGCCGCCACGTTCAGCAGCGTGGGGAAGGGGTGGATGATGCGCGCCGCCCGAAGCGCCTCCCGGAGCCGGGCGCCGGGCGCCGCGCCCCGCACGGCGAGGGCCGGCGTTTCCACGTGGCAGCCTCCCTGGCGCGCACCATGCGCGCCGCGCCGTTGCCGCCCTCTGCGCGGATCATCGCCCGGCCGGGTGCGCGCCCTGGCAACCCGCGCTTGACACCCTCGGCGTTTCCGCAATATCGTAGATCATAGCCCGATCCGGACGGGCCATGAGCAACCGCCGAGCAACAAGGAGGTGTCTCATGAACGACCGCATCAGGTGGGGTGTCTGGCAAGTCGACTGAGTGGCCCTGCCTGCGCGGGCAGGGCGCGCCGGCAAGGGCAGACTCCCGTGACGATGATCAGACGGAACGCCAGTTGAGCGACACTCCCAGTCATCAGGGGACTACCCGGTTCGGAGTCTGCCGGCAGACAGATGCATAGATGCACGGAAAGGCTTTCCAGCATGGAAGGCCTTTTTCGTTAGGGGGGCATGACCGAAGAACTCGCACCACCACAATCAAACCTCTGGCTTGCCGATACGCTCTGGCGGCTCGGCGCCGTCCAGTTCGGCGACTTCACCCTCGGCCGGACCACGGTCAACTCCCCCATCTACATCAACCTGCGTCTTCTCATCGCCCACCCCACCGCGCTCGCCCGCGCCGCCACCATCCTCCTCCAGGAGGTCCAGACCCGGCAGGCCATGCGCCATCCCCAGGTCGATCCGTTCGACGTCGTCTGCGGCGTGCCGTTCGGCGGGCTCCTCATCGCCGAGGCGTTCTCTCTCACCTCGAAGGTCCCGCTCATCTACCTGCACCCGCGCAAGGACGACTTCGAGTACGACGTCGAGGGCATCTACCACCCCAGCCAGACCGCGCTCGTCATGGACGACCTCGTCACCGGCGGCGGCAGCATCCTCGTCACCGCCCGCCGCCTGCGCGACGAGGGCCTCTTCGTCCACGACGCCATCACCCTGTTCGACCGCCAGTCCGGCGGCCGCCAGGCGCTCGAGCGCGAGGGCATCCGCCTCGTCTCGTTGCTGACGTTCGAGGTGCTGCTCACCTATCTCCGGTCCAGCGGCAAGATCGGCGACGACTGGTTCCGCAAGAGCATGACGTTCCTCGAGGCCAACCGCACCACCGACGGCGATACGTGAGCCTCGATCGGCGCCCGGCGCGCTACAGCAGGCGCCGGATCGGCTTCCGGCCGGGGCGCGGGTCGTAGTTGGACTTGAACATTTCGAGCTTGTCGCGCTCGAT
>DATLZI010000165.1:0-8369 GCA_035574075.1 bacterium | reverse complement strand
GGAGGCGATATGGCGCCACCTCGCCGAGCTGCGAGCGGGCTTCGTCCGTCATCCCTGGCTGGGCCTCTCGGGCATCACGATCACGCCCCAGGTGGCGCTTGAGCTGGGGCTGGCGCCGGGCGGCGTGCTGATCACCGAGGTGATCGAGGGCGGTCCCGCGGCGCTGGCCGGCCTGCGGGGCGGCCGGGCGGCCAGCGCGCGCGACCTGCCGCGCGGCGGCGATGTCATCGTCGCCATCGACGGCCGGCCCGTGGCGACCTTCGGCACCCTGGCCGCCTACGTGCTGAGCCGCCGCATCGGCGACACCGTGACGCTGGAGCTGTTGCGCGACGGGCAGACCGTGCTCACCACCGTGGTGCTTGGCGAGCGGCCGGGCATCTGAGGCCGATTGACCGTCATGGGGACGAGGTGTAGTATGCTAGCAATCTGTTCGACGAGACGAGGTGCACCGTGACCCTGCCCGTGGAGACGTTCCAGCAAGCGTCCGCGACGATGCGCCAACTGCTCGTCGAGATCAAACGGATCATCGTCGGCCAGGACCTCATGCTCGAGCGCATCCTGGCGGCGCTGCTCGCCCGCGGCCACATCCTCATCGAGGGCGTGCCCGGCCTGGCCAAGACGCTGGCCATCAAGACTACCGCGCGGGCCATCGACGGCACCTTCAAGCGCGTGCAGTTCACCCCCGACCTCGTCCCTGCCGACCTTGTCGGCACGCGCATCTACAACCAGCACACCGGAACGTTCGAGACCGAGCTCGGCCCGCTGTTCGCCAACCTCGTCCTCGCGGACGAGATCAACCGTGCGCCGGCCAAGGTGCAGTCCGCGCTGCTGGAGGCGATGCAGGAGCGGCAGGTGACCATCGGCAAGCAGACCTTCCCCCTGCCCAACCCCTTCCTCGTCTTGGCCACGCAGAATCCGATCGAGAGCGAGGGCACCTACCCGCTCCCGGAGGCGCAGGTCGACCGCTTCATGTTCAAGGTCGTCATCGGCTACCCGAGCGTGCACGAGGAGATCACGGTCGTGGAGCGGATGACCGTCGAGCACCCGGAGATCCAGCCCGTCCTGCACGTCGACGAGCTGCTCGAGCTGCAGCGCATCGCCGACGCCGTGTACGTCCATCCCAAGATCATGGAGTACGCCGTGAATTTGGCCAACGCCACCCGCCGGCCGAAGGACTACGGGTTGCCCGACCTCGCCCCGTTCATCGCCTACGGCAGCAGCCCGCGCGCCTCGCTCAACCTCGTCCTGGGGGGACGGGCCCTGGCGTTGCTCCGCGGCCGGGAGTACGTCCTGCCGGAGGACGTGCGGGATCTCGCGCCGGAGGTGCTGCGGCACCGCTTCGTGCTCTCGTACGAAGCGCTGGCGCAGGACATCACCACCGATCAGCTGCTGAGCCGCATCCTGCAGGCCGTGCCGGCGCCGCGCGTGCACATCGGCGATCCCTACGAGACGGCCAAGGCCACCCCGGCGCCGCGCCCCTGACCGTCGTGTCGGTCCTGGAGACCCCCGAGCGCGTCCTCCGTCGTCTGGAGTTCAAGGTCGTGCGGCGGCTGGACGGCTACTTCTTCGGCGACTACACGGGGATCTTCTACGGCCCCAGCCTGGATCTTGCCGAGGTGCGCGAGTACCAGCCGGGGGACGAGGTGCGGCGCATCGACTGGAACGTCACGGCGCGGATGAATCGTCTGTTCGTCCGCCAGTACCGCGAGGAGCGGGAGCTCACGGCCTGGTTGCTCGTCGACCTCTCGCCCTCGATGCGCTTCGGCACCCGCCGCCAGCTCAAGCGTGATACCGCCATCGAGTTCGCCGGCGTGGCCGGCTACATCATCACCCGCCACGGTGACAAGGTCGGGCTGCTCGGGTTCCCGGGCCGTCAGACGTTCGTTCCCCCGCGGGGCGGCCGCACGCACGCCCTGCGCATCCTCCATACCCTGGGGCAGGCGCCGGAGCGCGACGGGGACCAGGAGGCGCTCGACCTGGCGGGGAGCCTGCGGTGGTTGGGGCGGATGCTGCGCCGGCGCAGCCTGGTCTTCCTGATCTCAGATTTCCTGGGCGCGCCGGGCTGGGACCACCCGCTGCGGGAGCTGGCGCGCCGCCACGACCTGATCGCGGTCTGGGTTCAGGATCCCGCGGAGCGCGAGCTGCCCGACGTCGGCGGGCTGTTCGTGCGCGATCCGGAGAGCGGCGAGCAGCTGTGGGTGGATACGTCCGACTCCCGTGTGCGGCGAGCCTACCGGGAGCTCGTGGCGCAGCAGCGCGCGCGCGTGGAGAGCGCCTTCCGCCTGGCGCGCGCGGACGTCCTGGAGCTGTCCACCGCCGAACCGCTCCTCGACCCGCTGGTGCGGTTCATCCAGTACCGCCGGAGGAAGGGCCGATGGAGTTTGCCTGGCCGGTGATGCGCTGGGCCCTCGCGGCCCCGCCTCTGCTGCTGTGGGCCTACCTCCGCCTGCTGCGCCGCGCGGCGCGGCGGGAGGCGGCGCTGGCCGACGCGCATCTCCTCGGCGTGCTCTGGTCGCGGCCGCCGGCGGTCCGGCGGCACGTGCCCGCGGCCTTCTACCTCGTGGCCGTCACCGCCCTCACCGCGGCCCTGCCCCGACCGATCGCCGCGATCCCGCTGCCGGTGAACCGCGCGGCGCTGATCATTGCCATCGACGTCAGCCGGAGCATGATCGGCGAAGACGTGCCCCCCAACCGGCTGCAGGCGGCGCAGGCCGCGGCGCTGGAGATGCTGCGCGCCATGCCTGGTTCGGCGAAGGTCGGCCTGGTCGTCTTCAGCGATTACGCGCAGGTGCTTGTGCCCCCGACGACCGAGCGGGAGCTCCTGCGCGAGGCGATCAGGGGGCTCAGGCTGCAGCAGTCGACGGGCGTGGGCTCGGCGATCGTCGAGGCGCTGCGCGTGCTGCCGGGTCGCCGCGAGCTCCTCGGCGAGCGCCTCAACGTGGGGCGCCCGCCCCAGCAGCCTCTGCCGCCGCTCCCGCCCTCCTCGCCCCCGGCCGATCAGCCCGCGACAGGCGGTCCGCCGGACCTGCCTCCGGCGGCGATCGTGATCTTCTCCGACGGCGTGAGCAACCTGGGCGTCGATCCTCGCCTGGCTGTGGCTCTGGCCGTGGAGGGCAAGGTGAAGGTGTACGGCGTGGGGGTGGGCACCCCGAACGGCAGCGTGATGACGGTGGACAACCAGCTCGTCCTGGTGCCGTTCGACGCCACGCTGCTGCAGCAGCTGGCCCAGGCGACCGGCGGCGAGTACCTGGAGATCTCGCGCAGCGACGAGCTGAAGAGGATCTACCGGCAGCTCGGCCGTGCCATCGGCTGGGAGCGGCGGCGCACCGAGGTGACCTCCTTCCTGGCCGGGGCGGCGGGGATCCTGATGGTGGTCGGCGCGCTGTTCTCGATGGTCTGGTTCCGGCGGGTGCCCTGAGACGATGACCTTCCAGTGGCCGGCGATGCTCCTGGGCCTGGCGCTGCTCCCGGCGCTGGCGGTGCTGTACGCCTGGCTCCTGCGCCGGCCGCCGCGGCAGGCGGTGCGCTACACGCAGGTCGGTCTCCTGGTCCAGGCCGCAGCGCACACCCGGCCCTGGCGGCGCCACCTCCCCGCGGCGTGCGTCGGCGCGGCGTTTGGGCTGGTGATCCTCACGCTGGCGCGCCCGGTCGCCCCGATGCCGGTGCCCACGACGCGCACCACCGTCATCCTCTCCATCGACGTCAGCCGCAGCATGCTCGCCGACGACATGCCCCCCAACCGCATGGAGGCGGCGAAGCAGGCGGCGCAGGAGTTCGTGGCCTCGCTGCCCCGCGGCCTGCAGGTGGGCCTGGTCACCTTCAGCAGCTACGCCCAGCTGGTCGTCCCGCCGACCGCCGACCGGGCCCGATTGCTCGAGGCAATCAGCCTGCTCACCACGGAGTACGCGACGGCGATTGGCGACGGGCTGGTCGAAGCGGTGTACGCCCTGCCTGGGCGCCGCCGCCCGGCCGATCCGCTGTCACCGCCGCCGCCACCGGAGAGGCCGGTCGTGCCGGGGACGGTGGTGTTGCTCTCGGACGGGCAGAGCAACCGCGGCGTCGTGCCCCAGGACGCGGCGCGGATCGCGCGGGATCAGGAGGTCAAGGTCTACACCGTCGGGATCGGCACGCCCGAGGGGACCTTTCTGAACCTCGGCGGCCGCAGCATCTGGGTTCGCCTGGACGAGGACACGCTGCGCGAGATGGCCGAGATCAGCAGCGGGGCGTATTACCACGCGCGCTCCGCCGCTGAGCTGCGGCAGGTGTACCGCCGCCTCAGCCGCATGATCGGCTGGGAGTCGCGTCCCACCGAGGTCAGCGCGCTCGGCGCCGGCCTCGCGGCGATGTTCCTCATCGCCGGACTGGTCTCGTCGGTCCTCGTCGTGCACCGCCTGGCCTGAACTGCCGTTCGCCTCCTCGCCATCGTCGCCACCGCCGAAGATGCGTTCGCACGCCCGCCTGGCGTGAGGTCAGCGGTCCGCCGTCCAGCTCCGCACGGTGTTGCGGCCCGCGGCCTTCGCCTGATAGAGGGCTTGGTCGACCCGACGGAGCAGCGCCTCCAGGTTCGACGTGCCGTCGGCGGAGGCGACGCCCACCGAGACCGTGGCGGCGATGCGCTGCGGCCCGACGCCGCCGGCCGCGGCCGCGACGCGCGCCCGCAGGCGTTCGGCGATGTCGAGCGCGTTCTCCACGGTGCTCTCCGGCAACAGGGCGATGAACTCGTCGCCCCCGTAGCGGGCCACCAGGTCGATGTCGCGCAGGCTGGCCCGCAGCTGCGCGGCCACGGTGCGCAGCACCGCGTCGCCGGCGCCGTGGCCGAAGCGGTCGTTGATCTGCTTGAAGTGGTCGACGTCGAGCATCAGGGCCGCCAGCGGCCGGCCGTAGCGACGGGTCCGGGCGTACTCGCGTTCGGCCAGCTCGATGAAGTGGCGGCGCGTGTGCAGCTCGGTGAGGGGGTCGGTGCGCGCCAGCGCGTGCAGCTCGGCGAGGATCCGGATGTGCTCGTTCATCAGCGTGACCTGGCGGATGAGTACGAGGGCGGTGATCGCCACGGCGCCGGTGAGCAGGCCGCCCAGCGGATAGATGGGCGTGGCGCGGCCCGCGGCGAGGAGGAGGAGATAGCCGAGTCCCACCGCGGCATACGGAAGAGGACTGACGGCGCGAACGCCGCTGGGGGCGGGTGGCTCCTCCGGGCGCGCGGCTGCTGGTTCCTGGGACTGGGCCTGCGCCGCGGCGCCGAAGAGCAGAGCGGCGATCATCCAGAAGGCGTCCGGCCAGTCCCCCGCGGCGTAGGCGTCACGCAGGGAGAGTGCGCCGAAGGCCAGATCGGCAACGAGGAACGCCGCGCCGCCGGCCCCCAGCAGGGCCAGGGGGCGCCGCTCCGCGGGGGAGGAGGCGCGCAGCAGCACCGCCGCGACGCCGAAGATGAGCACGAGGTCACCGACCGGATAGGCCGCGGAGAGGATCGTGACCAGCGGATGGCTGCCCTCCTGGACAGCGATGGGGCCGAGGACGAAGTACCACACCACCATCCAGCCGCCGAGCAGGACGGTGAGGGCATCCAGCAGGAACGTCGTGCGCTCGACCCGGTTCTGGGGATCGCCGGGG
Source organism: bacterium (assembly GCA_035574075.1). GTDB lineage: Bacteria > Sysuimicrobiota > Sysuimicrobiia > Sysuimicrobiales > Kaftiobacteriaceae > Kaftiobacterium. Next base: position 2,762 of record DATLZI010000165.1, on the reverse strand, counting down.
ACGGCGAGCAGGCCGACCATCATCAGCGGGTAGAACGGCAGATAGAAGGCGTCGGCAGCCGAAGGGAACGGCGGCTCACCCAGGACCGCCGAGTAGACCAGCCATGTCACGTCGCCCAGCCACCAGAGGGTCACCGCGGCAGCGATGGCCCGCCACGCGCCGCGCGTCGCCGATGACAGCCCCCGCTGCCGCGCCGTGCGCCAGGCGAGGACCGCCACGGCGAGGCCGGACGGGACGAAGGCGCCATCGGCGATCAGCGCGCGCGTCTCCGCCGCGCCGGGCCGCGCGATCAGCCAGAGCACGAAGAGCAGGCCGTAGACGATGAGCGCTGCGGTCAACAGGCGGCCGGGATCACGCCCCGCCGGGCGGAGCGCGGCTGCGGGTGGGGGGCCGGTCGAGCCGCGGGAGGCCGGCATCACCTACTGCTTTTCGGTCGGCGGCGCCAACCCTTCTCCAGGATGCCCGGACGTGACGTGGCGGGCCCGGAGGGAGTCGAACCCCCACCCAACGCATTAGAAGTGCGTGGCTCTGTCCGTTGAGCTACGGGCCCGCGGCGGCGACGGGTGGCAGACGCGGCGACCGCGTCGCTTCGCCCTCAGTATACCGCATCCCTCGCAGCTCCAGATTGCGATGCAGCGCGGCCGGGCGCGCACCCTGACCACGGGCCTCCTCAGGGGAAGCGTGAACGGATCGGCGCCTCTCGCCCCGTGGCGCTCACTGCCGGTCGCGCCGATGGGGGGATCGGTGCCCCGGGCGCCGCCGGGGGCGCTGGAGGAGCGCCGCGCGCCCGTTTGGCCTCGTACATCCGCCGGTCAGCTTCCTCCAGCGTCGCCTGCAGGCCGGGCAGGGTGTCCTGCGCCTGGGCGACGCCGGTGCTGATCGCGAGCCGGAGCGTCCGGGCGACCTGCTCCCGGATGCGCGCGGCCGTGGCCTCCGCGCTCGCGGCATCAGTGTCGACGAGGAGCGCCGCGAACTCGTCACCGCCGTAGCGCGCCACCAGGTCGCCGCTGCGCAGGTGCTCGGCGAGGATGCGGCCGGTCGCCGCCAGGGCGCGGTCTCCGGCGTCGTGGCCGAGCCGGTCGTTGATCGCCTTCAGGTCGTCGAGATCCATCATCACGATTGAGAGGGGCCGACGGTAGATCCGGAACCGGGCGAATTCGCGCTCCGCCTGGAGCAGGAACTCGCCGCGGCTGAGCAATCCGGTGAGCGGGTCGGTTCGGGCCAGCGTGCGGAGATGGGCGACCAGAGCCTGGTTTTCGCGCGCCGTCACGGCTTCCCGCGCCGCCACGAGCGCGGTGATGATCATCGCCCCGTACAAGAGGGGGCCCGGCGCGGGGCCGGGACCAACGGCGGCATGACTGGAGAGGACCAGCACCCCGTAGCCCAGCGCCAGGGCGCCGAGCCGCAGGTACGCCCCGCGCGGCCGGTCCGCTGGCTGCGGGGCGTCTTCGGGACCCCGCGAGCGGACGCGCCCGTCCACGACGGCGGCCCAGGCCAGCAGGAGGCGGGTCAGCATGTAGAGGCCGTCCGGCCAGCTGCCTGTCTCGTAGCGGTCGAGGAGCGACAGGTAGCCAAAGACCAGGTCGGCCGCGAGGAACACCGCGATCCCCAGGGTGAGGAGGGCCGCCGCCAACCGGCTCGCGCCCCGTGTCTCGCGCAGGACGAGGGTCGCCGCGGCGAACAGCAGGACGATGTTCCCCGACGGATAGGCGGCGGACCACAGGCGGGTGACGGCATCCCCGGCCTCGATCACCGTCGGCCCCAGGACGAAGTACCAGATCACCATCCAGCCGCCGACGAGCACCGTTCCGGCGTCGAGCGTGAACTTCACCCGCTCGAGCCCGCTCTGCGGTGCGCGCGGGAACATCAGGACTCCGGCGAGCATCAGGGGATAGAAGAGCAGGTAGAAGACGTCCGCCGCCGACGGCCAGGGGTCGATCCGCAGAACGCTCTCGTAGTAGGCCCACAGCCCGTCGCCTGCCGCATAGGCCAGCTGGGCGAGCGCGATCCACCGCCAGGCCGCGGCCGCGCGAGGCGGCGTCCCGGGACGGCCGGAGGCCAGCCAGATCGCCAGCGCAGCGAGCAGGTCGCAGGCCACGTGGGCGACGTTGACGACGGGGATGCGATACGGCGGCTTCGGTCCCCACACCATCCAGGGGATCACGCCCGTCACCGTCAGGGTGAGCAGCGCCGCGGCGCGGCCGCTGCCGTCCGCCAGGATCCGGCGGGCCGAGGCGATCACGGTGCCCTCCCGGCCTCCGGCATGGAGCTGCCGCGATCGCTGAAGAGGACGGTCATGCCTCCGGCGAGAGGGTCGAAGATGCCCGCCAGCGCGCCGATCCGGATCGACATGCAGAAGACTCCCTTCGGCAACCCGGCTGACTCCATCGTGGAGTCCCGTGGCTTTGCGTCCCCGCCTCACGACGGGTTTGCCGTTTATCGGGTGGAGCCTCCGCTCACCTCAGGTAGCAACTTCCATGCCGGGGTCGAGCAGCAGCTTGTGGAGGGCGGCGTGGTCGAGGTCGCCATCTCCCCGCTCCACCAGCGTTTGGTAGCGGGCGGCGGCGCTGGCCACGTGGGGGAGGGTTACGCCGGCTTCTTCGGCCAGGGTCAGGGCCAGGCGGAGGTCTTTCAACTGCGTGCGCACCTTCCCGCCGGGCACGTAGGCCCGCGCGATCATGCGCGCGCCGTGGATCTGCAGGACCCGGGAATCGGCGAAGCCGCCCCGGAGGGCCTGCTGCACCAGGCGGGGATCGACGCCG
>DATLZI010000164.1:0-4454 GCA_035574075.1 bacterium | reverse complement strand
CTGGACAGCGCCGTGGTCTTCGCGCCGGCCGGGGCGGTGGTGGTGGAGGCGCTGCGCTGCCTGCGGCCCGGCGGCACCGTCGCCGTCAACGCCATCCACCTCGACGGCATCCCGGCCTTCGATTACGCGCTGCTTTACGGCGAGCGCACGCTGCGCAGTGTCAGCAACAGCACGCGGCAGGACGGCCGGGAGTTCCTGGCCCTGGCCGCGGCGATCCCCGTGCGGGTGGCGACGGAGATCCTGCCGCTGGAAGAGGCGAACCGGGCGCTGCAGCGACTGGCGCGCGGCGAGATCACCGGCTCGGCCGTGCTGGCGGGCAGTCCAGGCAGTGGTTGAAGAAGGTCAGCCGGAGCTTGCCGTCCACGCGTCCGAAGCCGGCCAGCTCGCTGCTCGCGTCGGCGTCCACCTGCCGCCAGACCCACTGATCGCGGACCACGGCGTAGTCGATCCGCGTGCCGACCTCGCCCCAGTGGTAGAGGAGGGTCAGCTCGAACAGCGTGCCGTGCTCGTTCAGCACGGCGCGCAGGGCGTAAGGCGGTCCGGGACGCACGAGCAGCTCGCGCTGCGTGGGCGTGGTGTACAGCCACTGCGCGATGCGCCGCCGCGTCGCCGGGTCGGCTTTGTCCTCGCGCCGGCCATACCGGTCGATCGCCTCGTCCACGATCGCCTTGTGCACGCCCACCAGCAGGTAGCGCTTCCCGGGCAGCGTGCTGTGCAGGAAGATGTCGTGAGCGTAGAACGTCTCCGGAGACTCGTTCTGGGTCTCGACCTTCTCCTCGATGATGCGGCGGATCGTGCCGGCGAAGGGCCGCAGGAGGAAGGGCAGGTCGAGACGGGTGATCTGGACGCGCCGCCGCCGCACGCCGTCCGCCCGCCGCACCTCGTAGAATGATCCGGCCGCCCGCACGGTGGCTGTGCCGCCGCGCATGGTGAGGGCCAGCGTGCCCGTAAACTCCGCGGTGAGCTCGTAGGGCGTGCGCTCCTCCATGCTGAACAGGCGCGCCAGGAGCGCGTCCACCGAGGGGAGCTCTTCGGCGGACGGCCGTCCCGGCGCCGCGGCGACCACGGCGAGGACGGCGACGAGCGCGACGGTCAGGGTGACGTGGCGCGGGGTCATCGGTACCTGCTCATTATACATACTGCCCGCTGCGGCGGGCGCGGGCCGACCCCCGAGCTCACTCCGCCATCTCGTCTCCCTTCCCCCAGCGCTCCCAGGAGACCATCGTCGCCAGGGGCCGCCGGCCGCGCCCGGCGAGGATGCGCAGGACGGCGCGCTCGACGGAGCCCCGGCCGCGGGGATGAGGGTAGCCCAGCGAGATCACCACGGCGATGACACGTTCGGGCGGGACGCCGAGGAAGGCGCGGGCCTCGTCGTGGCGGTGCATCGAGGCCGGGCACGAGGCCACCCCTTCGTTCCAGGCGGCCAGCATCATGTTCTGGGCGCAGCGCCCGGCGTCGAACAGATCGCGGGGCCCCTCCACGACGAGACACACCGCGACCGCCGCGCCGGCAACGTGCTGGGCGAAGCGGCCGAAGCCGGCCAGCTGGCGCAGGCGCTCCCGGTCGCGCACGACCACAAAGTGCCAGGGCTGGCGGTTGCGGCTGCTCCCGCTGAGGCGTCCGGCGTTCAGGATGCGCCGCAGCAGCGGCATGGGGATCGGCCGCTTGGCGAAGGTGCGCACCTCGCGTTTGGTGACAATGCAGCGGTAGGTGTCCATGCCGCTGTGTTTGTTACAATGGGCGCGTGCACCTGCGCCCCGCCGACGAGGTGGACGTCCGCGTCGATCGCCTGAGCTACGGCGGCCGGGGAGTCGGCCGTCTGGACGGTTTCGTCGTGTTCGTGGACGACGCGGCGCCGGGCGATCTCCTGCGCGTGCGCTTGCGGAAGGTCAAGCGCTCGTACGCGGAGGCCGCGCCGGTGCGCCTCCTCGAGCCCTCCCCCGAGCGGGTCGCGCCGCGCTGCCCCCACTTTGGGTCCTGCGGGGGGTGCCTGTGGCAGCATCTGGCCTACGACGCGCAGCTGCGCGCCAAGCAGGCGATCGTCGAGGAGAGCCTGCGCCACCTCGGCGGGCTGACCCCGGCGGTGCGGCCCATCGAGGGGGCCGACCCCTGGTACTACCGCAACAAGATGGAGTTCTCGTTCCATCCCGGCGGACGGCTGGGTCTGCACCGCCGCGGGCGGTGGGACGAGATCGAAGATCTCACCACCTGCTTCCTGCAGTCGCCGCGCACCGTGGAGATCGTCAACGCGGTGCGGGCCTTCGTGCGGCGCCACGACATCGCCTGCTACGACCCGCGCACCCACGAGGGGGTGCTGCGGCACCTCGTCATCCGCGAGGGACGGGCCACCGGCGAGCTGCTCATCGCCGTGGTCACGGCATCAGAGACCTTTCCCCAGGCCCGCGAGCTGGCCGCGCTGCTCGTCGACCGCCATCCCGAGCTGACGGGGTTCCTCTGGGCGATCAACCCCTCGAGGGGCGACGCGGTAGAGGTCGCCGGCGTGCACGTCCTGCACGGCCGCCCCTACATCACCGAGCGGGTGGGCGGCATCACCTTCCGCCTGGGGCTGCTCACCTTCTTTCAGACGAACACCGCGCAGGCGGAGCGGATGGTGGCGATCGTCCGCGAGCTGGCCGGCGCGGCGATGGGGCACGTCCTCGACCTGTACTGCGGGGTGGGGACCTTCGGGTTGGCCCTGGCTGGCCGCGCCCGGCGGGTCACCGGGATCGAGGTCGTCGCCGCCTCGGTGGAGGCGGCGCGCGAGAACGCGGCGCTCAACGGCATCACGAACGCCACCTTCCACGCCGCCGACGTGCGGGGGTTCGATCGGCTGCCGGGCGTGGCGGATGTCGACCTGCTCGTCCTGGATCCGCCGCGCGCCGGGGCGGGGGCCCGGGTGATGCAGGCCATCGCCCGGCTGGCGCCGCCCCGGGTGATCTACATCTCCTGCAACCCCACCACGCTGGCGCCGGATTTGCGCGAGCTCGTCGGCGCGGGATACGCTGTGCGCGTTGTGCAGCCGATCGACCTCTTTCCCCAGACCTACCACGTGGAGTGCGTCGTCCTGCTGGAGCGCGCGACCTCCTGAGATGGTCGGGCGCCGGCGCGACCCGCTCTGGTATCGCGCGCTGCGCGCGGTGGTGCGGGTCCTACTGCGTCTGGGGTGGCGCCTGCGGGTGGACGGCCTGGAACGACTCCCCCCGGCGCCGTACGTCCTGGCCCCCAACCACGGCAGCGAGATCGACGCCATCGTGCTCGCCGCCGCGCTGCCGATGAAGCCGACGGTCCTCGCCGCGCGTGACCTCGACCGCTTCCCCGTGCTCTTCCGCATCATCGGCTGGTTCGACCCCGTCTTCGTGCGGCGCGGCGGGCTGGCCGACGTGGGGAGCGTCCGCGCCTGCCTGGGGCGGCTGCAGCGCGGCGAGGTGCTGGCCGTCTTCCCGGAGGGACGGGTGGTGCAGGACGGCGTCCTGGGGCCGTTCCACCCCGGCGCCGCCTTCGTCGCGCTGCGCGCCGGCGTGCCGCTCGTGCCCGCGGCGCTGTGCGGCCTGGAGCGGATGTGGCCGCTGGGGGCGCGGTGGCCGCGGCGCTCGCGGATCACCGTGCGCTTCGGGGATCCACTGCGTCCCCATCCCGGGGAGGAGGCGGAGGGCCTGACCGCGCGCCTGCGGCAGGCGATCGAGCACCTGCGTGAATGCTCCCCGCTGCGGGTAGGAACGACCGTGTGATGGGACCGCGGGTGTGGATCCTCATCGCCTTGCTGCTGGGAGCGTCCTCTCTCGGGGCCGCGCCCTCTGCCCCCACGGACGCGCTGAGCGGCGTCGTGGAGACGGTGCGCCGCCAGGGATGCACCGAGGCCCGCGCCGCCGATCTGCGCCGCCTCGCTGAAGAGCCTCCGCCGACCGGACCCCGCGCCGCCTACGTGCTGGGCCACTGCCTGCGGCAGCTGGGCCAGGCGTCAGAGGCGCGGGAGGCCTTCGACCTCGCCGCTCGCGAGCACCCGACCCTGAGCGGCCACGCGCGCCTCTACGCCGCGGCGATCGCCCTGGCGGGTCAGGACCTCGCGGCCGTGATCCACCTGCTCTCCGCTCTGCCCTCGACGACCTCGCCGGACGTGCGGCGCCGCGCCGCGCTGCTGCGCGCGGAAGCGCTGCTGCGCGTCGGAAGGGCGGCCGAGGCGGCGGCCGTCCTGAGGAGCGCGCCGCTGGGGGGCGCGGAGGAGGAGGTCCAGGCGGAGATCTGGTGGTGGCGCGGGCAGGCCGCCCTGGCCGCCGGCGATCGGGCCGGGGCGCGGCGGGCGTACGCCATGGCCTGGTGGGCGTACCCAGGCAGCGCGCGCGAGGGCGACGCCCTGGCGGCGCTGCGGGCCTTGACCGCTGCGCCTGAGGCGGCCATCCCGCCGGAGGCGCGCATCGCCCGGGGCCGGCGGCTGCTGGCGCGGGGAGAGCGGCGTC
>DATLZI010000163.1:0-5083 GCA_035574075.1 bacterium | reverse complement strand
CGCCCCGCCGGCCTGGGCGCCGCAGGGCCGGCTGGCCCCCGCGCCAGCGGCACCTGACGCCACGCGCCCGGGGCGGCGGCCGCTGCGCATCTATCCCTACGCCGTGAGCAAGAACCGGCTGGAGCGGGCCATCCGCGAGCTGCGCGTGCCGGCGCACGTCGTCGAGACGCTGCAGGACGCCGACATCGTGCTCACCCTGAAGTCGCAGGAGCGACGGCAGCCCAAGAAGCTGCGCGAGGCGGTGGAGCGCGGCAAGGGGCTGCACATCTTGAAGAGCAACACGGTCAGCCAGATCCAGGCTTTCCTGCGCAGCGTCTTCGAGGTCGAGGGCCAGGAGGCCGTGGAGGACGACCAGGAGGTTGCCCTGCGCGAGGTGGAGGAGGCGATCTCCGAGGTCCTCCGCTCCGCGCAGCCGGTCGAGCTCTCGCCGCAGAACTCCTACGTCCGCCGGCTCCAGCACCAGCTCGTGCAGCGCTACGGGCTCGCTTCGGAGAGCCGCGGGGAGGAGCCGTTCCGTCGCGTCGTCATCTTCCCGCGATGAGCGGGTGGCCGCGGGGGCTGTTCATCACCATCGAGGGCCCGGAAGGCGCCGGGAAGACGACGCAGGCCCGCCTGCTCGGCGAGCACCTGCGCCGCTCGTTCGATGTCCTGCACACCCGGGAGCCGGGCGGCACGCCGATCGGCGAGGCGATCCGGCGCCTGCTCCTCGACGACCGGCACGGCGAGATGGCGCCGCAGACCGAGCTGCTCCTGTACGCCGCCTCGCGCGCCCAGCACGTTGCCGAGGTGATCGAGCCGGCCCTGCGCGCCGGTCGGCTGGTGCTCTCGGAGCGCTACGTGGACGCCTCCTACGCCTACCAGGGCTACGGCCGGGGGCTGGGGGCCGACCTGGTGCGCACGGTGAATGCCGCGGCGATCCGCGGCCTGATGCCTGATCTGACCATCCTCCTCGACGTTGATCCCGCGGTGGGGATCGCGCGCGCCCGGGGGCGGGCGGGGCCGGAGGGCCGGTCGGCGCGGGGCGATCGCATCGAGCAGGAGGACCTGGCGTTCTTCGCGCGGGTCAGGGCAGGATTCCTCGCGATCGCGTCAGAAGAACGCGACCGGGTACGCGTGGTCGACGCCCACCGGCCGATCCCGGAGGTGCAGCGGGAGGTGGTCGCGCTGGTCGAGGCGTTCCTCACCGCGAGGGGGTGGCGGGCATCAAGCTCGTCCTAGCCATCGTCCAGGAGAAGGACGCCGGCCGGTTGATCGACGCCCTGACCGAGGAGGGCGTCAACGCGACGGTGCTGGCCAGCACGGGCGGCTTCCTGCGCGAGGGCAACTCGACCATCCTCATCGGCGTGGAGGATGTGCAGGTCGACCCCGTCCTGCGCACCATCCAGCGCTCCTGCCATCGCCGCGAGCAGTTCGTCAGCCCGATGCCGCCCGCCGTGGAGCCCGTGGACTCCTACGTCACCTATCCGGTGAAGGTCGAGGTCGGGGGCGCGATCGTCTTCGTCCTGCCCGTCGACCGCCTGGAGCGGTTCTGAGACCATGCCCTTCCGCGATCTCGTCAACCAGAGCCACGCCGTGATGCTGCTGCGCGGCGCGCAGAAACGCGACCACGTCGCCCACGCCTACCTCTTCGCCGGGCCGGCTGGCGTCGGCCGCTACGAGGCGGCGGTGGCCTTCGCTCAGCTGATGAACTGCGAGCGGCCGCACGCCGTGTCCGGCGACGCCTGCGGGGAGTGCCGCCCCTGCCGGCTGATCGCCGCCGGCCAGCACCCCGACGTGCGCACGGTGGATGTGGAGCGCGGGCTGCTGCTGAACACCGATCCTGAGGAGCAGAAGAAGAAGGTCATCTCCATCGAGCAGGTGCGCGCGCTGCGCCGCGAGGTGGCCTTCCCGCCGCTGGAAGGGCGGGCCAAGGTCTACATCCTGGTGGACGCGGACCGCATGCAGGCCGAGGCGGCGAACAGCCTGCTCAAGATCCTCGAGGAGCCGCCGCCGCGGGTTGTGATCATCCTCATCGCCGAATCCACCGTGCCGATGCTGCCCACGGTGGTGTCGCGCTGCCAGCTCGTGCGCTTCACGCTCATCCCCGCCGCGGAGATCGAGCAGGCCCTGGTCCGCCGACACGGGCTCGATCCGGCGCGGGCGCGCTTCATCGCCGCCCTGGCCGGCGGGCAATTCGGCAAAGCGGTGGCCTGGGCGACCGCGTCGGAGGCGCTGGCCTGGCGGGAAGAGACCCTCGATCTGCTCGAGCGGCTGGAGACCGCTGATGCGCTGCAACGGATCGACGCGGCGGAGGCCGCGGCGAAGGACAGAGAGCGCCTGGCCGAGCTGCTCGACGTGGCGCTGTTCTGGTACCGCGACATCCTGGTCTGGCAGGAGCTGCGCGACGCCGCGCACCTGATCAACCTCGACCGCCGGGACCGCATCGCCGCCCTGGCCGCCGTCCTGCCCGGCGCCGTCCTCGCCCAGCGCGTCCGCGCCGTGGAGGAGGCCAAGGACGACCTGCGGCGCAACGTCCATCCCCGCCTGTTGCTCGAGCACCTCTTCCTGCGCCTCACGCCTCCGCGCCCCGTCGCCCCCGGCGGGGTTCAGCCCGCGCGCTGACCCGCAGGCGCTTCAGGAGCTCCAGGTTCCGCCGGTCGGGGCCGTCGGTGCCGGCGCGCGGGGTCTCGATGAACGCCGGCAGGCGGGTCAGGCGCGGGTGGTTGACCAGGGCGCGGAAGCCTTCCAGGCCGATGCGGCCCGCGCCGATGTTCGCATGCCGGTCGATCTTCGACCCCAGGGGCGCCTGCGAATCGTTGAGGTGCAGGGCCCGCAGCCGGTGCAGCCCCACGATTCGATCGAAGGCCTGGAGCGTCGCCGCCACGCCCGCGGGGGTACGGAGGTCCCAGCCCGCGGCGAAGAGGTGGCAGGAGTCCAGGCAGACGCCCAGGCGCGGGTGGCCGGCCATCCGGTCGATGATCTCCGCCAGCTCCTCGAACGTGCCGCCGAGCTGCGCGCCGGCGCCGACGCTGTGCTCGATGAGGATCATCGCCCGCGCGCTGGCCTCCAGGGCCACGGTCAGCGCCGCCGTCAGCCGGGCCAGGGCCGCGCGCCAGGACTGCGTGCCGCGACTGCCGAGGTGCGTGATCGCGCCCAGGCCGTCCAGGCGATCCATCATCCGCAGCGCGTAGACCAGGGCGCCGGCGGACCGGCGGAACAGCACCGCATCCTCCGCCGCCAGGTTGATCAGGTAGGCGGTGTGCGCGACCAGCGGATCGAGCCCCGCGGCGCGCCGTTTGGCGATGAAGCGGTCCAGGTCGTCCTCGGGGTAGACGACTTCCCGCCACTGCCGGGGGCTGCCGACGAAGATCTGCAGGCACTCGCAGCCGATCGCCGCCGCGCGATCGACGGCGAGGTGGATGGCTCCGCGGATGCTGACGTGGGCGCCGAACCTCACGATAGGGTGGATTCGCCCCGCCGCAGAACCATCCCCCAAATCCCCTGCGCCACGAGGAGACGCTATGACATCGCGATGGGGCTTCACCACCAGGGCCGTGCACGGCGGGAAGATGGCCGACACGCACAGATCGGTGGCGCCGCCGATCTACCAGACCGCGACGTTCTACTACGACACCGCGGAAGAGGGGGCCCGCCTGGGGCAGGAGATCGGGCCGGGGTTCGTCTACACCCGCTGGGCGAACCCAACGACGCGGGCCTTCGAGGAGAAGATGGCGCTGCTCGAAGGGGCGGAGGACGCGCTGGCCACCGCCTCGGGGATGGCCGCCGTCTCCACCGCGGTGCTCGCCGCCCTGCGCCCTGGCGACCACGCCGTGGCGCCCGCGGCGATCTACCAGGCCACCTACCAGCTGTTCGCCGAGATCCTGCCGGGGTACGGCATCGAGACGACCATCATCCCCGACGGCGCGGTGGTGTCCTACGAGCGCGCCCTGCGCCCCGCGACGAAACTGCTCTACATCGAGACCCCGAGCAACCCGCTGCTGGGGATCACGGACATCGCCGCCGTCGCCGCCCTGGCCCGATCGCGCGGGGCGATGACGATCGCCGACAACACCTTCGCCACGCCCTACAACCAGCAGCCGCTGGCGCTGGGCGCGGACGTCGTCGTGCACAGCGCGACGAAGTACCTGGGCGGGCACCACGATCTCACCGCCGGGGTGATCGTCGGCAGCGCGGGGTTCATGACGCGGGCCAAGCGCCTGCTGCGCATCTTCGGGGCGACGATCGATCCCTTCGGCGCCTGGCTGGCGATGCGCGGGCTGGTCACGCTGGGCCTGCGCCTGGAGCGCCAGAACGCCTCGGCGCGGCGCCTCGCCGAATTCCTGGCCGCCCACCCGAAGGTCGAGCGCGTCCACTATCCGGGGCTAGCGGAGCATCCCGGGCACGAGGTGGCGACGCGGCAGATGCGGGGCTACGGCGGCATGCTCTCGTTCGAGGTGCGCGGGGGATACGACGCCGGGGTGCGCGCGCTGGAAGCCCTGCGCCTAGCCAAGCGCGCGACGAGCCTGGGCGGCACGACGACGCTGGCCTCCCACCCCGCCTCGCTGAGCAGCGTGCACATGCCCCGCGCGGTGCGCGAGGCGGCCGGCATCACCGACGGGTTGATCCGCGTCAGCGTCGGCATCGAGGACGTGGAGGACCTGGTGGACGATTTCCGCCAGGCCCTCGCCGCCGCCTGATGGGCGAGGCGCCGATCGAGATTCACGACGGCGAGTTCGTGCGCGTGCGCGTGCCCGCGGCGCTGGAGCGCAGCTTACACCTGGCCCTGGCCGGCGTCCACGCCCCGTTCTTCGAGCGCCGGCAGGGCGCGGTCGTGGAGGTCGTCCTGCGCGAGGCGGAGTGGCGGCGGATCGCCCCGCGCTTCGCCAGCGCTGAGGCGGCGGATGGCTTCCGCCTCGTCTCGGTGCGGCCGGGGGACGCGGCGGAGTTCCCGGCGCGCCTGCGCCGGGCGCTCGCCGCGGACGGTGTGCAGGCTCACCTGCTGCCGTCGTTCCACAACGACCACGTCCTGGTTCGCGCCGATCAGCTCGAGCGCTGCCTGGCCGTGATCACCCGCTGCCTCGGCGGGTGACGCTCAGCTTCTGGT
>DATLZI010000162.1:0-3468 GCA_035574075.1 bacterium | reverse complement strand
CGGGCGTTCCTCGCGCACCTCCCCGCCCTGCTCACCGCCCGCGAGGTGCGGGGCTGGCCCGACGACCACCCGCTGCTCGTCGGCCTGCGCGGCGTGGGCAGCGCCGCCGCGGCCGCGCTGCTGCCGTTGCTGGCCCAGGAGCGTGACGGCAGCCGGCGGCAGGTGATCACCGTCCTGCTGGCCCGGATCGGGGACCCTGCGGTGGACGCCCTCGCTCCGCTGCTCGGCGAGCGGAACCCCGAGCAGGTCCGCCCGGCCATCCAGGCGCTGGCCCAGATGCGCACCGCCCGGGCGGTGCGCGCGCTGCGCGCCGTCGCGCAGCACCCCGACGTCACGGTGCGGCGGGACGCGATCGACGCCCTGCGCACCACGCAGCTGCCCCAGGCGCAGGAGACGCTGCTCGATTTCCTGCGCGATCCCGACCCCCAGGTGCGCCAGCACTGCGTCGGGCAGCTCGCGCCGGAGACCGCCCGACGCGTCGCCGCCGATCTCGTCGCGATGCTCGGCGACCGCGCGCTGCGCGCCGCGCCGGAGGTGCGCATCGCCATCTGTCAGGCGCTGGTGCGGGCCCGGGCTGTGGACGTGATCCCCGATCTGCGGGTCCACGCTTCGCCCTTCAGGCTCCGGGCCCGCGACCGCGACGTCGCCCGCCACGTCCGCGCCGCGATCGCCGCCCTGCAGGACGGCGCGGCCCCCCGCGGCCAGCGGAGGACGTCATGATCAGCCGCAAACCCTCCGTCGTCGCCACCTTGCTGCGCTACCTCGCCACGGCGAGCAAGCACCGCGCGATCTATCCGCCGGAGCATCCCCTCGTCCGCCGGGCGATGGAGGATCTGGTGCAGGTCCTGGAATTGCTCCTGCATGATCGCGAGGCGGTGACCTTCCAGCTGTACGAGGACACCTTCTTCCTCGACAACGTGATGCTCCCGGAGGAGAGCCTGCGCAACGCCGCGCTGCTCACCGCCTGTCTGGAGCGCGGGATCGGCTCGTTCCAGCTCCGGCGAGGCGTCACGCCGTCCGAGGTGGATGCCTTCATCGCGCTGCTCACCACTCCCCCGCAGGGGGTGCGCGGGGCGGGCGGGGCGGCCGCGTTCCTCGCCGCGCAGGGGATCGCGCACATCACGGTCGAAGCGCCGCGGACGACGCGCCCCACCGACGCGGAGATCGAGGTCGATCCGGCCAACGCCTATCAGGCCGGGCACACCGTGGCGCAGGAGCTGCGCGTCCAGGCCGTGCGCCGGCAGCCCCTGGACATGACCAAGGCGCGCATCTTCCTCAACGCGGCGATCGAGGTCGTCCTGGACAACCGCTTCTCCCTGCTCGGGCTCACCGCCCACCGCGACTACGACGAGGGCAGCAGCTACCATGCCGTGAACGTCTCCATCCTCGCCCTGCTGGTCGGCACGGCCCTGGGCATGAACCACGATCAGCTCACGGCGCTGGGCATGGGCGCGCTGCTGCACGACATCGGCAAGGTGCGCGTCCCGCAGGCCCTGATCAACAAGGCCGCGGATCTCACGGCGGAGGAGCGCGCGGTCCTGGAGCACCATCCGGTGCACGGCGCCAGCATCCTGCGCGACATGGACGGCCTGGGGCGCCTCGCCGCCGTCGTCGCGCTGGAGCACCACGCGCATTACGACCTCTCCGGCTATCCGCCGTTGACCGGCCGCCAGCATCCGAACGTCTTCACGCGCATCGTCGCGGTGGCCGACGCCTACGATACGGTGACGGCGGCGCGGCGGGGCGCGGCGCGGCCGTTGCGCCCCGAGCTGGGGATGAAGTGGATCGCGGCGGGCCTCGGCACGGTGTTCGATCCCGTGGTCGGAAAGGTCTTCCTGCGGATGATGGGCCTCTACCCCGTGGGCAGCCTCGTCGCGCTGAGCACGGGCGACCTGGCCCTCGTCCTGCGGCCGTCGGAGGCCTGGGTGGATCGGCCGCGCGTGCAGCTGCTCCGCGACGGTGCGCTGGCCGAGACGGTGGATCTCGCGGCCTCGCCCGCGGTCTACATCACCAGCGGGGTGGATCCGGAGGACGTCGGCGTGGACCTCGCCGCGCTGCAGCAGCAATCCGTCGCCGCGGGGTGAACGGTCGGCGGGACCGCGGGGCCGGCGCGCGCGGCGCGCAGAGAAACAACAAGAGACGGCCGCGAGAGTCCGTCTCTTGTCATCAACGCAGTCGAATCTGCGTCGGTGTTACCGCTTCTTCTTCTTGGCCGCCTTCTTCTTGGCCATTCGGTCACCCTCCCTCTTGCGCTCCCGCGCCGAGACTGACGGCTTCTGTGCCGTCGCGGACGTTAGTTCGCCACCACATATAGCATCTCCTTCCCGTCCTCCTACTATTTGTTGAGCGCGCTGGCCGGCCGAGGCATCTCTCCCGCGCCGGGCGCGCGGCGGCGGTCCACCCCGGAGGAGGCGCTGGAGAACAGCCGAAGGGAACAGACATCGTGCGCAGCGCGGTCGTCGCCCTCCTCCTGCTCGCTCTCGCCCTGCCGGCCGCCTCGCAACCCGGCGCCAGCGACATCGATCGGCACTGGGCCGCTCCCCGCATCGCGCTGCTGCTGCGGCGCGGGATCGCGCAGCCGTTCCCCGATCTCACCTTCCGTCCCGACGAGCCGGTGGCGCGCGCCGATGCGCTGCGCTGGATCGTCACCGCCGCGGGGCTGACGCTGCGCACGCCGCCGCTGGCCTCCTTCGTCGACGTCCCGCTCTACCACCCCGCGGCGCCGTTCGTCGAGACCGCCCTGGCCCAGGGCATCATCCCGCGCGCCCCGACGTTCCAGCCGGACGCGGCGCTGGCGCGCATCGACGCTGTGCTGATGGCGCTGCGCGCCATCGGCTACACCGCCGAGGCCGCGGTCCTGGCGATGCGCCCGCCGGTCTTCGAGGACACCGCAGCGCTGCCGGAGCTGGCGCGCGGCGCGGTGGCGGTAGCGCGGCTGCTGGATCCGCCGCTGCTGGTCGAACCGCCCGACCCGCAGTTCCGACCCGCCGAGCCGACGACGCGGGCGGAGGCCGCGGCGCTGGCGGCCGGCGTCCTGCTCGCCGTGGACCACGGCATCCGCCTGCGCGCCACCGTACCGGTGAGCGCGGGCGTAGAGCTGGTCGTCGAGAAGCGCGGGGTCCTGCGGGCGGACGCCATCTGGCGGGTGCAGGTCGGCGCCTTCGCCGCGGAAGCCAACGCGCAGCGGCTCGCGGAACGGCTGCGCGCCCGCGGCCTGCCGGTGGTGATCGACTTCCAGGACGGGTTCCATAAGGTGCGCGCGGGCAGCTTCGCCAGCGCCGTGGACGCGCAGATCCTGAAGGCGCAGCTGGGGCGGGAAGGCTATCCGACGTGGCTGGTGCAGACGCTGCCCTCCTTCGAGGCGCTGCCGGGCCCCTCGCGCGAAGCGGAGGTGATCGTCGACCGGGCGGCGGGGGTGCGCCTCGTCGTGGCGACCGGGGACGGCGGGTGGATGCGGCCGCAGCGGGT
>DATLZI010000161.1:0-7819 GCA_035574075.1 bacterium | reverse complement strand
ATGGACCTCTGCGACCGCGTCCTGGTCATGGACTACGGCCGGGCCGTCGCCGAGGGGCCCCCCGCCGAGATCCAGCGCCACCCCGACGTGATCCGCGCCTACATCGGCACGGCGGAGGCGTCCTGAGGATGGCCCAGGCGGTCCTCGAGGCTTCTGCCTCCGCCCGTCTCCTGCACAGCGGGACGGCCGACACCCTGCCCAAGCTGCTGCGAGCGAACGCGCGCCGGTTCGGTGATCGCGTGGCCTTTCGCGAGAAGGAACTCGGCATCTGGCAGGGCATCTCCTGGCGCGTGTACTATGAGCAGGCGCGCGCCTTCGGGCTGGGTTTGCGCGCCCTGGGCTTCGCCCGCGGCGACGTGCTGGCCATCATCGGGGACAACCGGCCGGAGCTGTTCTACGCCGCGCTCGGCGCCCAGGCGCTGGGCGGCATCTCCTACGGGCTGTACCAGGACAGTCTGCCCGACCAGCTCGCCCAGCTCATCGAGTTCGCGCAGGCCCGGATGGTGTTCTGCGAGGACCAGGAGCAGGTGGACAAGCTCCTCGAGGTGCAGGACCGCCTGCCCCGCCTGGCGCGCATCATCGTCGACGATTGGCGCGGGATGTGGCGCTACCGCCATCCGCTCCTGGTGCGCTTCAGCGACGTCCTGGCGGAGGGGACGCGCGCGCACGCCGCCGATCCCCAGGCGTTCGACCGCGAGGTGGACGGGGGGCGGGCCGACGACGTGGCCATCTTCTGCCAGACCTCCGGCACCACCGCCCTGCCCAAACTGGCCATGCTGAGCCATCGCAACCTGCTCAGCCAGGGCCAGAACTTCCACGCCGTGGAGCGACACATCGGCCCGAGCGACGAGTTCGTGAGCTACCTGCCGTTCGCCTGGATCGGCGAGCAGATGCTCTCCACCTCGCTGCACCAGCTCGTCGGCTTCACGGTGAACTTCCCCGAGGAGCCGGAAACCGCGCAGCGCGACTTCCGCGAGATCGCCCCGCACTTCACCTTCGCTCCGGCGCGGATCTACGAGGGCCTGCACACCACGCTGACCGTGCGGATTATGGACGCCGGGCCGATCGCCCGCGCCGTGTACCGCTGGGGCCTGGGGGTAGGCGGGGCGATCGTCGAGCGCCTGGCCGAGGGCCGGCCGGTCCCGTGGTGGCTGCGCGCCCAGCGCGCGCTGGCCCGCCCGTTGCTCTATCGGCCGCTGCTCGACAAGATCGGCTTCACGCGCCTGCGGGTCGCCTGGAACGGCGGCTCGCCCCTGGGCCCGGATTACTTCAAGTTCTTCCACGCCCTGGGCGTGAACCTGAAGCAGATCTACGGCCAGACGGAGATGGCGGGCATCTCCTGCGTGCATCGCGATGGCCAGGTGCACTTCTGGACGATGGGCGCGCCCATCGCCAACACCGAGGTGCGTCTGACCGAGGAAGGCGAGATTATCAGCCGCAGCCCGGCGCTGTTCCAGGGGTACTTCCGCAACCCCGAGGCCACGGCCCGCGCGCTGCGGGACGGCTGGCTCTACTCCGGGGACTACGGCACGCTCGATCCCACGGGCGACGTGATCATGTTCGACCGGATGTCCGACGTGCTCACCCTGGCTGACGGTTCGAAGATGAGCCCCTGGGTCGTCGAGGCCATGCTGAAGTTCACGCCGTACGTCCAGGAGGCGATGGTCGTTCTCGGGCCGGACCGCACCACGCTGGCCGCCATCCTGAACATCGACCTGCGCAGCGTGGGCAAGTGGGCGGAGGACCGCGGCATCGCCTACACCTCGTACGCCGACCTCTCCCAGAAGCCGCCGGTCCTCGACCTGCTGGCGGGCGTCGTCGCAGACGTCAACGCCCGGTTGCGGCCCTCCTGGCGGATCCGGCGGTTCGTCTCGCTGTACAAAGAGTTCCACCCCGATGACGACGAGCTGACCCGCACGCGCAAGCTGCGGCGGGGGTTCATCCAGGAGCGCTACCGCGACCTCATCGCCGCCCTCTGCGCCGGGGCGCAGCACTTCGACGCCGTTTTCACCATCCGCTACGAGGACGGGCGGGTGGGCGAGGTGCGCACGCGTCTGGTGATCCGGGAGGTCGGATGAGCGAGTTCCTGGCCGGAGGGCTGGTCAACGGCGTCGCGGTCGGCAGCATCTACGCGCTCATCGCCCTGGGCTTCGCCCTGCTCTACAAATCGACGAAGATCCTGAACCTGGCCCACGGCGAGCTGGTGCTGTTCGGCGGCTACCTGGCCATTGCCCTGAGCCGCGCCCTGCCCTTCCCGGCGGCCGTCTTCCTGACCCTCGTCGCCGCCGGCCTCCTCGGCTTCGCCATCGAGCGCGCCGTGATGCGGCCGCTGTTCGGGCAGAGCCTGCTCTCCGTGATCATCGTCACGCTGGCCCTGGGCTACATCGTCCGCGGCGTGATGGTCGGGATGTGGGGAGGCGACACGCGGCAGTTCATCGGCGTCGTGCCCACGGGGGTGGCCACCGTGGCCGGCATCCCGATCCAGCGCGTAGGCCTCTACAGCGCGGGGACCGCCCTCTTTCTCCTCGCCGCCTTCGGCCTGTTCTTCCGCTACTCCCTGATCGGCATCGCGATGCGCGCGGCGGCCAACGAGCAGCTCACGGCCAGCGCGCTGGGCGTCAGCCTGCGGCGCGTCTTCGCCTACGCCTGGGCGTTCGCGGCGATGGCCGCGGCCGTGGGCGGCATCCTCCTCGGGTTGTGGCTGGGCGTGAACTTCGCCCTGGGGTTCGTGGGGCTCAAGGCGCTCGCCGC
The DNA here is from genome assembly GCA_035574075.1 of bacterium. GTDB lineage: Bacteria > Sysuimicrobiota > Sysuimicrobiia > Sysuimicrobiales > Kaftiobacteriaceae > Kaftiobacterium. The sequence continues at coordinate 5,068 of DATLZI010000161.1, read as the reverse complement.
GGTGATCCTCGGCGGATTGGACAGCATCCCGGGCGCGATCCTGGGCGGGGTGCTCATCGGCGTGCTGGAGACCACCATCGGCGGGTACGTCGATGCCCACGTCATCTACGGCTTCAAGGATATCTTAGCCTTCGTCGTCATCCTGCTCGTGCTGATCGTGCGGCCCTACGGTCTCTTCGGCACCGAGCACGTCGAGCGGCTCTAGCGATGGCCCTCCGTCCGGCGGGCGACTACAAGGTCGACTACGGGGCGGACATGGCCCTCCTGGACACCGCCTTCTACCGGCGGGGGTTCCTGCTGCTGCTGCTCGCCCTGGCCGCCGCCCCGCTGTGGACGGGCCGCTTCATCTTCCTCCTGACGACGATCGGCATCTTCGCCATCGGCGCCACCGGCCTGACCATCCTCACCGGCTTCACCGGGCAGATCTCCCTGGGCCACGCCGCGTTCATGGCCATCGGCGCCTACGGCTCGGCCCTGCTCACCGGCCGCTTCGGCCTGCCGTTCCCGGTCGCCCTGCCGCTGGCCGGCCTGATCGCCTTCGCCTTCGGCGCGGTGGTGGCGCTGCCGTCGCTGCGGATCAAGGGGCTGTACCTGGCGATCGCCACGCTGGCCTTCCAGTTCCTCACGGAGTACGGCATCATCCACGCCGTGGGGGAGGGGCTGGGCGCGATCTCCGTGCGCGCGCCACGGATCGGCCCCTGGACCCTGCGCGGCGAGGTGCAGACCTACTACCTCGTCCTGGTGATCTGGCTGCTGGCGGGCACCTTCGCCGCCAACCTGGCCCGGACGCGCGTTGGCCTGGCCCTGATGGCCGTGCGCGACCGCGACTACGCGGCGCAGGTGATGGGGATCAACCTCCTGGCGTACAAGACGCTGGCCTTCGGCCTGGCCGCCGGCTACGCCGGCGTGGCGGGCAGCCTGTGGGCGCACTACAATCGCCTGATCTCTCCCGAGCACTTCACGATCGTCACCTCGATCGACTACGTGGCGATGGTGGTGATGGGCGGACTGGGCAGCATCTGGGGACCGCACCTGGGCGCGGCGTTCGTCACCGCCCTCTCCCAGGGGCTGAAGATCGTCACGCCGGCCGTGGTCACGGTGCTGCCCGGCTTCGCCACGGCCGCGACGCCCCTGCGCGAGATCGCCTTCGGCGCCATCCTCATCGCCCTGCTGATCTGGGAGCCGGGGGGGCTGGCCCAGCTGGCGCGGAAGCTGAAGCGGCGGCTGGACCTCTGGCCGTTCAGCTACTGAGCCAGGCGCCCCCCGGCCTCGCCCGCGGGCCCGATCCGCCCGCGGTCGGCGGGGGTTGAGCCCGGCGGACCGGCAGGCCATAATTAGAAAGCAGCGGCATCCGGCGGCACGGGACGGCCATCTTCGAGGCACGCGATGCGGATCGCCCAGATCGCGCCCCTCTATGAGAGCGTCCCGCCCAAGCTGTACGGCGGGACGGAGCGGGTGGTGTACAACCTCACGGAGGAGCTGGTCCGGGCCGGGCACGAGGTCGTGCTCTTCGCCAGCGGCGACAGCGAGACCTCGGCCGAGCTGGTGCCGTGCTGCGAGCGCGGGTTGCGCCTGCACGGCGGCGTGAGGGATTTCCACGCCTACCTGACCATCCAGCTGGCGATGGCCTACGCCCGGGCAGACGAGTTCGACATCATCCACAACCACGTGGACTACTTCGCCTTCCCGTTCGCCCGCCTGGCCCGCACGCCGACCGTGACCACGATGCACGGCCGGCTCGACCTGCCGGAGGTGCGGCGCGTAAACGGCTTCTTCCGCGAGCAGCCGTTGATCTCGATCAGCAACGCGCAGCGCGTCCACCTGCCGGACGCCAACTGGATCGCCACGGTGTACAACGGCATCCACGTCGAGTCGTTCACCTTCCGTCCGCAGCCCGGGCGCTACCTCGCCTTCCTCGGCCGCGTCTCGGTGGAGAAGCGGCTTGATCGGGCGATCGAGGTGGCCCGCGCCGTGGGCATGCCGCTGCTGGCCGCGGCGAAGATCGACCCCGCGGACGTCGACTACTATGAGCACGCCATCCGCCCGTTGCTCGACCACAACCTGGTGGAGTTCGTCGGGGAGATCGACGAGCAGGCCAAGGACGCTTTCCTCGGCCAAGCCTACGCCTACCTCTTCCCCATCGACTGGCCGGAGCCGTTCGGCATCACGATGATCGAGGCGATGGCCACCGGCACGCCCGTCATCGCCATGGACTGCGGCTCTGTGCGGGAGGTCGTCGTGGACGGCGTGACGGGCTTCATCTGCCGGGATGTCGGCGAGATGATCCGCGCCGTGCACCGCATTCCCGAGATCTCCCGCCAGGCCTGCCGGGCCCACGTCGAGCGGCGCTTCTCCCGGGCGGTGATGGCGGCCGGCTACCTCGAGGCCTACCGACAGGTGCTCGCCCCGCGCGAACCGGAAGCTGTGTCCGCCTAGCAATGCCGGAACGCATCCAGCTCGGTCCACCGCGCCTCGCCCTCGCGGAGGGGACGACCCTGTTCGTCAGCGCCCCGGACGCCAACATCTACCCCGGCGAGGACCACGGCCTCTTCGTCCGCGACACGCGGCTGCTGTCCCGCTACCGCATCCGCCTGGGCCGGCGGCGCTGGCTGCCGGTGACCTCGGCGCCGGTGACGCACTACTCGGCGCAGGCCTTCTTCGTCAACCCGGCCTTCGACTCGCCGATGGGCATGATCCGCCGCGGCAGCGTGGCGCTCATCGTGGAGCGGGCGCTGCGCGGGGGCGTGCACGAGGATCTGGAGATCAACAACTTCGGCCACCGCCCCGCGGCCTTTCCGCTCGTCATCGAGGTGGCGTGCGACTTCGCCGACCTCTTCGAGATCCGCCGCATCGGGCCGCTGCGGGAACGGCGGATCCGCACCGAGCTGGCCCCCGACGGCCCGTACGAGCTACGCTGGTGGTACGAGCGGGACGATTTCGTCCGCGGGCTGATCCTGCGCGTCGCCAACGCGACCTCCCCGCCGCGCCTCTCCCAGGGAGCGCTCACGTTCCACGTCACCGTGCCGCCGCGGGGCACGTGGCGCGCCTGCCTGCTGTTCATCCCGGTGGTGGGACACGAAGCGCTGGAGGCTCCGGCCCCCTGCCACGCGACGCTGATTGGAGAGGTCGAGGAGCGGCGGCAGCGCTGGTATCAGGCCATCGCCGCGCTGGAGACGCCCCACGACGAAGTGCGCCACACCTACCGGCAGGCGGTGGAGGATCTCACGGTGCTGCGCCTGACCGGAGCGGACGCCGACAGCGAGCCGGCGGTCGTGGCCGCGGGCCTGCCCTGGTTCGCCACCCTCTTCGGCCGGGACAGCCTGATCATCAGCCTGCAGACGCTGCCGGTGACGAAGTCCTTCGCCCCCGCCGTCCTGCGCGCCCTGGCCGCGCTGCAGGCCCGCGAGACGGATGACTTCCGTGATGCCCAGCCCGGGAAGATCCTGCACGAGGTCCGCTACGGGGAACTGGCGCACTTCCGCGAGATCCCGCACACGCCCTACTACGGCAGCGCCGACGCGACGATCCTCTTCCTCATCGCGCTCCACGAGACCTGGCGCTGGACCGCTGATCGGGCCCTGGTCGAGGAGCTGCTTCCCGCCGCGGAGCGCGCTCTGGTGTGGATCGATCACTTCGGCGACCTGGACGGCGACGGCTTCCAGGAGTACCTGCGCCGCTCGCCGCGGGGCATCAAGCACCAGGGCTGGAAGGATTCGGCGAACGCCACCGTGCACGGCGACGGTTCCCCGGTCGATCCCCCGGTGGCCCTCGTCGAGCTGCAGGGCTACGTCTACGATGCCAAGCGCCGCATGGCCGCGCTCTACGACCTGCTGGGCCGGGGCGAAGAGGCGGCGCGGCTGCGGGCGGAGGCCGCTGCGCTGCGGGAGCGGTTCTGCGAGCGCTTCTGGTGGCCGGAGGAGGCCACCTACTTCTTCGCCCTGGACGGCCGCAAGCGTCCAGTTTACTCGGTGGTGAGCAACGCCGGGCACGCCCTCTGGTCGGGGATCGCCCTCCCCGACCAGGCCCGGGCCGTGATGCGCCGCCTGATGGCGCCCGACATGTTCAACGGCTGGGGGATCCGCACCCTGAGCAGCCGCCATCCCGCCTACAACCCCTACGACTACCAGGTCGGCGCGGTCTGGCCGCACGACAACGGTCTCATCGCCGTGGGCTTCCGCCGCTACGGCTTCGCCCGGGAGGCGGCGCGGATCGCGGAAGGGCTCTTCACGGCGGCGTCGTGGTTCCAGTCCTACCACCTGCCGGAGCTGTTCGCCGGCCTCTCCCGCCACGGCCGGGCGTTCCCCGTGCAGTACCGCGAGGCCAACGTCCCGCAGGGGTGGGCGGCCGGCGCCGTGATCATGCTGCTGCAGGCCCTGCTCGGGCTTCGCGCGGATGCCCCCCGCCGCCGCGTCCTGCTGGACCCGCACCTCCCGGAGTGGCTGCCCACCCTCACCCTGCGGGGGCTGACCGTGGGCGCGGCGCGCTTTGACCTGCACGCCTGGCGGAAGGGCAATCAGACGCAGGCCGAGATCGACGTCCAGGAGGGTTCGCTCGACCTCGCCCTCGAGCCGTGGACGCCGGACGAGGTGTGATCGTTCCGGGCGCGCCGGCCTAGGCCAGCCACCGTTTGCGCCGCTTGTAGCTCTTCACCTCGCTAAAGCGGCGGCGCTCTGCGCCGCGCACACCGAGGTAGAACTCTTCCACATCGGCGTCCTCGCGCAGCCGGGCGGTCGGCGCGTCGAGCACGATCTTCCCGTTCTCCATGACGTAGCCGTAGGAGGCCAGCTCCAGGGCCATCCGCGCGTTCTGCTCGACGAGGAGGATGGTCGTCTGCGCCTCCTCGTTCAGGCGGCGGATCAGCGCGAAGATCTCCCGGGCCACCAGCGGGGCCAACCCCAGCGAAGGCTCGTCCAGGAGCAGGACGCGGGGCGCGGCCATCATCGCGCAGCCGATCGCCAGCATCTGCTGCTCGCCGCCGGAGAGGTAGCCAGCGCGGACGCGCCGGCGGTCCCGCAGGCGGGGGAAATACTCGTAGACCAACCCCAGGGCCTCGCGCTCCGCCGGCCCG
>DATLZI010000160.1:0-5656 GCA_035574075.1 bacterium | reverse complement strand
GTGGGCCTGGGCGCGCAGTGCATGACCTGCCACAACTCGCGCAACGGCGCGGTGGCCTGGAACCTCGATGACCCGAAGCGCTACAGCGCGCCCCACACCGCGTCGCAGGCGGACGTGATCATGGGCAAGAACGCCTTCTTCGTCCCGCCGGCCGAGGCGACGATCTCGCCGCATGCCACCTTCATCGGCGACGCCTGCGTGACCTGCCACATGCGCTTCAGCAAGGCCAGCCACACCTTCAAGGCGTCGGCGGACGTCTGCGGCCGGTGCCACGGCCGGGAGGTGACGGCGCAGCGTGTGCAGGAGGGGATCGAGACCGCGCTGCACGAGGTCGAAGCGGCCATCGCCAGCAAGATTATGGCCCGGCGCGAGCGCATCGCCGCGATCCGGGCGTGGGATCCGAAGTCGGACGTCTACACCGACAACGTCCGAGTGGACGGCAACCAGGTCACGGCCATCCACCTCACCGAGATCCACGGGCAGATCGGCCTGAAGCTGACGACTCGCGACGGCCGGGAGCTCTACAGTCAGATCGGGTCGGTCGTGGACGCCGCCGGGAAGCCGGTCGTGGCGACCAACGACCTCATCATCCGGGCGGCCTGGAACTACTTCCTGATCGAGGGCGACGACAGTCTGGGCATCCACAATCCGCGCTTCGCGCGGACCGTCCTGCTGGCCACGCTGGAGGCGCTGGCCGGCAAACCGTAAGCGGACGGAGCCGTCGCGAACCGAGGGGGCGGCTGTGCGGGGCAGCCGCCCCCTCCCCCATCTGAGGGCCAAATCCGCCCGACGCCCGATGGCCGGCCCGCCGCCGACGGTCTATCGTGACGGTGGGAGGCGAGTCATGCGGCGCACGATCGACCGGCTGGCCGATCCGCCCCGCTGCCCCCACTGCGGCTCAGCCTTCACCTCGCGCAGCCGGCGGCGGGAGGGGTACTTCTGCCACTCCTGCTGGCGCAGCTTCGAGCCGCCGACGGAGGTGCCCTTCGACTTCGTGGCCGACGGGTGGACCGCCGAACTCGCCGCCCTGCAGGCGGCCGGGGAGGTCATCGGGGTGGCTCTCCCGAACGGTTTTGTCGGAGTGTGCGTGATAAGCACGACTCCGCTCCTGATGCGGCGGGAGATCCCATCTCGTAGGGAGGTGGTCACCCGATGAAGTGGCTCAACGTGATCCTTGGCCTGTGGGTCGCCGTCTCACCGTTCATCCTCAAGAGTAGCAGCACGCTGCAGTGGAGCAACGTCATCGTCGGGATCGTCGTCGCCGTGGTCGCCTACATGGCGATGTCCGCCAAGTCCTAGCACTCGTTGCCGGATCTCCCGCCGCGCTTGACCGGGCGGGGCCGCGTCCTGTGCGGCCCCGCCCGCCGTTTGTCCGACCGGCCTGCTAGGGCTGCACGATCACCGCCGTGACCATGCCGTGCATCCCGCGCCTGCTCTCGGCGTGGGAGAGAATGTGGCAGTGCAGGGCCCACGTCCCCGGGGTCTGGGCTTCGACCAGCACATCGTAGCGCTCGCCGGGCGCGACGTTCACCGTATCTGCCTCGTAAGGCGCCGCAAGCAGGTGGCCATCCTTGGCGACGACCCGCTGCGGCAGCCCGTGCAGGTGCATGGGGTGGATGATCTGCCCCTCGTTGAAGTAGCGGAGGCGCAGGCGCTGCCCGCGGCGGACGACGATCGGCTGCGTGGCCGGGAAGCTCTTCCCGTTGAGGGTATAGCCCAGGGGACCGTCGTTCACGATCAGCACGACGTCGACGTCCGCCCGCACGTCGCGGGATCGGTCCCGGGGATCGACGATGAAGGCGCCCAGCAGGCCCCGGGTGATCTGTTCGTCGCCGTTGTGGCTGTGGTACATGTGCGAGCCGGCGGGTCGCGCCGTGAACTCATAGGTGAACGTCTCGCCGGGCCGCACCGGCGGCTGGGTGATGTAAGGCACCCCATCCATGGCGTTCGGCGTGAGCAGGCCGTGGAAGTGGATCGTCGTGCTCTCCGGCAGGCGGTTCGTCAGCACGACGCGCACCCGATCGCCCTCCGTGACCCGGATCGTCGGTCCCGGCACCTGCCCGTTGTACGCGAAGGCCTGCCGCGTCACGCCCGGCTCGACCTCCCAGGCCACCGCGGCGGCCGTCAGCTCGAACACCTTCACTCCCCCGACGACCCGGGGACGGATCGCCTGGGCGCCGAGCCCAGCGGTCTTCGCGGGGAACGCCTTCACCCGGGCCTCATGCGCGCGGTCCATCTCCTCGTGCCCGGCGGGCGGCTGCGCGGCCACAGGCCGCGGCGCGCGGCGGGACAGCCAGGTCGCCCCAGTCCAGACGACGGCCAGGACGAGCGCCATCCCGACGAGGAAGACGCCGAGCCGCGCGGCGGAGCGGGCGGCCATCACGATGCCCTCCGCCGCAGGGCGCGGAGGCGGGGCCGCGCCGCGGCCATCTGGGCCACGGTGACGCGGTCCATCTCCTGGACCAGGACCTCCTGGATGCGCTCCCACACCGGATGGGCGGGGCAGGTGCGCTCCAGCGCGCACTCCCCGGGGGCGATCAGGCACCGGTTCAGATGGATGGGGCCTTCAACCGCCTCGACGACCTGCCGCAGGGTCATCCGGCCGGGATCGCGAGCCAGCTGGATGCCGCCCCGGGCGCCGCGCAGCGTGCGCACGAACCCGGCCCGCACCAGCGCCTGGACGACCTTGGTGAAGTAGGCGCGCGGCACGAGCTGGCGTCGCGCCACGTCATCGGACCGCACGACCCTCCGCCCGTCCTGCGCGGCGAGATCCAGGACGATCCGGACCGCGTAGTCCGCCTGTCTCGTGATCTCCATGCTCCGCCTCCCGTCTGTTCCTGGGACCTGCTGTGGATGAACCGGACCCGACTGCTCCGCTTGGTCATCATCCCAGGGAGGCGACCCTCCCGCCATCGGCTCTCCCACCGATTTCCATCGGGCGGCCGCCGGAGGGCCCGCCGCTCCAGCGGCTGCCCGACCACGGGAATCATGCCGGGGCCTGATAGACGGTGCCGCGGGCGAAGCGGAGGATGGGAGCAGGGCGAACCGAGGGGGAAGGCCCGATGCGCGACCCGCGCGACATCAAGCCGACCGACACCTGCCACCGGTGCGGACTGCGCCGGGCGACCAGGGAGCTCGAGGAGCGGGGAATCAGGCTCCGGCTGTGCGACGATTGCTACTGGGGGCGGGAGAGCCAGCCCGTCGACGAGCGCAGGCCGCCTTCCGCCTAACAGCGCTGCCGCAAGCTTCCTCCCCCATCCTGCGGCGCACACCCCCTCACAAACCGTAGCTTTCCCACGGCCGAACGAGGCGTTCACCCGACGCGCCGACCACCCCACCGGGCCTACCCTGGACCCGGAGGTGATGCGCGTGAGCACCACCGTATCTCCCGGCGAGGCCCAGGCGGCGTCCGTCGGCGCCGCGGAGGCCGCGTCGGCAGGGAGACCGTGCCGCGCCGCGGCAACCAGCTTCAACGCCGGGCTCGTGGCGATCCGGTTGTGCTGGCTGCCAGGTCTCAATCTCCTGCTGGCCACGGCGGCGCTCGCCTACGGCGTGCTGGCCCTCTGGGAGATCGGGCGCAGTCGGGGGAGGATGACCGGCCTGGATGAGGCGGTTTCCGGGCTCGTGCTGGGCGTCCTGGCCTTCGGGCTGTCGGTGTTCTTCCTCTCCCTGCTCTTCGCGGGCCTGCGATGAGGACGGCTGCTCGGCACCTGACGCGCCGGGAACTCCTGAAGCTGGCTGTCGCGGCCGGCCTCGGGGTCACCGTGGTGGGAGCCCGCCCGGCAGCGGCGAGGGTGGCGGCCGCGGACCCGCGGGCGGCGGCCGTGCTGGTGGATGTGGCCCGCTGCATCGGCTGCCGGACGTGCGCGCGGGCCTGCCAGGACTACCACGGCTTCCCCCGGCACGACGCGACCGACCTGGAGCCCACGGCCTGGACCTACGTCCGTGCGCGCGCGCTGCGCCGGCCGCTCCCGCACCTCACCCTGGGCGAGGCGGCAGCCGCCCGACGGTTCATCAAAGTGCAATGCTGGAACTGCGTGGACCCGGCATGCGCGTCGGCCTGCCCCGTGGCCGCGCTGCGCAAGACGCCCGAGGGGCCGGTGACGTACGATCCCTACCGCTGCCTGGGGTGCCGGTACTGCCAGGTGGCCTGTCCGTTCCAGGTCCCCCGGTTCGAGTGGGACAAGGCGCTGCCGATGATCACGAAGTGCAACATGTGCGCGGAGCGGCTGGCCCGGGGCAAAGAACCGGTCTGCGTTTCCGTCTGCCCGGCGCACGCCCTGACCTTCGGACCGCGCGACCGCATCCTGGCCGAGGCCGCCCGGCGCATCGCCGACGAACCCGCGCGCTACGTGCCCGCGATCTACGGGATGGAGGAGGCGGGCGGAACCTCCTGGCTCTACGTCTCCGACGTGCCCTTCGAGGAGCTCGGCTTCCCGGTGGTGGTTCGCGAGCCGCTGTCTGTGTACACCTGGCGCGCCCTGGGCAAGATCCCGGGCCTGGTCGTGGCCCTGGGCGCTACCCTCACCTTGATCGAAGCGACGGTGCGCCGCCGCGAGGCGATGCCGCGAAAGGAGGATGATCGCTGATGGCCCTGCCCCCGGTCCAACCCGCCGCCCTCCGTCCCGGCCGGCTGCTGCTGTGGCTGCTGGTCCTGGCCGCCCTGGTCGTCGCCGCGGTCCGCTATCGCTACGGCCTCGGCGCCGTGAGCAACCTCTCGGATCGCTTCCCCTGGGGGCTGTGGATCGGATTCGACGTGATGAGCGGCGTCGCGCTGGCCGCCGGCGGCTTCACGGTAGCCGCCACGGTGCACGTCTTCAAGGCGCATCGCTTCCATATCCTGCTGCGCCCGGCCATCCTCACTGGCTTCCTCGGCTACCTGCTTGTCGCCGTGGCGCTGCTCGTCGATCTCGGCCGCCCCTGGAACATCTGGCACCCGATCCTGATGTGGAATCCGCACTCGGTGATGTTTGAGGTGGGTTGGTGCGTCATCCTCTACCTGGGCGTCCTGACCCTGGAGTTCGGCCAGATCGTCCTGCAGCGATTGCGCTGGAACGGGCTGTGGCGGTTGACCCAGCGGGCGCTGCCGCCGCTCGTCGTGGCCGGCGTGATCCTCTCCACGCTGCATCAGTCCTCCCTCGGTTCGCTCTTCCTGATCGTCCCGGGCAAGCTCCACCCGCTCTGGTACACGCCGCTGCTCCCGGTGCTCTTCTTCATCTCGGCGGTGGCGGTGGGGCTGGCCATGGTGACGGTGGAAGCCACCCTGGCCGCGCGCGCCTTCGGCCACGAGCTCGACCTGACGCTGTTCGCCGACCTCGGCCGGGCCGCGGTGGTCGTGCTCTCCGTCTACCTCGGGGCTAAAGCGGTCGACCTCGTGGCGCGGGGAGCCTGGAGCTGGCTCCTCATCCCCGGCGTGGAGCGCGTCCTGTTCCTCACCGAGCTCGCCCTCGGCGTCGTGCTGCCCCTGGCGCTCCTCGTCGTGCCCGCCACCGCCCGCTCGCGGCGGGGCCTCGCCGCCGCCTCCTGGCTGATCGTGGCCGGCGTCGTCCTGAACCGACTCAACGTGGCGATCACCGGGATGCTCCGGGGCAGCGGGACCACGTACGTGCCCGCCGCGGGAGAAGTCGTCATCACCGCAGGCATCGTCGCCGGCGGG
>DATLZI010000159.1:0-16983 GCA_035574075.1 bacterium | reverse complement strand
GACGACGCCGGTGAGCGTCACCTGCCGGCCGTCGAACTCCACGAAGGGATCGTTGGGCGGCGGCCGCGCCTCGCGCAGGTACACCAGGGCCCCGGCGCAGCACACCGCGGCCAGGATGCCGGCGGAGGCCCTGCGTCCCAGCCGCAGCCGCAGCGCGGCCAGCAGCGCGGCGAAGCTCCCCGCGATCAGCCAGGCCACGTCGGCGAGGGGCACCGCGCGGGCCAGGGCGATGCCGGCCGCGAACGCGGCGGCGATCCAGATGATGGGGCGGCCGATGGCGATCCCCCCGCCCCACCGTAACAGCGGACCGCTTCCGGCGGTATGCCGCGGCCGGGCCAGAGCGCCCGGGATTCAGCTCTTCGCGGCCACCTGCTCGGCCAGCAGCGCGGCGAACTGCTCCAGCGGCATCGCCCCCCGGTCGCCCTGCCCCCGCGCCCGCACGGAGACGGCGCCGGTAGATGCCTCCCGATCGCCGACGACGAGCAGATAGGGTACGTGCTCAACCTCGCCGCGGCGGACCTTGTAGCTCACCCGCTCGTTGCTCTCATCGAGCTCGACGCGGAAGCCCCGGGCGACGAGGCCGCCACGCACCGCCCGGGCGTACTCCAGGTGCCGCGAGGCGATGGGCAGCACGCGCGCCTGCTCGGGCGCCAGCCACAGCGGGAAATCGCCGGCGTAGTACTCGATGAGGAAGGCCATCATCCGCTCCAGGGTGCTGATGATCGCCCGGTGGATCATCACCGGCCGATGCGCCTTGCCGTCCTCCCCGATGTACTCCAGGGCGAAGCGCTGCGGCAGGAGGAAGTCGAGCTGGATCGTGGAGAGGCTCTCCTCCTTGCCCGTCGCCGTGCGCACCTGCACGTCCAGCTTGGGGCCGTAGAAGGCGGCGTCGCCCACCACCGGGGTGTAGCTCAGGCCGAGCTCGTCGAGGACCTCGTGCAGCATTCGCTCCGCCGTCTGCCAGAGCTGTTCGTCGGGGTAGAAGTTCGCCCGGTCCCCCGGATCGTGCAAGGAGAGGTTGTTCTTCGCGCCGGTGATCCGCAGGTCGCGGTAGACCTCCTGCATCAGCCGCACCACGCCGGCCACCTCGTCCTTGATCTGTTCCGGCGCGCAGAAGATATGCGCGTCGTTCAGCGTCATCGAACGCACGCGGTGCAGCCCGGTCAATGCGCCCGACCGCTCGTAACGGTACATCCGCCCCAGCTCCGCGATGCGCACCGGCAGATCGCGGTAGCTGCGCTGCTCTTGTTTGTAGAGCATGATATGGTGCGGGCAGTTCATCGGCTTGAGGACGAGCTCCTCATGCTCCACCTTCATCGGCGGATACATGTTCTCGCGGAAGTGCTCCCAGTGACCGGAGATCTTGTAGAGCGTGGAGGAGGCGAGATCCGGCGTGTAGACATGCTGGTAACCGTGCCGCTGCTCGATCTCGATGATGTACTGCTCGAGGATGCGCCGCACGGTCGCCCCACGCGGCAGCCAGAGCGGCAGCCCCTGGCCGACTTCCTCAACGAAGGCGAAGAGCTTGAGCTCCCGGCCCAGGCGCCGGTGATCGCGGCGCTTCGCCTCCTCGAGCATCTGCAGGTGCGCGGCCAGCTGCTCCTGGCGGGGGAAGCTGATCCCGTAGACGCGCGAGAGCATGGCGCGGCGCTCGTCGCCCCGCCAGTAGGCGCCGCTCGTGCTGAGCAGCTTGATCGCCTTGATCAGCCCCGTGCGCGGGAGGTGCGGCCCCCGGCACATGTCCAGGAAGCCGTCCTGGCGGTAGAAGCTGACCCGCGCGTCGGGGATGTCGTCGCGCAGCAGCTCGAGCTTGTACGTTTCCCCGGCCTGCTCATACAGCCGGATCGCCTCCTCCCGCGGCAGCTCGACGCGCTCGATGACCTGGTCGGCGGCGGCCAGCTCGCGCATCCGGGCCTCGATCCGCTCCAGATCCTCGGGCGCCAGCGGGCGGCCGATGTCGATGTCGTAGTAGAAACCTTCGTCGATCGGCGGCCCGATCGCCAGCCGGGCCTCCGGGTAGAGCTGCTTGACCGCCTGCGCCAGGAGGTGCGCGGAGGAGTGCCAGTAGACCTCGCGCCCCTCCGGGTGATCGAAGGTCAGGAACTCGACGCGAGCGTCCTCCACAAGCGGCGCGGAGAGATCCCGCAGCGCGCCGTTCACCTTCGCCACCACGGCGTCGCCGGCGCCGGCGTCCGCGGCGATCGTGGCGAGCGGTGTCCCCTGGTCGTACTCCCTGCGGCTGCCATCCGGCAGCGTCACGCTGATCCGCGCCATCGCGACCCCTCCCGCCGTCGGGGCCTGTCGCCTCGACGCAAAAACAATCGCGCCCACGTCCACATGGGACGGGGCGCGCCCGCGGTTCCACCCGTGTTCCACGCGGCCGACACCGGCCGCGCGGCAGCTCTGCCTCTCCGCTCACGAGGAGACGTCGGCCCGCCCTACAACCTCACGGCTTCGGACGGGCGGCTCGGGGGCGGTCTTCAGCCGCTCGATCGCGGGGAGCTCACACCGTGCTCTCCCCTCGCTCGGCGCCCGAGGACGGCTTACTCGTCCCCGTCATCGCCTGTCCCCGCCAGTATAGGGAGCGCCGCCCGCCCCTGTCAAACCCGATGCCCCCTGCGCCCGGCCCTGTCCTGCGCCCGGCCCTGTCCTGCGCCCGGCCCTGCTGGCCTGGCAGGCGCCGGGGCTTTCCTTCAGCGTCCGGCAGGCGGCGGCACCTCGAGGAGGAGGGTGACTGGCCCGTCGTTGTGGATCTCCACGGACATCACCGCCCGGAACCGTCCGGTGACCACCGGCACGCCCAGGGCACGCAGGCGCTCGTTGAACACCTCGTACAGCGCCTCCGCGCGCTCCGCAGGGGCGGCCTCCAGGAAGCTGGGGCGCCGCCCCTTCTCCGTGTTGCCGTACAGCGTGAACTGCGAAACGGAGAGCACCTCGCCCCCGACGTCCAGGAGGGACCGGTTGAGCCTGCCCTCCGCGTCGTCGAAGATGCGCAGGTGCGCGATCTTCTCTGCCAGGGCGCGCGCTTCCGCCGCGGTGTCGGCGGCATGCACGGCCACAAGCACCACGTAGCCGCGGCCGATGCGACCGAGGACGGTCTCGCCGACCCGGACGCTGGCCGCCGTCACGCGCTGCACCACGGCACGCATCTCTCTACCCCCGCACCGGCCGCCGCAGCAGATCGATCGTCAGGGCGGCCGACCACGTGAACGCCCCGCCGCCGACGGCCTCGCCGGTCGTGGCGTGGAAGTACTCGCTGAAGCCAGCCCGGGCCACGAGCTCGAGGGTCGCCCGGGCCAGGGCGGCGGCCTGCGCCCCCAGCCCCAGCGCTTCGAGCCCCCGGACGAGCATCCAGTTCATGTTCACCCAGACGGGGCCGCGCCAGTACTTCAGCGGGTCGAACCCGCGCTCGTCAGGCGGGGTGGACGGCAGCGGGAGGCAGCCCAGGCTGCGCCGCCGGTAGGCGTCGAGCATCGCCTCAGCCTGCACGGCGTCCACCAGGCCGCCGTAGATCGCCATCGCTCCCGCCAGCGTATCCACCGGGATCGACCGGCCGCCCCGCACGTCCCAATCACGGAACAACGCCGCCTCCTCCGTCCACAGGGTGCGGTGGTAGGCGTGGCGGAAGACGGCCAGCTCACGGTCCGGAACCGCTGGGGGGAGCCCCAGCGCGGTGGCGATCCGGTTCAGGTCGAGCGCCGCGCGGTGCCAGACAGCGTTGAACAGGGCGTCGTACACGGCGAATGGCGTACGGGCCAGGTAGGGGCGCAGCGTGTAGCTCGCCTCGGCCCACAGCTCCACTAGGTACATGTAGAGGTCATAGTCCTTGCCGGTCGGCCGGGCCGCCGGATCGACGACGGTCGTGTCCACCCGCCGGTAGGGACGCGAGGGCCGGTAGCCCAGCCCGGTGGCGAAGTCCCAGCGCGGGCTGTTGTCCAGGCCGCTCTCCCATGGATGCACGACCGTGATCAGCGGATGGTCCCCCACCGTGCGGTGGCGGGAGAAGTAGAGCACCGCCTCCCGCAGCGCGGCGAAGCGTTCCGCCCAGAACTCCCGGCGCCGGCGTTCGTCGGGCGCCAGCGCCCCCACGACGTAGACCGCCGAAGGCAGCACCGGCGGCTGCGAGATGCCGCTCGTCACCACGCCCGATCGGCGCACCGGGACCTGCGGCCACCACTCCGGCCCGGGGGCATAGGCGGTGACGTGGGGGTGGTAGCGGATGTGCGGCAGCATCCCGTCGGTCCACTGCGCCTCGAGCAGCGTGTCGATCTCGCGCACCGCCCGCGGCCAGTCGAGGTGCGCCCAGCCGATCGCGGCGAAGGCGCTGTCCCAGTTCCACTGGTGCGGGTAGAGGCGCGGGCTGGGACGCGTGTAGGCCCCGTCCACGTCGTTCCCGCGGAGCACGGTCTCCGCCGCGGAGAGCAGCGCCGCACGATCGATGCTCATCCGGCGAGGGCCAGGCCCGTGGCGGGATCCATGAGCCGGATCCGCGCCGGGTTGAGCCGCAGCCAGACCCGCGTTCCCGGCCGCACCTCCGCGTCCGCGGCGACGGTCACCTTGAGGAGCACCCGACCGAACTGCGCGGTGAGGAGCTGGGTCGGCCCCGTGGGCTCGGCGACGACGATCTCCACGGGCAGCGCGTCGGGGTGCGGGGCCGCGAGCACCTCCATGTGCTCCGCCCGGATGCCGACGAGGACCGGCCCCTCCCCCGCGCCCTGAGGCACCGCGGCCAGAGGGATGACCACCCCGCCGGTCTGCACGGCGGCGCGGCCGTTCCGGCGGATCAGGGTGCCATCCAGGAAGTTCATGGGCGGGGTGCCGATGAAACCGCCGACGAAGCGGCTCGCCGGCCGGTCGTAGATCTCCGTCGGCGAGGCGCACTGCACGACCGCGCCCTCCTGCATGACGGCGATGCGATCGCCCAGGCTGAGCGCCTCGGTCTGGTCGTGCGTCACGTAGACGGTGGTGGCGCGCAGCTCGCGGTGCAACCGCTTCAGCTCGGCCCGCATGTGCAGCCGCAGCAGGGCGTCGAGGTTGCTGAGCGGTTCGTCCATCAGCAGGACGTCGGGCCGCGTGACGATCGCCCGGGCCACGGCCACGCGCTGCCGCTGCCCACCGGAGAGCTGCGCCGGGTAGCGATCGAGCAGCGCGGCGATCTGCAACAGCTCCGCCGCCTCCTGGGCGCGGCGGCGCTGCTCGGCCTCGGGCACCCGCCGCATGCGCAGGCCGAAGACGATGTTGTCGTAGACGCGCATGTGCGGGAAGACGGCGTAGGATTGGAAGACCATGGCGATCCCGCGCCGTCCCGGCGGCAAGGCGGTCACGTCGCGGCCGCCGATCACGACGCGGCCGCGGTCGAGGACCTCGAGACCGGCGATGGCGCGCAGGGTCGTCGTCTTGCCGCAGCCTGAGGGACCCAGCAGCACCAGGAACTCTCCATCCGCGATCTCCAGGGTGAGGTCGCGGATCGCCACCGTCTTCCCGTAGGTCTTGCGCAGGCCCTGCAGCTGGATCTCCGCCATCGTCGGCCCCCGCTCAGCGTACCGTGACCCCCCACAGCGTGAGGAGGTAGCGGCGGATGAGGAAGATGATGACCATCGCCGGGACGATCATGAAGAACCCGCCGGCGAAGCGGAAGTGCAGCGGCGCGCCCTGGCCCAGCACCGAGTCGATGATCAGGGCGGGCAGGGTGCGGTTGTTCAGGGTGAGGATCGTCGCGGCGAAGACCTCGTTCCACGAGAGGACGAAGGTGAAGATCGCCGCGGCGGCCAGGCCGGGCAGGGCCATCGGCAGCGTCACCCGCAGGAAGGCGGCCAGCCGGCTGCTGCCGAGCGTCATCGCCGCCTCCTCCAGCTCGTAGCTCACCCCGAGGAAGACGCTGGTCACGATGACGATGACGAAAGGGATGGACAGCGCGGCGTGCACGATGGCCACGCCGAGCAGCGTGTCGTACAGCCGCCAGCGGATGAAGGCCACGGCCAGCGGGATGGAGAGCACCGTCGCCGGAAACATCTTCGTGGCCAGGATAGCCAGCTGCAGGGTCTCCCGCCCGCGGAAGCGATAGCGCGCCACGGCGTAGCCGGCGGGGGCGGCGATGGCAAAGGCCAGGAGGATGGTCAGCCCGGCGACCAGGACGCTGTTCAGCGTGGCCTGCCACACCCCGGTGGAGCGCAGGAAGAAGCGCATCGTCTCCAGGGTGAAGGCCCGCGGCCATAGCGGCCGCGGCCACTCGTAGAGCAGCTCGCGTGGTGTGAAAGCGGCCAGGGCGATGAGGATGAGCGGCAGCGCCACCCAGGCGCTGATCACCAGCGCGGCGCCGTAGAGCCTCACCCGCCGCAATCTCACCGGCCGACCTCCTCCTCCCGCACCCGCAGCAGCCGCAGGTAGAGCCAGGTGATCGCCCCCGAGCAGAGCAGGATGAGCACGGCGTAGGCGCTGGCCACGTGCGGGCTGCGGTACAGCGAGTACCAGAAGTAGGCCTCGCCGGCCATCACCGGGATCTGCCGGCCAGCCAGGGTGACCACCGTGCCGAAGAGCTGGAAGGCCAGGATCGTGCGGATGATCAGCGCGGTCTGCAGACTGGGCCGCAACAGCGGCAGGATGACGCGCCGCACCGTCTGCCAGCGGCCCGCCCCGAACACCCCCGCCACCTCGACGTAGTCCCGCGGGATGAGCTGCAGCCCGGCGAGCAAGATGACCATGACGATCGCCGTGGCGCGCCAGACCTCGGTGAGCACGATCGCCGCGAGCAGCCAGGAGCGGCGTTCCAGGGTGAGAAAGATGAGCGGCGTTTCGATCAGCCCCAGCCCCTGGAGGATGGCGTTGAGGTAGCCCCGCTCGGTAAAGATGGACAGCCAGATCAATCCAGCGGCCAGATCGGAGATGCCGATCGGCAGAGCGGTGAGGTAGAGGAAGGCGCTGTGCCCGCGGAACCGGCTATGCACGAGGAGGGCGATGAGCAGCCCGAGGGCGACCTGCAGCGGCACGGCCAGGGCGGTGATGAGCAGGGTGAACGTGATGGCGTCGCGGAAGTAGAGGTCGCCGGCCATGCGCCGGAAGTGGGCCCAGGTCAGGGCACCCGTCTGCGCGTCGGTGACGCTCAGCCAGATGGCTTGCGTCATCGGATACACGAAGAACAGGCCCAGGAAGAGGACCGTGGGCAGGATCAGCAGGTACGGCGTGAGGGTCGGCCGGACCCGCGGCTGGGGAACGTCGAGCTCCGTTTCGGCGACGGCCATGCGCGGACCGGGGGGCCGGGCGCGCGGCCCGGCCCCCGCGGGATCGCCTACTCAGGCACGCAGGGCCGCACGGGTGGATCGGGCGGCGCGCACGGAGCGTTCGTAGCGCGGTACAGTTCGGCCAGCTTGGCGGCCTGATCGTTCAGCACGCGCTGGATGTCCTCGCCGCGCACGGCGATCCGGGTGAAGGTGTCCACGTACAGCGGCACGAACTCGCCGGTACGCGCGCCCAGCCCCACCGGCAGCAGCGCGGTGCGCGCATCGCGCGCGCCGGATTGGGCGGCGACACCGTCGGCCATCACCTTCAGCGCGCCGGCGGGCACGGTGCGGCTGGCCTCGGGCGAGACCGGGAAGAACCCCACCCCCTGCAGCGTGACGACCTGCGTCGCCGGACGGGTCAGGTACTCGATCAGCCGGACCCCCAGGTCAGGGTTCGGGGCCGTGCGCGGGATGGCCAGACCGACGACGACGGAGATGAACGAGCGGCCCTTGGGGCCCGCCGGCGATGGCAGGACGACGAAGTCGTCCGGCCGCTGGCGCAGCGCCGGCAGCAGCCGGGCGACGTGATCCCAGGCCACCAGCACCTCCCCGCGCAGCAACGGTTCGCTCATGAACTCGTAGGTGAAGGACGACGGGTGCGTGACGCCCCACAGCCGGCGCAGGTAGCGCCACATCTCCACCGCCTCCGGCGACTTGAAGCGCCGGACCTGCGCGCCGGTGAACGACGGATAGATGTAACCGTGCAGGAAGCGGCCGTACAGCCCGCGAGGGCCGACCGGGAAACCGATGCGGCGCTGGCCGGTCCCCGCGCGGATGTTCTCGCCCCACTGCAGCAGGTCGTCGTAGCTCATAGCCATCGGGTTGCGCCCGGCGGGGAAGAAGCGCATCGCGTCCTTGTGCGCCGCGATGAGGTAGGTGGCCTGCATCCAGGGCACGAACGCCGTCGTGCTGTCCATCCGCGCCGCGGCGAGGAAATCCCGGAAGAAGGTCCGATCGCGCCGCGCCTCCAGCTGGCGCAGCACGTCGGCCATGTCGCGCAGGGCGTTGCTGGCCAGGAAGACCGGGAAGATCCCGTGCAGCGTTCCGGTGACGTCGATCGTTCCCCGCCCGGCGCGCGCCTCGGCGAGCAGCCGGTCCACGTAGGGACCCTCCGCCTCGGTGATGAATCGGACGCCGATGCCGGTCTCGCGGGTGAAGCCGGCCAGCAGCGTGTTGCGCGCCCACTCCTGTTCCTCGACCGGCGTGAACTGGTTGGAGGTGAAGACGATCTCCTGAGCCGGCGCGGACAGCGCCGCGCCCGAGCCGGCCAGCAGGAGCAGCGCGCATGCCAGGGCGACGATGCGGACGTGCATTCGGCACCTCCTGGACTGAATGATGCGGGGCCTTGAGTCCCTTCGCACTCCGCGGGGCCGACCCCTGCGGTCCCGCGGCGGAAGCCGGATGGCGCCCAAGGTCCAACCGACGGGAGCGGCGGGCAGCGCGCTGCTCCGGGAGGCGCCGGCCGCGTCCGCGTCGAACGAGTGGCGATCGCGGCGCGGGCGGGGATTACGCCGGCCGCGAATCGGGTTAACGGTCAAGGAGGGGCGCCACGGCGGTGGCGCGGCAACACCGCCGCGGGCGGCGGCCATGCCTCCGGCGGCCCGCCCGAGAGGACGCGCGATGAAGCTCGACGGCATCCATCACGTGACCGCCATCACCGGCGACGCGCCGACGAACCTGGACTTTTACACCCGCGTGCTCGGCCTCCGTCTGGTGAAGAAGACGGTGAACCAGGACGACCCCGGCGTCTACCACCTGTTCTACAGCGACGAGGCGGGCAGCCCCGGAGCGGACCTCACCTTCTTCGAGTATCCCGGCGCGCCGCGCGGGCGACCCGGCGCCGGCATGGTGCACCGCGTCGTCTACCGCGTCGGTTCGCGCGCCGCCCTCGACTTCTGGAGCGCGCGGCTGGCCAAGGAAGGGATCAGCACGTCAGGGGACGAGCGCCATCTGCGCTTCAGCGATCCCGAGGGGCTGGCCCTCGAGCTGGCCGTCACCGAGACGGACGACGAGCCGCTGATCGCCAGGCACCCGGAGATCCCGCGGGAGCACGCCCTGCAGGGGTTCGCCGGGGTGCACGCTTACAGCGCCGACCCCGCGGCCACCGCCCGCTTCCTGGACGCGCCGCTGGGGTTCGCGCGGATGCGCGACGGGGTCTACCTGGCGCGCGGCCGAACGCGCGGCGCGTTCTATGCCTTCGCGCCCTCCCCGCGATCGGGCATCCCCGGGGCCGGCACCGTGCACCACGTCGCCTGGTCGTCGCCGATGGAGGACCATCCCGCCTGGCGCGAGCGCGTTGCCGCGGGCGGGGGCCATCCCACGCCGGTCATCGACCGGTTCTACTTCCGCTCGATCTACTTCCGGGAGCCCGGCGGCGTCCTGTTCGAGATCGCCACCCAGGGGCCAGGCTTCGCCACCGACGAACCCCTCGAGCACCTCGGCGAGCGCCTCTCCCTGCCGCCGAAGTTCGAGCCGCTGCGCGCGGAGCTGGAGAAGATCCTGACGCCGCTACCCGATCCGCGCCTGTAGCGGGTCCGCGCCTGACGCCTCTGACGAGAGCGCCGTCCTCCCGCCGGGCGCTCGCCGGCCGGGATGCGGCCCGAACCCGTCGTTGATGATGCTCAAGAGGGAGGACGGGGAACCTCGCACCGCACGACGGCACCGAAGGGGGCGCTGATCGGGTTGAGCGTCTTCCCCTGCCGATGCTGACCCCGCCGCCGACGCGATAGCTGGAATGAGCCTGCTGACGGAGAACAACTTCACCGGCGGCTGTGCATTCCAGCTCCTGAGCGCCCTGACTTCCGCGTATTGATTCCCTGCGTGCGATCTGGACTGGGTCTTCCGCCGGGAGGCGATCAGTGCCAAGCAAACAGCGAGCGGACGATGAGGAGGAAGGCGAGGATTCCGAGCAGGACCACCACGCCAACGCCGAAGAATCCGACGGCCGCGGACGGCCAGTGGCGCTGCACTGCCAGCGCGAGGCCGGCCGCCGTGAGCGCCAGGGCGGCGGTCAGCACCCTCATCGGGGTGGCCAGCAGCGGCTTCGCCCGCGGCTCCAGCATCGCCGTCTCCGCGGAGGTGAGATAGTATGGCACGTCGGTCACCACCGCGACCCGCGATCCCTGCCGCCGCCGGAAGTACAGCGCCAGTTTCAGCAGAAACGCGTTCTGTCCGTGCAGGAAGAAGTGCCACCACCGCGTGGGGACGAACTCGGGCAGGACGAGGGTGATCTGCTGGTCGAACCCCACCTCCCACTCCAGCTCGTCGAGGTAGCGGATGACGGGCTGGACCAGGGAACGGTACGGTGAGGGGAGGACCTTCAGGGGCACACCCATCCCCCAGCGCTGCCACTTCGTGAGGACCTCATGCGTCTGCTTTGGATCGATGTCGACGACCACCCCGACCACGTCATCGCTGAGTGACTTCGCGTAACGCAGCGCGGGGAGAATGCCGCGATGCATCCCGCCGACCGGGACGATGACCTTGTGCCGGCGGATCGGCTCGGGAATCCGGGCGCCCTCCAGGGTGAGTTGCCCCCGGACATCCTGATAGTGCTGGTGGATCCGGTACATGATCCAGACGTCCAGGGGAATGAGCAGCGTGACGATCCAGGCGCCCTGGACGAACTTCGCCGTGACCACCACGCCGAGCACGACCGCCGTGGCCGCGGCGCCGACGCCGTTGATCACGATGCTGCGCCTCCAGCCGGGAGCCCGCAGCTTCCACCAGTGCCGTACCATGCCGGCCTGGGAGAGGGTGAACGACAGGAAGACGCCGACGGCATACAGCGGGATGAGGGCGTGCGTATTGGCCCGGAAGATGAACACCAGGAAGCCGGACAGCAGGGCCAGGAGCACGATGCCGTTGGCGAACACCAGCCGGTCTCCCAGGTTCGCCAGCTGGCGTGGCAGGAAGCCATCCCGCGCCAGAATCGAGGAGAGCCGGGGGAAGTCGGCAAAGCTCGTGTTGGCGGCGAGGACGAGGATCATCGCCGTCGTAAGCTGCACCAGGAAGTACAGCGCGCCGGTCCCGAAGATTCCTCGCGCCAATTGCGAAACGACGGTCTCGTGCTGGCGGGGCACGATCCCAAAGTGCCGGGCCAGCACGGTGATCCCCAGGAACAGGCTGATCAGAATCCCCGCCATCCAGATCAAGGTGATGCCGGCGTTGCGGGACTCGGGCGGCCGGAAGGCCGGGATGCCGTTGCTGATCGCCTCCACGCCGGTCATCGCCGCAGAACCGGAGGCGAAGGCGCGCAGGATCAGGTAGAGCGTGAGCGGCACGGCCGGACCGGCCGTCTCCACGGCCGGGGGGACGGCGGGGGTGCGAGCCATCCGGGCCAGGCCGGCCACCACCAGCAGCCCCACGCTGGCGATGAACATGTAGGTAGGCGCGGCGAAGACCGTCGCCGACTCGCGGACGCCGCGCAGGTTGATGATGGCCACGGCCGCGGTCGCGGCCAGGGCCAGGGGCACCCGGAGGTCAAAGAGGGCGGGCACGGCCGAGGTGATGGCGGCGATGCCCGCCGAGATGCTCACGGCCACGGTCAGCACGTAGTCGATCAGCAGCGCCGCGGCGGCGATCAGGCCGGGCCAGAGGCCGAGGTTGTCGTGCGCCACGATGTAGGCGCCGCCGCCGGCCGGATAGGCATGGATCGTCTGATAGTACGAGAACGCCACGATCGCCAGCACGCTGGAGATAGCCAGGGCAATGGGCAGAACGAAGGCGAGCGCCGCCGCCCCCGCCGCCGACAGCGCGAGCAGGATTTCCTCCGTCGCGTAGGCGGTGGAGGATAGGGCGTCCGAGGAGAAGACCGCCAGGCCTTTGGACTTCGTGACCCGCTCGTGGACCAGCCGCTCCGTCGGCAGCGGCGGGCCGATCAGGACCCGGCGCAGCGTGGCCCGCACGCCGCAGAGCCCTCCTACTCGACCTTCGCCGCGGCCGGCTGGGCCGCGCGATCTGATCGCTCGACGATCGTGCTGCGCCGGCTGAGAACCACCGCGAAGATGACCAGGGCGAGCGCCACCCCCACCACACCCAGGCGCACCCCGGAGCTGAGCGGTCGGATCACGACGGGGGCGATGAGGATCGCCACCAGGTTCATCACCTTGATCAACGGGTTGAGCGCCGGACCGGCCGTATCCTTGAGAGGGTCACCCACGGTGTCCCCGATCACGCCCGCCTTGTGCGCCTCGGTCCCCTTCCCGCCCAGATAGCCGTCCTCGATCTTCTTTTTCGCGTTGTCCCAGGCGCCGCCGGTGTTCGCCATGAACACCGCCAGCAACTGCGCAGTGAGAATCGCCCCCGCCAGGTAGGCGCCCAGCGCCCCCGCGCCCAGGCCGAAGCCGACCAGGATGGGCACACTGATGGCGATGATCCCCGGGCCGAGCAGTTCGCGCTGGGCGGCCTTCGTCACGATATCCACGCTCCGGGAGTAGTCGGGACGGGCTTCCCCCTCCAGCAGACCAGGGATCTCCCGGAACTGCCGGCGCACTTCCTCCACGACCAGGAACGCCGAGCGGCCGACCGCCCGGATGAGGAAGGCGGAGACGAGGAACGGCACCGCGCCGCCGATCAGCAGACCGATGAAAATCAGGGGCAGGTTCACCTGAATGCCGACCCGCGAAAGCAGTTCGCCGGCATGGTCTGCGCCTGCTGCGGTCAACTCCTGCACCGTGACGAACAGGCGCGCCTCATCGATGAACGAGCGGAACAGCGCGATGGCCGCCACCACGGCCGTGGCGATGGCGAACCCCTTGGTCAGCGCTTTCGTTGTGTTACCGACCTGGTCGAGCCGCGCCACGATGCGCCCGGCCAGCGACTCGCCCCGCTCCACCCCGGACATCTCGAAGATGCCGTTGGCGTTGTCCACGATCGGGCCGAAAGTGTCCTCGGCCAGGATAAAGCCGGTCGTCGTCAGGAGCCCCAGGCCGGCCAGAGCGATACCGTACGCGGCGAGGGCCACGCTGCCCCCGAAGATGGTGAACGACGCCACGAGCGTCACGGCGATGGCCAGGATAGCCCACACCGTGCTCTCCAGTCCGGTGCCGAGCCCGGTCAGCAGCATTGTGGCCGGACCGGTCTTCGTCGCGTAGGCGATCTCCGTCACCGGCCCCCGGTCGGGATGCGTGAAGAGCTCGGTGAGCCAGCCGATGATTACGGCCAGCACGATCCCGGTCAGGGTGGCGAAGAAGAAACGGAAGTCGGGAGCGCCGGTCGCCGGATCCTTCAGGTAGAGCAGATTCACGACGCCGAAGCCGACCACGGATAGGAGCGCCGCCGTCCAGAAGCCGATGTTGATCGGCCGCATCGGGTCACCGATCTCTTCATCCCTCCCGCGCACCACCCACGTGCCGACGAGCGAGCCGAAGACGCCGATCGCACGCACCAGCAACGGGTAGATGATCAACTTGAGAGCAAAGGCACCGGCTGCGGCAGGCCCGCCGTAGCGTGCGACGAACGCGGGATCGAGCAGCGTCGCCGCGCCCAGGATGATCGCCGCGACCAGGGTGACCTCGTAGCTCTCGAAGACGTCGGCCGCCATGCCGGCGCAGTCCCCCACGTTGTCGCCGACGTTGTCCGCAATCACCGCGGCGTTGCGCGGGTCGTCCTCCGGGATGCCGACCTCGACCTTGCCCACGAGATCTGCGCCAACATCCGCGGCTTTGGTGTAGATGCCGCCGCCCACGCGCATGAACGCCGCGACCAGAGAGCCACCGAAACCGAACCCGACCAGCACCCGCATCGCGTTCTCGCGGAAGAGCATGAACATGATCGTGGCCCCGAGCAGCCCCAATCCCACGGTGAACATTCCTGAAATCGTGCCGGCCTGGAAGGCAATCTGCAGCGCTTCGCGGTAGCTGCGGCGTGCCGCATGGGCCACGCGCACGTTGCCGCGCACGGCCGAGGTCATTCCCACGTAGCCGGCCCCGTACGAGGCAAAGCAGCCAAGGAGGAACGCCGCCGCAACGCCGACCGCCAGCGCGGGCTGGCCCGCATAGATCGGCCGGTACAGGAGATAGAGGCCGGCGGTCACCGCGACAATGAACAGCAGCATGGTCCGCAGTTGCCGCCGCAGGTACGCCATGGCGCCCTCCTGGATCGCGGTGGCCACGGCAACCATCGAACTGGGGCCCGGATCGCGGCTCATCACGCGGCGGCGGAGGAACCAGCCGTAGAGCAGCGCCACCACGGCGCTGGCCAGCACCACCCAGAGCAGAATGGTCTCAAGGCGACCGAACGGCGGCAGGGTGATCGAGGATTCGCTCATCAACTACCCCCACGGATCAGAGTAGCGCTCTTCCTTCCACGGATCGGCGAGCCCGTGTTAGCCGTCCCGCTCCCGGAACCCCGGGTCCTTTGCCATCAACTTCAGCCCGCGCACCCACTTCGCGCTCTTCCAGAGCTACAGGCAGGGCACGACCAATCGGAACAGCCAGCCGCGCCGCAGGTTCGCCCGGTCTTCCCGGGACGTATTCCGCCATTCCGAGTCCCGGATCCCCGGTCGCGGACACCTTGGTTCCCAATGCTTGTGATGGCCCGCTTCACCCTCCGAGCGCTATTGCACCGTTGAATGCACCCTGGGCGTCGTTACCTGACGCGAATGGTAACACGAGATCGGTGTCGGCGTGGGCCTCGGCGCCTTCGCGGTCGAGAGCGCTGAGCATGATCCGGGTACGCTGGATGGGCGAGCGGCGCTGAAGCACGTCCTCGGCTATGCCCCGCAGGCGACCGGCCGCCGCGTCCTCGTCCGCGCCAGCGGCATGCGGTGGCCGATTCGAGCGGGTCTTCGTGGAGTGCACACACGAACTCGGGATAAATCACGCCAAACCCCGGACGTGGAGCGGCTGGCGCCAACCTCAGACCATAACCGTGCTGGCTCTTCTCGTCTCGGTCGAGGTCGTCCGGATCGGGCGGCCTGCGGTCGGTCCCGTCACGGAAAGCGTTGATCGGACGATGCGGGCACAAGCGGCGTCACACGCGGGTTTCCGTGGTGGGCGCTGCAGGACTTGAACCTGCGACCTCCTCTGCGTCAGAGAGGCGCTCTTCCTCTGAGCTAAGCGCCCACGGTCAACTCATTATACCTGCCGCCGGCGCGCCATCTCAACGGCCGGCGGCGGGAACCGGTGTCTGACCGAGCGGCAGGCCAGGGGGTCAGTGGCGCAGCCCCTTCCCCGCCCAGCGCTCGATGCCCCGCACCCCCACCGACCCGAGCAGCGTCATGATGAGGTACAGCAGCGCCACCATGTTGTAGGTCTCGAACGACCGAAAGGTGCGCGCGTTCAGCAGGCTGCCGGTGTAGGTCAGCTCCTGCACCGAAATCACCGAGGCCAGGGAGCTGTCCTTGAGCATCGCCACGAAGTCGTTGCCCAGCGGAGGGAGGATGACGCGGATGGCCTGGGGCAGGATGACGTAGCGCATCGCCAGCCAGGGCGTCATGCCCAGCGAGCGCGCGGCCTCGGTCTGCCCCCGGGGGATGGACTGGATCCCGGCGCGGTAGATCTCGGCGAGGTACGCGCCGTAGCCGATGCCCAGCCCCAGCGTGGCGCGGACGATGTCGCTGCGCAGCCAGCGCTGCCCGGTGAGCTCGGCGAGGTACGGGGTGACGACGAAGGCGATGTAGATCAGCTGCACGAGCAGCGGCACCCCGCGCACCAGCTCGACGTAGAGGCGGGCCGCGGTATAGAAGAGGGGGTTGTGGGAGAGCTGGCCCAGGGCGGCAAGCAGGCCCAGGACCATCGCCAGCGCGTAGGCGGCGATGGCGAGCTTGATCGTGACCCAGATCGCCGGGGCGAGGAAGTTGTAGGTCTCGCGGTACACCGGCGAGCGCAGGATGCCGAACAGAGCGAACATCCCGCCGAGGAGGAGAGCGAGCACCCACCACGGCGCGCGCTCCAGCGTACCCAGGGAGAGCAGCCGGCTCCCCCCGGGGGGCGCCAACGGGGCGGCGTCAACGTGCGGCGGGCGAGTGGGCGGCCCCATCGGCGGGCAGATGCGCGCGGGGGAGCGCGCTGCTCCCCCGCGCGCGCTACGTCCGACACGTCGCCGGCGTCAGGACGGCTTGTACTCGATGAACCACTTCTGGTAGAGCCGCTCCAGCGTGCCGTTCTCCTTGAGGACCCGCAGGGCGGCGTTGAAGGCCTCCTGCAGCGTCTTGTCGCCCTCGCGGACCACGATACCCAACCCCTCGCTGGTGAACTTCTCCCCGGCGATCTTCAGCTTGTCGGGGTTGGTGCCCATGTACCCGGAGGCGGCGGTGTTGTCGATGACCACCGCGTCGACGTCCTTGTTCAGGAGCGCCTTCACCGCCAGGTCGAAGGTCGGGAAGCGCTTGATCTCCTTGATCTTCCCTTCCTTCTGCAGCTGCGTGGCCGTCTCGTCGTTCGTCGTCCCGCGCTGCACGGCCACCGATTTGTCGGCCATGTCGTCCAGGCCGTTGATCCGCGTCTCATCGGCCCGCACGAGCAGGACCTGACCGACCTCGATGTAGGGCTCAGTGAAGTCCATCGTCTTGTCGCGCTCGGCGGTGATCGTCACCCCCGAGATGACTGCGTCGAAGTCGCCCTTCTGCAGGGCGGGGAAGATGCCGTCCCAGGCCGTGCTCTTGATCTCCGGCTTGCAGTTGGCCAGCTTGCAGATCTCGGTGATCAGGTCGATATCGTAGCCGACGATGTTCTTGTTCGCGTCCAGCATCTCGAACGGCGGG
>DATLZI010000158.1:0-6010 GCA_035574075.1 bacterium | reverse complement strand
CGTAGAGCAGGTCCACGACCAGGTTGATGACGACGAAGGCCAGGGCGATCCAGAGCACCATCCCCTGGACCACGGGGTAGTCGCGCTTGGCGATGGAGACGATGAGGAAGCTGCCCAACCCCGGCAGGCTGAAGACCGTCTCCGTGAGCACGGCCCCGCCCAGCATCCGACCGAACTCCAGGCCGACGATCGTGACCACCGGCATCAGCGCATTGCGCAGCGCATGATGGGCGATGACCCGCGCCTCCGGCACGCCCTTGGCGCGCGCGGTCCGCACGTAGTCCTGCCCCAGCACCTCCAGCATCGCCGAGCGGGTCTGCCGGGCGATGACGCCCGCGGCGAAGACCCCCAGGCTGAGCGCCGGCAGGACGTAGCCCTGCCAGGTCTCCGCCCCTCCGCTCGGCAGCCACCCCAGCCGCACGGCGAAGACCAGGATGAGCAGCATGCCCGACCAGAAGATCGGCGTGGAGACGCCGACCAGGGCCGCGGCCATGCTGCCGTAGTCCCAGACGGTGTAGGGCCGCGCCGCCGCCAGGATGCCGCCGGTCAGGCCCAGGGCCAGCGCCACGGCGATGGCGCCGAAGGCCAGCGCAAGCGTGACGCGGAACCGCTGGACGATCTCCTCCCGCACGGGCAGATCGCTGACGATCGACGTCCCCAGATCGCCCCGCAGCAGGTGGCGGAAGAACACCGCGTACTGCACCGGCAGCGGCCGGTCCAGGCCCCACTTGGCGCGCAGCGCCGCCACCGTCTCCGGGGTGGCGAAGTCGCCGGCCAGCAGCACGGCGGGATCGCCCGGGAGGACCCGCATGGCCACGAAGATCAGCACCGTCACCGCCAGCAGGGTGGGAACGGCGACGAGCAGCCGGCGGGTCAGGTAGGCCCGCATCCCTCACCTCCGCGCCGCGACCCGCGGGGAGGCCGGGGGCCTCCCCGCGGCGTCAGCGGAGCTCCACGTCGTACAGCGGCCACAGCGTGCTGAGCGAGGTGACCTTCGACGCCAGGCCGACCACGCGCTTGCGGGCCGCCCAGAAGATGGGCTGCTGGTACATCGGGATCGACGGCAGGTCCTGCATCAGGACCTGCTGCAGCTGGCGGATCAGCGCCCGCCGCTTCGCCGGGTCGGACTCCACCTGCTGCGCGGCGTAGAGGCGCTCGAACTCCTCCGAGACGTAGAAGGGCACGTTGTTGCCGCGCGGCGGCAGTTCGGCCCGGGAGTAGATGCCGATGGCGCTGTCCGCATCGCCGTTCACGGTGCGCCACCAGGTGAAGGTCATCTGCGTGGGGTTGCGCTCGAGGGGCAGCCGCAGCATCGCCGAGTACTGGCCCCACTCCATCTGGTTGATCCGCATGGTCACGCCCACCCGGGCCAGCTGCGCCTGCACGGCCTCCACCACTTCCTTGTCCATCAGGTACCGCCCGGCGCCGTAGCTGACGGTAAAGGTCAGGTCGGGCACGCCCGCCTCGCGCAGCAGCCGCCGGGCCCGCTCGGGATCGTAGCGGTACACGTCGTAGATCTCCACGTACCCGGTCGCGTTGGCCGGGACCAGGGAGCGCGCCACCTTGGCCAGCCCCCGGAAGATCTCTCGGGTGATGGCGTCCCGGTCGATGGCGTAGGCCACGGCGTGGCGCACGCGGACGTCGTTGAAGGGCGGCCGCTGGGTGTTCAGGTTGAGGCGGATGAACCCCGCCGAGGGCGGGTTGATCAGGGTCAGCTGGGGGTTGGCGCGGATGCGCTCGGCGTCCTGCGGCGTGAAGTCATGGATCACATCCACGTCGCCCGATTCCAGCGCGGCCACCCGCGCGCTCATGTCGGGCACGTAGCGCACGATGATCCGCCGGATGCGCGGGCGGCCGGCCCAGTACTGCGGGAAGGCCTCCAGCTCCATGCGGTCACCGCGGATCAGGCGGACGAAGCGGTAGGGCCCCGGCCCGACGGGGTGCTTGGCGAACTCCTGGTCGCTGCCGGCGCGCTCGATCGCGGCCTTGCTGAAGATGCCGATCGAGGAGTAGGTGAAGGTGCGCAGCAGCGGCACGAAGGGCGCCCGCGTCGTCACCTTCACCCGGTTGCCGGGCAGCACGGTCACGCTCTCCACCGGCGCCAGCGCGGAGCGCCCGATCGCCACCCGGCGGAACCGCTCCAGGCTGAAGGCCACGTCCTCCGCGGTGAGCGTCCGGCCGTCGTGCATCCGCACGTTGTCCCGGATCTTGAAGACCAGCGAGCGGCCGCCGTCGTCCTCGGTCCAGGACTCGGCCAGCCAGGGCCGCACCCGCCCGCGCTCGTCCAGCACGACCAGCGTATCGGAGATCTGCGCCACCAGGCCGATGGCCGGCAGCCCGATGGCCAGGTGCGTATCCGCCGACGGGATCTCGATCGGCAGCGCGATGACCAGGGTGTCCGCGCCCGCGGCGCCCGAGCCGGGTGCGACCGGCCCTCCGGCGATGAGCGCGGCCGCCGCCGCCACCAGCAGCAGGACGCGCCCTGTCCACGTGCCCCTCATGCGCTCCCACCTCCTCATGGATTCCGGGCCTGGGGATCAGACCACGGCGAACTCCAGCGGGTGCTGCTGCAGGCAGCGCCCGCCCTCCGGGGTGACGACGCACAACGCGCCCAGGAAGACGCCGGCCCGCAGGTCCGGGGTCGTCGGGTTCGGTTCGATCATGATCAGCTGATGCTCCCGCAGTGTGAACGGCTCCGGGCTGTAGGTCTCGTCGGGCCGGCCCAGGGGGAGGATCGGAAACATCGGCGGATTGGGCCAGCCGTGGATGATCGGCGCCTCGGCCGCCAGCCCCGCATCGGTCAGCGGCCGGGCCGCCTCGAGCACGTCGTCCTGCGTGGCGCCCGGCCGCAGCGCGGCCCGCACGCGCTCGAACGTCTCACGGGCGATGCGGTACAGCTCGCGGTAGGCGGGCGTCGGCGCGCCGACGCTGATCGGCACGATCAGCTGCCCCGAACACCCGCCGTACCCGACGGAGATCTCGTTCAGCACGACGTCGCCGCTCTCGATCACCCGGCGGCCGGGGACGTGGCGGGGATACGGCATGTCGGGGGCGCGCATCGAGGTGCTGCCCACCAGCAGCACGTCCAGCGCGTCGCCGCCGCACTCGTACGCCGCGGCGAGCACGCGGCCGTACAGGCCGACTTCGGTGGCGCCGGGGCGCACCGCCCGGATCAGCTGCGCCATCGCGTAGTCGGTGTACTCCGCCCCGCGCCGGTAGAAGGCCAGCTCTTCCGGACTCTTGACCTGCTGCAGCTCCTCGACCTCCCGGGTGATGTTGACCAGCTCGGCGTGGGGCAGCTCCTCACGCCAGATGAGGTAGTGGTCCATGGGCAGGGTGATGCCGCGGCGCGAGTGCACCCCGACCAGCCCCAGCCGTCCGCGGTCCAGGCCCAGCGTGCGGATGTGGCGGGCCACGGTGTGGCCGATGCTGGCCCCGCCCCACCGGGTGTCGGCGATCGCGGACAGCTGTCGGGCGGCGTGCAGGTGCGGGTACAGGGCGTTCCAGGCGGCAGGCGCCCCGTGGCGCGGGAAGAAGGCGTAGAACTGCATGGACTCCCGCATCCCGGTCAGCCAGCGGGCGTTAGCCTGATACAGCTCCTTGTAGCCGCCGTAGACGATGGCCCCGTCCAGGCCCCTGGCGTCCAGGAGCGCGCGGAGCAACCCGTGACGACGCGCGTACTCCTCGGACGAGAACTTCGGATAGACCGTCGGCGCGGGCTGCGTCGCCGCCACCGCCCTCCCCCCTGCTCCGCCTCAGCTGTGGGCTGGACGCCGGGCCGGGCCCAGCAGGCGCTGCGCATTGCCGGAGAGGATCGCCTGCCGGAGCGTCGCATCGTCCACGGCGCGGGTCACCAGACGGACCGCCTGCCGGTCGCCCATGTCGAACGGATGATCCGTGCCCAGGACCACCCGGGACGGTCCCATCCAGGCCGTCAGCGCCTGCAGCGCGCGAGTGCTGTGCACCACGGTGTCGTAGAAGAAGCGGCGCGCCGCCTGGCCGGGCGCCTCCCCGCCGGTCCGGCACTCGGCCCGGACCTGGAACCCCCGGTCCAGGCGTCCCAACAGCCACGGCAGGGCCCCGCCGCCGTGCGCCAGCACCAGGCGAAGGTCGGGATGGCGCTGCAGGACCCCTCCGCAGAGCAGCCGTCCCGCCGCCAGGGTGGTTTCCATCGGGTTGCCCACGAGGTTGCGGAGATGATAGGCCTGCATCCGGTCCGACCCCGCCACGTCGTGCGGATGGATCAGGATCGGCGTGCGCAGCGAGGCCGCCGCCTCCCAGAACGGCTCCAGTCCGGGATCGTCGAGCTCCACGGCGCCCGCGACGTTCGTGGCGATCTCCGCCCCGGCCGCTCCCAGCTCTTCCACCGCCCGCCTGAGCTCGCCGGCGGCCGCCGCCGGGCTCTGCAGCGGGACGGTCGCCAGGAACCGGAGGCGGCCCGCCGAGCGATCTGCCAGGGCGGCCAGGCCGTCGTTCATCTGCCGGCTGTACGTCAGTCCCTCGTGCGGGGGAAGATCGTGCCGGAGGAGGAACGGGGGCAGGCTGACCACCCGGATGGCGATCCCCTCCGCGTCCGCCTCGGCCGCTGCCGTCTCGGGGTCCACCAGGGCGCGCGGCACGGTCTGCCACCGGTCGCGGACCCGCACGGCGACGCCGTCCGGACCCGTCTGGAGCATCGCCATCCGCGCCAGGACGTCCGGCGGGACGAGGTGGGCGTGCAGATCGATGGCGGTCATGCCCCGCGCCCCGCGTGGAACCGGGGCGATCTCCCGCCGGTCGCCGTCCCGCCGACGTAGCCGAGGTCCCGGGAGATATCGGCGGCGGCGCGCACCACCTGGGGGATCAACTCCGGGACCCGGGATGCGGGGATGCGGGCGGCGGGCCCGAGCACGCTGAGGCTGGCCACCACCCTCCCGGTGTGATCCCGGATCGGCGCCGCCACGCCGTGAACGCCCTCGTGCGACTCTCCGTAGGTGACGCTGTAGCCTCGGTCCCGGATGACCGCCAGATCCCGGCGGAGCGCCTCGGGGTCCACGATCGTCAGCGGGGTCAGCCGCGGCAGCCCCTGAGCCAGGATCTGCTCGATGCGGTCGGCGGGCAGGTGCGCCAGCAGCACCTTCATCGAACAGCCGGCATGGAGCGGGCGGCGCATGCCGACCCGCGTCCACAGGCGGAAGCCCTCCAGCGGCTCGAGCTTCTCGATGTACACGCCGGTGTCGCCGTCGACGACCTGCAGGGATACGGTCTCCCGCGTCAGGTCGCGCAGCCGCTCCATATGCGGTCGAGCCAGCGGCCGCAGCTCGAGCTGCTCGCTCACCAGGTAGCCGCGCTCCAGCAGCTTGTAGCCCAGACGATACGTGCGGGTGCCCGGATCGTATTGGACGTAACCGAGGGTCCGCAGGGCGCTGAGCAGCCGATGCGCGGTCGCGCGCGGTAAGGCCGTCGCCTCGGCCAGGGCAACCAGGGTCATCGTGGGACGCTCCGAGGAGAACGCGTCCAGCAGCCGCAGGCCTTTGGCCAGCGTCCAGGTTCCGCCGAGCGTCCGGGGGAAAGGTGGCTGTCTCACTATGTAAGATGACGTCCTAGATTTTGCTCATACTACCAGTTGACCCGGGAGGCGCGCAACGGGAACACATGTGTCTCTTTCCGTGGCCGTGCGGATGATGCGCCGACGCCGCCCGATCGGCCCGGCCGCGACGGCGGGCAGACAGGTCAGGCGATGCGCTGGACGAAGAACGAAGAGACGAGCGCGCCCACGAGCAGCGCCGCGGCCAGCCCCGCGCCGAGCGCGCTCACCTCCGTGGGCTTCGACTCCCAGCCGATCATCCGGCTGAGCCGGCGGTACACCTGCCGCAGCTCCAGCGCGGAACGGGCGTGGTAGTAGCTGCCGCCGCTGATCTCGGCCATCTCGCGCAGGGTGTCCTCGTCCAGGCGCACCCAGATGCTGCGGCCGCCCAGGTTCAGGAAGGTGCCCTCCGGCGTGCCGATGCCGATGGTGTACACCTTCACC
>DATLZI010000157.1:0-4819 GCA_035574075.1 bacterium | reverse complement strand
GCCGCGCAACTGCCGCCTCTGCCGGCGTCGATCTTCGGCGAGGGGGCCTACGTGGCGTGGGCGTTTGCCAGCCTGGCGCTGCTCGTCACGGGAGCGGCCGCCGCCACCGCCGGGCAGCACATCGCCCGCCGCCAGCGCCGGCAGCGCCTGCTCGGCGACCTGCGCCGGGCCCTCGAGGGTGCGGCGGCGGGGGCGCCCGCCTCCCGCGCCGCGCTGGCTATGGCTGCGAAGCACTTCCAGGCGGACAGCGGCTCGCTGATGCTCTTCGACCCGACGACCGGCCGCCTGGAGATCCTCGCCGCCTGGGGCTCCACCGAGACATACCGCGACGCCCGGCCGCGCCTGGATGAAGGGATCGCCGGTTGGGTGGTGCAACAAGGCCGCGCCATGCTGCTCACCTCCGACGCTGCGCTGCCCTTCCGCCTCGAGCGCGCAGAGATCGCGGCGTCGATCAGCGCTCCCCTGCGCATCGGGGACCGCCCGCTGGGCGTGCTGAACCTCAACCGGCACCGTCCCGCCCCGCGCTTCGGTCGGGACGATCTCGAGGATGCCGAAGCGGCGGCGCAGCAGTTCGCTCCGCTGCTGCTGCAGGCACAGCACGAGCGGCTGTACGCCTCCGCCCTCTCCGAAGTGGCGGAGGGATTCAGCGAGGTCAGCCGGGCCCTGGCCCGCGATCCGGTGGTGCTGTGGCCGGCCCTCCTGGACATCGCCCGCCGCCTCACCTCCGCGCACTTCGCCGTGCTGGCCCTCGAACGAGAGGACACGGGCAACGTGGACATCGTCGCCACGCGGGGCATCGACGGGCGGATGGCGGCGGCGTTCGTGCCCACGCTGCTCGCGGCGAGCACCCACGGCGAGATCCGCATCGCGCCGGACGGGCCGGTCCGCGACGGCGCGCCGACGTCGGTGGCCTGCGTGCCGCTGCGCGCCGAGGGCCAGATCCTGGGGGCGATCGGGTTGGGCCTCGGCGACGCCCCGCTGCCGCCGCGTTTGCTCCACGCCGTCGCCTCGCACGTCGCCGCCGCGGTGCACACCGCCCGATCCGCCTACCGCATCGCGGACATCGGCGTGGTCGAGGAACGGCGGCGCATCGCGCGCGAGATGCACGACGGCCTGGCTCAGACCCTGGCCGACGCCCTGCTGCAGACCGATCTCTCCGGCATGACGGCGCAGACCCGGCCGGAGCAGGTCACCGCCGACCTGCGGGAGTTGCGCGGGGTGCTGGAACGGGCGATGCGCGAGCTGCGGGAGTTCATGAGCGACCTGCGACGCAGCGACCAGGCGACGGCCACCCTCTTCGGCGCCCTGGAGGGGATGGCCCGGGAGTTCGATCGGCGCCACGGCATCCGCACCGCGGTGACGACCGCGGGCGACGACGCCCAACTACCCTCCGCCGTCCGCCACGCCGTCCTGGCCATCGTCCGGCAGGCGTTGACGAACGTCCACGCCCACGCCCGGGCCTCCGCGGTGACCATCACCGCCGAGGTCAGCGAAGAGGGCTGCACGGTGACCGTGCGCGACAACGGGGTGGGCTTCGACGTGCAGGCCTACCGGGCCAACCCGCCGTCCGCTCACCACCTCGGGCTGACCTCGATGGAGGAACGCGCCGGCCTCGTCGGCGGCACGGCACGGGTGGAGAGCCGGCCGGGCGAGGGCACCACCGTCACCATCCACATTCCCCTCGGGAGGCGCCATGAAGATCCGCGTCCTGCTGGCGGATGACCACGACCTGTTCCGGCAGGGGGTGCGCCGCCTGCTGGAGAGCGCCTCCGACCTGGAGGTCGTCGGCGAGGCCCGCACCGGCGAGGAGACGGTGCGCCTGGTCGAAGAGCTCGCCCCGGACGTCGTGCTGCTCGACATCTCGATGCCGTGGCTGTCGGGGATCGACGCCGCGCGCCTGATCAAGACGGCGAGCCCGCGCACCGGCATCATCATGCTCACCGTGCACGCCGACGAGGAGTTTCTCTTCGAAGCGATCAAAGCGGGCGCGATGGGCTACCTGCTGAAGGATGCCTCGGCGGAAGAGGTGCTGCGGGCCATCCGCGTCGTGCACGGCGGCGAGGGGCTCCTCGCCCCCAGCATGGCGGCGAAGGTGATGCGGGAGTTCGCCCGGACGCGGGAGAGCCGGGAGCTGGCGCAGGTCCTCACCCCCCTCACCCCGCGGGAGGTGGAGATCCTGCAGCACGTCGCCGCGGGACTGGCCAACAAGGAGATCGCGTTCCGGCTCTCGATCAGCGAGCGCACGGTGAAGAACCACCTCAGCAACATCATGGAGAAGCTGCACGTGAACAGCCGCACCCAGGCCGCGGTCTACGCGCTGCGCTCGGGTCTGGTCCCTCCCCCACCCTGAGGAGCCTCTGGTACCAGGGGCCTATTGTCGGTCCCCCGGCCGCCCCCTATGCTGGCGCTGTGACGCCGATCCGGGTGCTGCTCGCGGATGACAACGCCGGCTACCGCGGACGGCTGGCGCGCTTGCTGGGTCTCCAGCAGGATCTGCAGGTCGTGGGGGAGGCCGCCGACGGCGCGGAGGCGGTCGCGCTGGCCCGCGAGCTGCGGCCGGACGTCGTGCTGATGGACTTCCGCATGGGCGGGATGGACGGCTTCACGGCCGCCCGGGCGATCGCCGCGGAGCTGCCGACGGTGAAGGTCTGGATCCTCACCGCCTTCCCCGGAGCGCTGGATCAGGAGAAGGTGCGGCGCGGCGGCGTCCAGGGGCTGCTGATCAAGGACCAGCCGGCCAGCGAGATCGTGGCCGCGATCAGAGCGTCGGCTCCTCCACGCGGGTCACCCGCAGGACCTCTTCCACCGTCGTCAGGCCCCGCATCGCCTTAAGCAGCCCGTCCGCGCGCATCGAGATCATCCCCTCCGAGCGCGCGGCCTCCGCGATGTCCGCGGCCGACGCCCGGCTGAGCACCAGGTTGCGGATCGCCTCGGTCACGACCAGCACCTCGAAGATGCCGACGCGCCCCTGGTAGCCGGTGTGCCGGCACTGCGGGCAGCCTACGGCCTGGTGGAAGTGGCGGTCGGCGAGGCTGTCCTCGACCGCGGACTGCAGCCAGATGATGATCTCCGGAGGCGCCTCCACCGGGCGCCGGCAGTGCGGACAGAGGGTGCGGACGAGACGCTGCGAGACCACGCCGATCACGGCCGAGGCGATGAGGAAGGTCTCGATGCCCATGTCCGCCAGGCGCGACATCGCGCTGGCGCTGTCGTTGGTGTGGATCGTGGACAGCACGAGGTGCCCGGTCAGCGCGGCCTGGATGGCGATCTCCGCCGTCTCGACGTCCCGGATCTCGCCGACCATGATCACGTCGGGATCGTGGCGGACGATCGAGCGCAGGCCGCTGGCGAAGGTCAGGCCGGCCCGCGGATTGACCTGGATGTGGCTGACGCCCGGCAGCTGGTACTCCACGGGGTCCTCGATCGTGATGATGTTCCGATCCACGGCGTTGAGCAGCGCCAGGGCGCTGACCAGGGTGGTCGTCTTGCCGCTGCCCGTCGGGCCGCTGGCTAGGACGATCCCGTAGGGCTGCTGCAGCAGCCCCTCCAGGCGCCGGCGCGCGCCCTCCTCCAGGCCCAACTCGGCCAGCGTGCGCAGCCCGCGCGACTTATCGAGCAGGCGCAGGGAGACCCGCTCGCCGAGCACCGTGGGGATGGTCGCCACACGCACGTCGATGTCCCGTCCGTCCACGCTGATCTCGAACGCCCCGTCCTGGGGGGCGCGCCGCTCCGCGATGTTCAGCCTGGCCAGGACCTTGATGCGCGAAACGAGCGCGGCATGGACCGCCTGCGGCAGCTGCATCGCCGTCTGCAGCACGCCGTCGATCCGGTAGCGCACACGCACCCCGTCGCCCTCCGGCTCGATGTGCACATCGCTGGCGCGGTCCCGCAGCGCCTGCTCCAGGAGGAGGTTGACCAGCCGGACGACAGGCGCGTCGTCCCCTTCCTCCGGTCCCCCGCCCTCCGCGAGGCTGTCCACATCGCCCAGCACGGCCGCGGCCTGGGCGCCGACGCCGTAGGCCCGCTCGATCGCGGCGGCGATGTCCGACTCCAGGGCGATCACGGGCTTGACCGGTCGGCGCGTGGCGATCGCCACATCGTCCACGGCGAAGACGTCGAGCGGATCGGCGATGGCGATGATCAGGCTCTCGCCCTCCAGCGCCACCGGCACGATGCGGCGCTTGCGGGCCAGCCCCTCCGGCACGAGGCGGACGGCGGCCGGATCGAGCCGCTGGCCGGCCAGGCTGACAAAACGCAGGTCGAGCTGGTGGGCGAGGGCCTGGGCGATCTGCACCTCGGTCGCCGCGCCAAGCTCGACCAGCACGCGGCCCAGCCGCTCGCGCGTCCGGCGCTGCCGGGCGAGGGCTTCCTGAAGCTGCTCAGGCGTGATGACGCCACCCTCGACGAGGATGTCGCCGATCCGCCGACGCACGTTCTTCACCGCAGGCCCATCTTAGGCAGTCGCCGCGGAGGGCCACAATGGGCGGTTCGGCCTAGACGGCGGGCGCACCCCATCCCGCCGCGTGGAGGAGATGCGCCAGGAGCCGGACCAGGAGCGGATCGAACCCGGCGCCCTCGCCCGCGAGGAGCGCGGCGAGCAGGTCGCCCGGCGCGGCCGCGCGCAGCCCCGGCGCCCGGCCGCAGGTCATCGCGTCGACGTGGTCGCTCAGGGCGACGATCGCCGACGGCGGGGCGATGTCCCCCGCCGGACCGCGCCCGGGCCGGTGGTGCTCCAGCGCCACCAGCATCGGCACGCTCTCGGAGCCGCCAAGGTGCCGCAGCGCGCGCGCGCCTTCAATCGCGTGGCGCGGCACCGGCT
>DATLZI010000156.1:0-2894 GCA_035574075.1 bacterium | reverse complement strand
GGCAGCACTGGTTCCCGCGCCGCGGGCCGCGGTCGGTCCGGGCGCTGCCCCCTCCGCTTCGAGCTGGCGCCGCGCCGCCTCCGGCTTGACGAGCAGGCCCGGGCTCTCCGGTCCCAGCGCCGCGACCCGGCCGGCCTGGAGCCCGCGGTACCGCCCCGCGGCCTCGTCGAAGCTCTCCGCATAGGCGAAGGTGTCCGTCCGCCAGGTGAGCAGCGCCACGCCGTCGCGGACGGCCTGCACCAGCACGTCGGGTCCGGCGAGGCGCGGCAGATAGAGATACCGCGCGAAGTCCTCGAGGAGCTGACGCAGCTCGACGTGATCGCCGCGCCAGAGCGGTACCTCGTCCAGGTGCTTGCGCAGGATGGTGGCACCAAGTGCCGTGACCAGCAGCTCCTCGCTCCGGAGTTTCTTGCTCGCGCGGGTCGCCAGCGCATCGCCTCCCGTGAGTCGGATCGCCTGCCAGGTAACTTTGGCCTGTGGGTCTTTCTGCTCCGGCACGAGCAGCCACTGGTAGGTTTCGGGAATCCGCGCAGCCACGGCGCTATCAGCGGCCTGGCGCTGGGACTCTGCCTGCCGCACCTGATGGGGGTCGAGGTTGAGGGCCTCCTTCTCTCCCAGGATCGACTCCCAGGCGAGGTAGCGTCGCAGCGCCTCGTCGAGATCCTGGAGCCGCACCCGGTCGGCGGCGAGGAAGACCAGCGTGTTCCGGTAGAGGCGCGGGGCGCTGCCGCGCGACTCCAGGATGGCTTGCGCTGCGGCCTCGGCTGCACTCCCAGGTTCCTTGCTGTACGAGTGTTCGGGCCCGAGCACTACGAAGCGCGCCTCGCGATCGTCGGGCACGTCCGCGGCCGAGCGCGGCAGCGGATGCACGCGCGCGAAGTCACCCTGCTCGCGCAGGTCCGCGCGGAGCCGCCGTTCGAGCTCCTCCGCCGCCTTGTCGGGGTCACGCCTGAGCTGTTCCGCCCGATCCTCGGCGAGCTTGGTGACGGTAGGCTGGGTCGCGTACCAGAAGCGCGGCCCGTCCTGATAGAGGTAGGTCGCCTGCGCCGCGAGGCGGCGGAGCGCGTCGCCTGCAAGACCTTCTCGTTCGTGGTGTTCTCCCACTGCACCAGATCCTCGATGATCCTGAAGAGCCGCTGCCGCTCCTTCTCCTGCGCCTTCTCCGTCGGGAAGAGGTCCGGATTGGCCGAGGGGTCGTCCACCATCTGCGCGAAGATCACCGCCCGCGCCGCCGCCAGCGGCCGCCGCGCCCACCACAGGTGCAGCGTGCTCGGGTGACCGTGCCGGATGGACTTCTCCCGCGCTGAGGCCTCGTTAATGGCGTCGAGCGGGAGTGCCACCTCGATCAGCTTCTTCTTCACAGCACCCTCCACCAGGGGGCGGCCAGGACGTCCGGCGCGAGCCACTCGAGCGTGCTCCCGGTATGGAGCAGGAGCCCCGCCCGCGCCTTCCGGCCGTACTCCTTCCGGAAGGTGCGCAGATGGGCGGCGTCCGCGAGCCGCGGCCGGGCCCCCGCCTTCACCTCGATGGGCACGAGCTTCCCGCCGGCCTCGATCACGAAATCCACCTCCTCGCCGATCGCCGTGCGCCAATAGGCGATCTCGGCCCGCTCCAGCCGCGCATCGCGCCAGGCCAGAAGATCGCCGAGGACCAAGTTCTCCAGATGCGCGCCGGCCGGCTCGACCTCGCCGGCCAGGTGGAGCGCCAGGCCGGTGTCGCCCCAGTAGATCTTGGGCGCCTTGATCAGGCGCTTGGTGCGATTGACGGCGTAGGCCGGCAGGCGCACCAGCAGATACGAGATCTCGAGGAGGTTCAACCAGCGGTGCACGGTGGGCTGCGGGACGGCTGCATCGCGCGCCAGCTCGGTCTGATTCAGGAGCTGCCCGAGCCTGAGGCTCGCGGCGCGCATCACGCGGCGGAAATCCGGGAGGGCGGAGATCGCCGCCAGGTCCTGGAGATCCCGCTCCAGATACGTGCGGACGTACCCGTCGAACCAGACCGCCCGGTCGGCGCCCGTCCGCAGTTGCACGGCCGGGGTGGGAAAGCCGCCGCGCCGGGCGAGGGCGCGCCAATCCTCGGGCTCCTCGGGTCGCGCCGCCAGGACGTCGCGCCAGTCGCCATCGTCGGCCGCGAGGAGCGCGTCCCAGGCGCCGGCCCGGGCCTCGCCTCGCTGCTCGCCGCGGGTCATGGGCCAGAGCGTGAGATAGCTCGCCCGGCCGGCGAGCGACTCGGAAACCTGCCGCATGAGCAGCAGATTGGCCGACCCGGTGAGCAGGAAGCGCCCGGCTCTGCGGTCGCGGTCAATGGCGAGCTTCACGGCGCTCAGGAGGTCGGGCGCGCGCTGAACCTCGTCCAGCGTCACGGGTTCGCGTCCGCCCACGAGGGTGTCCGGGTCCCGGCGCGCGGCATCGAGCACGTCCAGGTCGTCGAGCGAGTAGTAGCGCCGCTCGCTCGGCCCCAGGTGCCTGGCCAGCGTGCTCTTGCCGGTCTGCCGCGCGCCGGTGAGCACGACCGCCGGCATGACGCGCAGGCGCTCGGCGAGGGCGGCGCCGGCAAGGCGCGGGAGGGCTTTCATGGCATGAATGATTATCATTCATACGACGAATCGTCAACCCATTCACGCCGGGCCGGCGCTCACGGCTTCGAGCCGCGGCTCGTCGTGGCGGTAGAGGATCTCCTGGGCCACACGGCCGTCCGGGGTGCGGTAGACCAGCGTGAGCGCGTCGGAGCCGTGCCATTCCACGCTCACCACCGTCACCGCGGCGTCCGGCAGGAGGCCACCGACACTGGTGCCTGGCGTCAGGTCCTCCAGGGTCATGAGCCGGGCTCGGGTGCTGGATCACCTCTCACCCCGCCACCTCCACCGGCCTCGCCACCCCGTACCCCCGATACCG
>DATLZI010000155.1:0-4118 GCA_035574075.1 bacterium | reverse complement strand
GGCTCGCGTCGTCCTCCGAGGTCACGAAGGGGGGAGGATGATGAGGCAAGTCCTGCTGCGTCTTGCCGCCGTGGCGGCGTTCGCGGCGACGGCGGCGGCCGGTCCCGCG
Organism: bacterium; assembly: GCA_035574075.1. Classification (GTDB taxonomy): domain Bacteria; phylum Sysuimicrobiota; class Sysuimicrobiia; order Sysuimicrobiales; family Kaftiobacteriaceae; genus Kaftiobacterium. The sequence continues at coordinate 4,009 of DATLZI010000155.1, read as the reverse complement.
TACGCCCAGGGCGGCATCACCACCTCGCTGTCCGGCACCGTCGTCGACACCTCGGGCGGCGTGCTGCCCGGCGCGCAGGTCACGGTGAAGAACGTCGCGACCAACGACACGTACACCGCGGTGACCAACGAGCTCGGCGCCTTCACGATCCCGTCGCTGCTGCCGGGCACCTACACGGTGACCGTCACGCTGGACGGCTTCAAGACGGTCGTCCTCAACGACGTCGTCCTCAACGCCGCGACGCCCGGGTCGGTGCGGGCCACGATGGAGGTCGGCGGCCTGCAGGAGACGGTCACCGTGGAGGCGGCCTCGTCGCTCGTGCAGACGCAGACCTCGGCCGTGTCGACCACCCTCAACGTGCGGGCGGTCTCCAGCCTGCCGCTGCCGAGCCGCAACGTGCTCGACGTCGTCCCGGCGCTGCCGGGGGTGAGCACGCCGCGCGGCAGCCGGCAGTCGACGATCAACGGTCTGCCGCGCGGGACGATCAACATCACCTATGACGGCATCAACGTCCAGGACAACACGCTGCGCTCGACCGACGGCTTCTTCACGATCGTCCAGCCGCGGCTCGACGCCGTCGAGGAGGTGACCGTCACGACGGCCGCGCAGGGGGCCGAGGCCGCCGGGCAGGGAGCGGTGCACATCCGCTTCGTGACGCGGTCGGGGACGAACGAGTTCCGGGGGAGCGCGTATCACTACTACCGGAACGACTCGCTCAACGCGAACACCTGGTTCAACAAGCGCGACGGCCTGAGCAAGCCGGAGCTGCTGCTCAACCAGCCCGGCTTCCGCGTGGGCGGGCCGATCATCCTGCCGGGTCTCTGGAACGGCCAGGGGCGCGGCTTCTACTTCGTCAACTACGAGCAGTTCCGGCAGCCGCAGCAGCTCACGCGGAACCGGACGATCCTGCACCCGCGGGCGGAGTCCGGGTTCTTCCGGTACAACACGGCGGCGGGCGTGCGCGAGGTGAACCTGCTGGCGCTCGCGGCGGCCAACGGGCACGTCGCCACGCCGGATCCGACGATCGCGAAGCTGCTGGCCGACATCCGGGCCGCGACGACTGGCACGGGGTCGATCACCAATCTGCCGGACCCGCTGTACCAGCGCTACTCGTACAACCTCGATCAGCGCTCGCACTTCCGCTTCCCGACCGTCCGCTTGGACTTCAACCTCTCGGACCGGCACCGGCTGGCGGCGTCGGGGAACTACCACACGTTCCTCTCGATACCCGACACCCTGAACAACCGCGAGCCGTTCTTCCCCGGTTTCCCGGCGACTGGGACGCAGACCTCGAAGCGGCTGCTCTTCAGCAGCTCGCTGCGCTCGACGCTGTCGAGCGATCTCGTCAACGAGCTGCGCATAGGCGGCAGCGGCGCGCCGGTCTACTTCTTCTAGGAGCTGAGCCCGTCGATGTGGGGCGGGACGTCGGTGGCCGATTAGGGCGGTTTCTACCTCAACATGGCGGGCGCGCTCGGGATCACGAACGCCTCGAACACGCCGACGCCCAGCTCCCGCAACGCGTACAACTACCTCGTCGAGAACACGCTGACGTGGCTGAAGGGGGCGCACAGCCTCAGCTTCGGCGGGAGCTTCACCGAGTACACGCTGTGGCTGCGGAACCAGACGCTCGTGCCGCAGGTGGACTTCGGCATCGTGCCGGGCGACCCGGCGGCGGGGATGTTCACGACGGCGAACTTCCCCGGTGCGTCGGCCGCCGACCTGCAGCGGGCGCAGAACCTCTACGCCGTGCTGACCGGCCGCGTCTCCGCGGTTCTGGGCAACGCCCGGCTGGACGAGCGGACCGGGGAATACGCCTATCTCGGCCCCGCCGTGCAGCGGGCGCGGATGCGCGACCTCGGCTTCTGGGCGCAGGATGCGTGGCGGATCCGCACCGACCTGACGCTGAACTACGGCGTCCGGTACGAGCTGCAGACGCCCTTCTACGCGCTCAACGACAGCTACTCGACCGCGACGATGGACGACATCTGCGGCATCTCCGGGCGCGGGGGCGTCGCCGGCTGCAATCTGTTCGCGCCGGGGGCGACCGGCGGCAAGCGACCGGAGTTCGTCAACCTGGCGAAGGGCGTCCGTCCGTACAAGATGGACTGGAACAACCTGGCGCCCAGCGTGGGCGTCGCCTGGACGCCGACCGCGGAGGGCGGCTTCCTCCGCCGGTTCCTCGGCCGGGAAGGGGACACGGTGCTGCGCGCCGGCTACGTGCTCGCGTACAACCGCGAGGGGATGGCGAACTTCACCGGCATCTTCGGCGCCAATCCCGGCATCCTGATTCCCGTCCGGCGGAGCGAGGGCGACGGCAACCTCGGGCCGCTGCCGGTGCTCTTCCGCGACCGCGCGCGGCTCGAGCCGCCGCCGTTCCCGAGCCGGCCGCAGTACCCGATGACGGACCTGGTGACCGAGGACGTCAACATCTTCGACCCGAACCTGAAGGTGCCGTACGCGCAGACCTGGACGGCGGGCATCCAGCGGGCGATCGGGCGGAACATGGCGGTCGACGTCCGGTACGTGGGTACGCGCTTCGCCGACGGCTGGGAGACCGTGGACTACAACGAGATCAACGTCCTGGAGAACGGCTTCCTCCAGGAGTTCCGCCGCGCGCAGGCCAACCTGCGGGCCAACGTGCAGGCGGGGCGCGGCGCGACGTTCCGCTACTTCGGCCCGGGCACGGGGACCCAGCCGCTGCCGATCTTCCTCGCCTACTTCCAGGGGCTGCCCGCCTCGGCGGCGGGGACGGCGGCGAACTACACGTCGACGCTCTTCACCAACCCGACGCTGCTGGCGACGCTGGCGATGTTCGATCCGCAGCCCTACCGGATGGCTCTGCTGCTCTACAACGACGCCGGGCGGCGGGCGAACGCCCTGCGGGCGGGGCTGCCGGAGAACTTCTTCGTGGCCAATCCGCACGCGCTGGGCGGCGCCAACGTGACGCGGAACGGCCTGTCGACGCGTTACGATTCGCTGCAGATCGAGGTGCGGCGGCGCATGTCCGGCGGGCTGCAGTTCGACGCCAACTACACCTTCGGCATCACCGGCGTGTCGCAGTTCTACTCGTTCCGGCTGCCGCGGCGGGTCTTCCGCGACAGCGGCGATCCAGGCGAGGTGACGCACGCGTGGAAGGCGGCGTGGGTGTACGAGCTGCCCTTCGGCCGCGGCCGGCGGTTCGCCTCCGGTGCCGGGCCGATCCTCGACCGGATCATCGGCGGCTGGAGCATCGCGGGCCTCATGCGCGTGCAGACGGGCGAGCTCGTCAACCTGGGCAACGTCCGGATGGTCGGGTTCACGGAGAAGGATCTCCGCAAGATGTTCAAGATCCGGATCGACGAGAACCGGCGCGTCTGGACGCTGCCGCAGGATGTCATCGACAACACCGTCCGCGCGTTCAACGTCAGCGCGACCTCGGCCAACGGCTACGGACCCCGTGGAGCGCCCGAGGGGCGCTACTTCGCGCCGGTCAACGGGCCCGACTGCGTCGAGATCGACGCCGACGGCGATGCGTCGAACCTCGACACCTTCGGCGAGTGCGGTCCCGGCAGCCTGATCGTCCGCGGACCCCTCTTCAAGAACTGGGACATCAGCTTCCTGAAGCAGGTGCCGATCCGCGGGCGGGTGAACGTGGAGCTGCGGCTGGAGCTGCTGAACGCGTTCAACAACGTGAACTTCGTGCCCGCCGGCCTCGGCTTCACCAACCCGAACGCATACGAAGTCACGGCGCTGACGGGCCCGGCGATCGCCCGGCAGGCGCAGATCGTGGCGCGCCTGAACTGGTAGCGCCGGGCCACCGCTTCCTCGCTGGGATCGCCCGCCGCCGGCCCGCCGCCGGCGGCGGGCGATCTCGCCTCACACTTCCTCCGCCACCGCCCCCTTCTCGGCCTTCGCCGCCGCGATGATCTTCGCCTGCAGGTGGGCGGGGACCTCCTCGTAGTGCGAGAACTCCATGTGGTAGGAGCCGCGGCCGCCGGTCATCGAGGTGAGCTGCTGCTCGTAGGTGAGC
>DATLZI010000154.1:0-5241 GCA_035574075.1 bacterium | reverse complement strand
CCAGCGACAGCTCGACGGCTCCCGAACCGTGCGCGGCGAGCAGGCTCTCCAGGTTCGGCCCGGCGGTGGCGCAGACGAACTTCCCCCCTTCGCGGGAGAACAGGTCGCCGATCGCGCGCGCGTTCTCGCGCCGCGCCGCCTCGCCGGTGGTGATCACCGCGCCGCCGTCGATCTCCTCGGGGATCCGGCCGGCTGCGCCGTAGGTCTCAGCGATGAAGGCGCCGAGGGCCAGGGCGTCGATCTGCCCGGAGGGCGTGTACGGGGTGAAGATGACCGGCGAGCGGTGGGTGATCTCCCGCCGCGTCACGGCGTACCGGCTGCTCAGGCGCTGGCCCTGGCGCTCGAGGACGAGATCGGAGAAGACGAGGTGGCTGGTCGAAGAGCCGATGTCCACGCCCACGCTGACCAGCTCGATGCGCTCGCCGGTGAAGGCGATGGCGCCCTCGTCGTCGAGGTGGATGTGGTCGTCGAGGCCCTCGTGCATCGCTACCGTCCGTCGGCGGTCGGCTCGCGCCATCCCGAGCCGACCCAGGCGACTCCCCGGCCGCTGTCCAGCCGCAGCCGCAGGCTCAGCTGCGCGGCGTGGTGATGGACGTGCCGGATGTTGTAGACGTGCAGCTCGGCGCGGGAGAACGCCCCGCCGAAGATCTCCGCAGCGCGGAGGGTTTCCTCCGTCTCCGCCGCCACGATCTCGGCCGCTTTGCGCCGGCAGAACTCCAGGTAGGCGAGGAGCAGCGCCCGGTCGTAGGATCGCGGGACGGGATCTTCGAACGGCTCAACCTTCGCGGGCAGGTGGGCGAAGAGGGGGGCGAGTTCGCGGTGCACGGGCTGCGCCCGGAACGCCGCCTCGTCTTCGCGGCCCAGGTAGAGATCGGTGAAGTACAGCGTGTGGAAGACGACCTGCGAGAACCGATGGCTGGCCACCGGGGCGTCCCAGGCGCCCTGTGGGCACTGCGTGACGGCCGCCTTGAGCATGCTCAGCGCCGCCGCGTACTGGTTGACGAGCAGGCTCCTGGTCAGCTCGAGCATCATGTCCGCCCGGCGAAGAAGCGGTCCATCGTCGGCTCGACGCCATTCGCCCGACAGCGCTCGGCGAAGAGCTGCCGGATGCGCGGGTCCTCGTCGGCGTACTCGATCTGGTTGCCGCCGGATTTCGCGCTCTTGTCGATGCCCTGGTGGTCGAGGTAGCGGGTCACCTTCCACTTCGTGCTGCCCCAGCGGATGGCCAGGTAGCGGGCCGGGGTGGGCCCGGTGTTGAAGTGCTGGTGCCACCACATCCCCGGCGGGACGAACATCGTGCCCGGGCGCCAGGGGATGTCTTCGAAGTCCGTGTGCTGGTCTGTCCACATCAGCGAGAACCCCTGGCCGTCGAGGATGAGGACGTGCGCGCCGGGCCCGTGGCGGTGCCCCTTCTTGTACATGCCGACCTGGAACTCGGAGACGTGCGCGACCATCGCGTTGTTGGCCAGCTCGAACTTCAGGTGCCGTCCGCCGCCGCCGCGCTCCGCCCACTCGTGCAGCGGCAGGTGGTAGAGGTCGGCCACGAAGTTCGTCTCCCAGATCTTCTGGCCGCTGTCCGGCCGGGCGTACATCGTCCCTTCCCGCCGGAAGTAGTCGTCCTCCCCGGCGAAGCGGTCGGCGAAGTCGTAGTCGCAGCCGAAGACGAACTCCGCGCTGTGCAAGAGGTTCATCAGCAGGGGGGCGGTGGTCACGCCCAGCAGGCGGGCCGGCTCCCGGCCGGAGCCGTTGTGCAGGCGGTGGTGGGCGTTCAGGGGGACGGCGAACAGGCTGCCCCGCCCCCACTCGAACGTCGTCTTCCGGCCGCGCCCGTTCCAGACCTCGGTTGACCCCCGGCCTTCCAGAACGAAGAGCACCTCCTCGTAGAGGTGGCGCTCGGGCGCCGCGGACCTCCCCGGCGGCAGCTCGAGGACATAGGCGGAGTTGGTGTCCTCCGTGCCGAGCAGCTGGATGTAGGCGCCCCTGGCCTCGGTGCGGCTCCAGGGCGCCACCTCCACCCGCCGGAGATCGTCCACGGCCAGACCCGTGAGCACCGGCAGGCCTTCGCCCTCGAGGAACCGCCGGAACGCGGTACGCCCCCACTCCTGGGGCAGGGGAACGGGCTGTTTCTCCATCGCCGACCGGCCTCCGCGACGAGTTCCTGACACCCTGCGCGCGCGCCGCACAGGAGGATGAGGACCCGCTAAGTCCAATTATGATACAACCACGGTCGACCTCAGCGCAAAGCCCATTCGGGGGGTGCATGGCGTGAAGGCGATCTCAGGGCTGTTGCTCGTCATCTCCTTGCTCGTGGCGGCGCCGGCGATGGGTCAGCAGGCGGCGCCCTCGTTCGCCGGCCGCACGGTCACCCTGGTCGTCGGCTACAACCCCGGCGGCGGCTACGATCAGATCGCGCGCATCATCGCGCGCTACCTGCCCAAGTACCTGCCCGGCAACCCGACCGTCGTCGTGCAGAACATGCCGGGCGCGAACAGCATCACGGCGGCGAACCACGTCTACGGCGCCCGTCCGGACGGGCTGACCCTGGGCGCGTTCAACCGCAACCTCATCCTGGGCCAGCTGGTGAAGGTGCCGGCGATCCGCTTCGACATGAGCAAGTTCGCCTGGATCGGCAGCCCGGCCACGGAGACGACGATCCTGGCCATCCGCGCCGACCTTCCCTACCGCACCCCGGCCGACCTGGTCAGCGCCCGAGAGGCGCTCGTCGTCGGCGCCACCGGTCCCGGCGCCAGCACCTACGACTTCCCCCTGCTGCTCAAGGCGCTGGCGAAGTTCAACCTGCGCATCATCAGCGGCTACCCCTCCAGCGGCGACATCATGCTGGCCATCGAGCGCAAGGAGGTGGACGGCCGCGCCGGCTCCTACTCTTCGATCAAGCCCTTCATCGATCGCGGGCTGGTGCGGGCGGTGGTGCGCTCGCGGGCCTCGGTGGCGGCGATCGCCCAGTTGCCCACCGACGAGTCGCTGGTCAGCGACGCACGGGCCAAGGCGGTGATGAACCTGCGCGCCGTGCCCGAGCAGCTCGGCCGGCCCTACCTGCTCCCGCCGGGCACCCCGGCGGCGATCGTGCGCGCCTACTGGGATGCCTTCACGAAGATCACCCAGGATCGGGAGTTCCTCGCCGAGGCGGAGCGGGCCGGCTTCGAGATCGAGTACACGCGCGGGGACGAGGCGCAGAAGATCGTGCAGTCCGTGCTGAACTCGCCGCCCGACGTGGTGAAGATCTTCCAGCAGTTCTTCAGCTTCAACTAGCCACGAGGGAGGCGGCGGAGCAGGCCCGATGATCGACGCGCTGCTCCAGGCGCTGGTCGAGGTGCTGCGCTGGGATGCCCTGAGCTTCATGCTCATCGGCATCGCGCTGGGCTTCTGGGTCGGGCTCCTCCCCGGGCTCGGCGGCGGCACCACGCTGGCGCTGATGCTGCCCTTCGTCTACCGCATGGAGCCGGTGCAGGCGTTTGCCTTCTTGCTCGGCATGCACGCCGTGGTGGCCACGACCGGGGACATCACTTCGATCCTCTTTGGCATCCCCGGCGAGGGCACGACCGCGGCGACGATCCTCGACGGCTACGCGATGTCCAAGAAAGGGCAGGCCGGACGGGCCCTCGGCGCCTCGCTGATGAGCTCCCTGGTCGGAGCGATCGTCGGCGCGCTGGCGCTGCTGGCGGCCATCCCCGTCGTCCGGCCTCTCGTCCTGGCCTTCGGCTCGCCGGAGCTGTTCATGCTGGCGATCCTCGGCATCGCCTTCATCGCCACGCTCAGCGCGCGCGGCGGGCGGGGCATGCTGCGGGGATTCCTGGCCGGGTGCCTGGGGCTGTTCTTCGCCGCGGTGGGCCCCGACCCGCAGTCCGGCCACCTGCGCTACACCCTCGGCACGCTGTACCTGTGGGAGGGGCTCGACCTCGTGCCGGTGCTCGTCGGCTTCTTCGCCATCCCCGAGATCATCGACCTGGCCGTGCGCGGTACGGCGATCGCCGGCCGGGCGCACGTCGGCCCTCTGGGCGGCGTCCTGGAAGGGGTCAAGGATACCTTCCGCCACTTCTGGCTGACCATCCGCTGCAGCCTCATCGGCGCCTACATCGGGGTGATCCCGGGGCTGGGCGGCGGGGTGGCGCAATGGATCGCCTACGCGCACTCGACGCAGAGCGCGAAGACCCCCCGGGAGCGAGAGGGCTTCGGGCAGGGGGACGTGCGGGGCGTGCTGGGGCCGGGGGCGGCGAACAACTCCAAGGAGGGCGGCGCGCTCATCCCGACCGTGGCCTTCGGCGTGCCCGGCAGCTCGGCGATGGCCATCCTGCTGGGCGGCTTCCTCCTGGTCGGGCTCACCCCGGGGCCGGAGATGCTCACCCGGCACCTCGACGTCACCCTCTCCATGGTCTGGACGATCGTCCTGGCCAACATCATCACGGTGGCGGCGAGCCTGGCCTTCCTCAACCAGCTGGCGCGACTCACCGCGGTGCGGGGTTCGATCCTCATCCCCTTCCTGGTGGTGCTGACCTTCCTGGGCTCCTACACGAACAACAACAACCTCGGCGACATCGTCGTGATGCTGACCTTCGGCGCCCTGGGCTACGCGATGGTGCGCTTCCGCTGGCCGCGGGCGCCGCTCGTGCTGGGCCTCGTCCTGGGCAACATCGCCGAGCGCTACCTGTGGATCTCCGTGGCGCGCTACGGCGCAGCGTGGCTGACGCGGCCGATCGTCCTGCTGCTGCTGGCGCTCGCCGCCGGGGTGGTCGTCTCCGCGCTGCTGCAGCTGCGTCGCGGGGAGAAGCCGGTGGAGGCGGAGGCGGTCGGTGCGGGATAGGAACGCGCTGCTCTTCGCATCGGGCGTCCTGCTCCTGGGCCTATGGGCGCTGTGGGAGACGCGGGGCTGGCCGCTCAAAGCCTGGCTGTACCCGCGGGTCATCCTGGCGCCCCTGCTCGTCCTCGCCGTCGCGGAGGCCCTCCTGACCCTGCAGGGCAAGGACGGCGGCCGGCGGGAAGGGCAGCCCGCCGCGGACATCGAGCTGGAGTCCACGGTCGATCCCGCCCTCGCCGCGCGGCGCGCCTGGAACGCCGCGGCCTGGATCGGCGCTTTCTTGCTCGCCGTCGTCGTCGTCGGCTTCCAGCCGGCCGTGCCCCTCTTCGTCCTGGCCTACCTCCGCGCGAGCGGCGAGCGGTGGCCTCTTGCCCTGGGGCTCGCCGTCGTGGCGGCCCTCGGCTTCCACGCCCTGTTCGTCAGCCTGC
>DATLZI010000153.1:0-11537 GCA_035574075.1 bacterium | reverse complement strand
CCGCCGTAAAGATCATGGGATCGATGCAAGCGGGCACCCCGCCCAGGGCGTTCCGGACCCAGGCCGGGTACTCGTAGCCGCGCCGGGGCGGCCGCAGGGCGGGCCGCCCGGTCACGATCCGGGCGGTCGGGGCGTACCAAGTGTACTCCACGTAGTCGTCAGCGGCGAAGTGACGCTGCCAGTTGGCCAGTGAGCGACGCAGGGCGGCATCATAATCCCGCGGGGTCGTGAGGCGCTGGATGCTCTCCGGGAACGGATCCTCCATCGGGTCGAAGCCCAGGTTCCGCTGGATCTGCCGGGCGAAGGCACGCGCCTCCTCCCCGAAGACGGGCGGCCCCACCCGCTCCAGATTGCGGAACGCGACCTCGGCCAGGGCGAGGTTCGGCAGGGCGACGCGCGTCTTCGTGACCCAGCGTACGGAGACCTCGCACGCGGCCACCGCGGCGACGTGCCGGGCGGTCTGCTCCAACACCTGGGCGATGCGCTGCTGGATGGCCAGGTCGGGTGACCGCCAAGCGTACTGGATCTGGGCGAACCGCGGCGGCAGGTTGTCGGCCGTGGCCTGCCCACCGACCAGGATGCACTCATTCAGCGTCCAGTTCCCTGCGAAAGGAAACATCGTCTCCTTGAGGTATTTGGTGCTCGTGTACATCAGGCAGACGGCGTCCAGGGCTCCCGGGGCTCGTGCCGCTCCGTGCGCATGGCCCGGGAGGGGCAGCAGGGCGGGGTCGATCCATGTTTCCGGCGCTGTGCACTCGAAGGTGAACACCGCGCTCCAGTACGCGCCGAACTGCGTCTCCCAGAAGACGGTGTTGTACGCGCTGGGATGGTACAGAACGTAGGCGTCGGCTCCGTCGTAGTACCCCTTCGCGGCGTGCACCGGCTTCGAACCGCAGACCTTCTCCGCCGGCTCGCCGAAGAAACGCAGGGTCCCCCGAAGGCCATGGCGCACCATCGCCGCCTTCGCCGCCAGGATGCCGGTGAGCGCCGCCACACCCAGCCCGGAGTGCGGATCGGTGTGGCCGGCGGCCCAGGGGTGCAGCCCCGCCCGCGGGGCGCGATACGGCACGGGTTGCTGGGAGTTCTCCGGCGTCGCATCATACTCGGCGAAGGAGCCGAGGACCGGCCGACCGTCACCGAAAGTTGCGGCGAACGCCGTCGGCATGCCCCCTGACCCCTCTTCCACCGCGAACCCCTCGCCGCGCAGCAGCTCGACGTACGCTCGGCTCGAGCGATACTCTCGCCACGCCGGCTCGGCATACTCCCAGATCTCCTGGTGGAAGCGCGAGAGGCGTTCGCGGTTCGCCTCGATCCACTGCAGGGCCGTCTCCTGTTCGGGGGAGAACAGCATAGTCGATCCTCCGTGCCCGACGCCTTGGGCCCTCCGGGTGGCGGCCGGGTCCGCCCCTCGATGCACCCGCCGAGGCCCGTGCCCCATCCGGGACCGGCGGCACGGAGACCGGATGAGGCGGCCCGCACCGCCGACCGATCCTCGGTGGGACGTGATTCGGCCGAGGACCATGAAACCCTGCCGATGAACTTAACTGGTATGAAACACACATCTTATATCATAGATGCGACGCCATGAGCCCACGGAAACGCCGTCCGCGGCCGCCGTCCACCGATCCGGCCGTCGGAGAACGCCTGCGCAAGGCGCGGCTTCAGCGGGGGCTCACGATCAAAGCGGTGGCCTCACGCGCGGGACTGACGGAGTCGTTCGTCAGCCTGCTCGAACGCAACCGGGTGAACCCGACGGTCGCGTCGTTGCAGAAGGTGGCCCGGGCGGTGGGCACGTCGCTGGGGAGGCTCTTCGACGACGCGCATCCCGCTCACGGCCGGGTGGTCCGCCGGCACGAACGCGTGCAACTGAAATTCCCCTGGCTGCGAGCCACCGACTACCTGGTGTCGCCCAACCTCTCCGGCAAGCTCGAAGTCATCTGGGCCGAAGCCGACCCTGGCGGAGGCAGCGGCGATGAGTTCTATACGCACGACGGGGATGAGGAGTGCGTCCTCGTGATCAAAGGTCGCATGGAGATCTGGATCGGCGACGAGCGCTGCCTGCTCAATACGGGTGATGCGGTCACGTTCAGCAGCCGGATCCCGCACAAGTGGCGCAACATCGGCCGGGGCAAGCTCCTGGCCGTGTGGGCCCTCACACCGCCCTCCTACTAACGGGCTCCCTCCTGCCACGGCGCCCCTCCGTCACGGTCGGGGTGCATCGACCGTCCCCGCCCGATGGCGCACGGCCGGGACCATGGACCTCCCCGGTGTCATGCGGCACCGCGACCTGGACATGTACGCAGGAGCGGCGGGGGGCGGCGGCGTAGCAACGTCGGGACGCGGCCGTCGCGGGATGGCGCCGTCGCGGGCGCGAGGGGCATCCATCCGGATGCTCCGGGGTGCGGCATGGAGCGCCGGCTCCAGCTCATCATCCTGGCGCACATCTGGGCGCTGGCGCCCGTCGCGCTGCTGTGGCTCCGGCTGCCCGCCTGGCGCGGGGCGGGGGCGCCGCAGGACGTCCGGGCGATCGAGCTGCTGGCGCTGATCGACGCCGTCTACCTGCTGACGCGCACCTGGCTCGCCCTGGCCGGACGCCTGGGCACCGCGCCGCTGTGGCCGTACATCGACGTCGCGCTGGTGACGGCGACGCTGCTGGTCCTCCGCAACCCCGCCGATCCGCTGGCCACGCTGTACCTCATCCCCCTGGCCTCCGCCGTCGCCTCGCTGCGGACGCGACGGCTGGCCGCCGTGACGGGGCTCGTGGGCGCCGGCTACCTGGGCGTGATCCTGTCCGCGGGCACGCCCTGGACGATCGGCCTGGCCTACCGTCTCATCTTCCTCATGCTGATGGCCTCGCTCTACGGCGGCATCATCCGCGTGGTGGCCGACTACGCCCGGACGGCCGAGCGGGCGGAGTACCAGACCGCGCTGGCCCGCGAGATCCACGACGGCATCCAGCACCACCTGGTGACGATGGGGGCGCGGCTGGAGCTGGCCCGCCGGCTCGTCCGCGAGGCGCCCGGGCGGGCGGAATCGATCGTGGCGGAAGAGCGCGAGGCGCTCCGCGCGGCGTCCGACGAGCTGCGCTACCTCGTCCGCCGGCTGCGCGCCCCGGCGGGCGGGGATCTGGGGACGGCGCTGCGGAGCCAGATCGCGGCGACGGCGGAGCGATGGCCGTTCGCGCTCGAGCTCGATCTCCCCGAAGGGCTGCCCCGCCTGGCGGCGGGCGCGGAGCACGCCCTCCTGCGGGTCATCCAGGAGAGCCTGACCAACGCCGCCAAGCACGCCCGGGCGGCCTCGGTCGAGGTCGCCCTGACCCACGCCGGCGGGACGCTGCGGTGCCGCATCCGCGACGACGGGGCGGGGTTCGATCCGGCCTCCGCCGACGGCGACGGGCTGGCCGGGCTGCGCGAGCGCGTGCGCGAGGCGGGAGGCACCCTGGAGGTGACCTCCCGTCCCGGCGCGGGGACCACCGTGACCGCGGCCTTCCCCCTCCCCCGACGGTGATCCGGCTGCTGATCGCCGAGGACGAGGGCATCCTGCGCAGCACGCTCGCCGAGCTCCTCGCCCGGGACGCGGAGCTGCAGATCGCGGCCACGGCGCCGGACGGCCGGAGCGCGCTGATCGAGGCGCTGGCCCACCGGCCCGACGTCATCCTCACCGACCTGAAGATGCCGCGCATGGACGGGGTCGAGCTGACCCGGGCCGCGCGGGAGCGGCTGCCGTCCACCGCCATCGTCATCCTCACCGCCTACGACGACGACGACAGCCTCTTCGCCGCGCTGAAGGCCGGAGCCATCGGCTACGTCCTGAAGGACGCCTCCGTCGAGGAGATCGCCGCGGCGGTCCGGGCGGCGCATGACGGGCAGGGCGTCCTCTCCCCGGGGCTCGTGGCGCGGGTGATGCGGGAGTTCGGCCGCATCGACCGGATGGCGCGGGGTCAGCGTCGGCTCTTCGCCCAGCTCACCCGGCGGGAACTCGAGGTGCTGGACCTGCTGGCCTCGGGGCTGCGGAACCGGCAGATCGCGCAGCGCCTGTTCCTCTCGGAGAAGACCGTGCGGAACCACACCAGCGCCATCCTCGGCAAGCTCCACGCCAACGACCGCACCGAGGCGGCCCTCATCGCCGCCCGTCACGGGCTGGGCCGGGCGGAGCCGGAGGAGCGGGTGACAGAACCGGAGGCCCCGGAGCGCGGGGGCTGACCCCTGCCCCTCCCCCGCCCTGTCCCGCGCCGAGGGGCCCCGCCGGGCCAGGAACGGGGTTCGCGGCTCCCGAAAACCTGGGACACTTCCATCCCGCTCCCGGGACGGCGGTCCGATGCCCCGGTCGCCGGTCCTCCATATGCTGTGTCCGTACAGGATGGTGTCGGCACGGACGGTGCAGGCGCTGTTCGCACAGACGGTGGAGGGAGGAGCGCCATGGAGACCCTGGTCGACCTCTTCGACCACGTCGTCCGCTCGAACGCCCCCGAGCGGGAGCTCCTGAGGATCCGGGCGGGGAGGGACTGGCGCGGCTACGCCACGCAGGCGTTCGAGGAGGCGGTCCGGCGGACCGCGGGGCGTCTGACCGGGGCCGGCGTCCGGGCCGGGGACCGGGTCGCGCTCTTCAGCGAGAACCGGCCCGAGTGGCACATCGTCGACTTCGCCTGCCACCTCATCGGCGCCGTGCCGGTCCCGCTGTACCCCGCCCTCCCCGCGTCCACCGTCGCGTACGTGCTCAAGGACTCCGGCGCCAGGGTCCTCCTGGTCTCCGGCCGCGACCGCGTCCCTCCGGCCCAGGCCGCCGCGGCCGAGGTCCCGGAGGTCCGGGTGCTCGGCCTGGATCCGGGCCTCGGCGTCGAGCCCCTCAACGACCTGCCCTCGGCGGCCCCCGCCCTGGTGCGCCCGGCCCCCGGCGACCTGGCCACCCTGATCTACACCTCGGGCACGACGGGCGAGCCCAAGGGCGTGATGCTCACCCACCGCAACCTGGTCTCGCAGCTGACGGCCCTGCGGCCGCTCTACCCGATCACCGAGCGCGACGAGGTGATGTCCTTCCTGCCGCTGGCGCACATCTTCCAGCGGATCCTGGACTACCTCTTCCTCTCTTGCGGCTGCCGCATCACCTACGTGGACGCGGTGGAGAAGGCCGCGCCGATGCTGCCGCTGATCCGGCCGACGATCATCGCCTCCGTGCCGCGCGTCTACGAGCGGGCCTACGTGCAGGTCATGACCCGGATGCAGAAGGAGCGCCCCCTCAAGCGGGCGCTCGCGGCCTGGGCATTGCGGGTGGGCCGGCGGGCGAAGGCGGCGCAGTGGCGCGGGGCGCGCCCCGGCGCGCTGACGGCGGTCCAGTACGCGCTGGCCCGGCGGCTGGTCTTCCACAGGATCCTCGAGCGTTTCGGCGGCCGCCTGCGGTTCACCGTCTCCGGCGGCGCGCCCCTGGCCCGGGAGATCGCCGAGTTCTTCGACATCATCGGCCTGCCCGTGCTCAACGGATACGGGCTGACGGAGAGCTCGCCGGTCATCGCCGTGAACCGGCTGGAGTCGAACCGCCTGAGGTCGGTCGGCCCGGCCGCGCCGGGCGTGGAGATCCGCATCGCCCCCGACGGCGAGATCCTGGCCCGCGGCCCGAACATCATGGCCGGCTACTGGAACAAGCCCGAGGCCACCCGCGAGGCGATCGACGCCGAGGGCTGGCTGCACACCGGCGACATCGGGCACCTGGACGCCGACGGCTTCCTCTATATCACCGACCGCAAGAAGGACCTGCTGGTCACGGCCGGGGGCAAGAACGTCGCCCCGCAGCCGATCGAGTCGCAGCTGGCGGCCAGCCCCTTCATCGCCCAGGCGGTGGCCGTCGGCGACACCTACCCCTACGTCACCGCGCTGATCGCGCCCAACTTCGAGGCGCTGCAGACCTACTTCGCGGAGCAGGGGATCAACGGCCGGCACAGCCGCGAGGAGCTGGCCGCCCACCCGGTGACGGCGTCGCTCGTGGCGCAGGCGGTGAAGGAGGTGAACGCCCGTCTGGCGGCTTACGAGCGCATCCGCCGGTTCACCGTGCTGCCGGCGGAGCTCACCCAGGAGGCCGGCGAGATCACGCCGACCCTGAAGGTCAGGCGCAAGGTGGTCGCCCAGCGCTACCGGCGCCAGATCGAGGAGATGTACCTGAAGACACACCGCAGCGCGGACTACGCCCTGGACGAGTAGTCCAGGGAGACGTCCTCGCCTACGCCAGCATGGCGACGAGCGAGTTCACCTTCGAAGGGGGGCCCGTCCGTCACAGCACCCGCGGGCAGGTGGAGGCCCGCGAGGTCCACCGGGTCCTCGAGGTCACGCCCGAGGGGCTCATCCAGATCGAGCTCGTGCTCGAAGATCTGCGTGTCACCATTGACGGGAACACGACGGAGCCCCTGGACGATCCCTGGCTCTATCGCGTCCGTCCCGACGGCCGGGTCATGGAGCGCCCGGCGCGCTCGGCCGAGGACAGCTTCCCGATCCCCCTGCCCGACCGGCCGGTCCGGGTCGGGGAGAGCTGGACGCGACCGTTCACCCTCAGCGACGGAGGCGTCACGGGCCAGGCGACGACGACGTGGACCCTGGCGTCGGTGGACCGCGGCGGAGCGCCGGTGGCGAAGCTGACCGCGCGCACCGCCGGCACCGTCACGGGGGCCGCCCTGCCGGGACTGCCGCCGGGCGCGCAGGCCCGCGTCCTGGGCACCATCCGCGGCGAGGGCGAGGCCGATTGGGCGGTCGACCGCGGTCGTCTCCTGCGCAGCCGGGTGGAGACCGTCGTGGAGATGACGGCCGACATCGCCGCCGAAGGGCAGACCGTGCAGCTGCGGCTGCGCGTCCGCGCGGTGAGCGCGCGGGATCCGGCCGCGCCGGCGGCCGCGGAGCCTGTGGCCGCCGAGCTGCTCATCGCCCCGGGACGGGGGATCGGTGCGCTCAGCCTCGACCTCTCGGTGGCGGAGCTGACCAGCCGGATCGGCATCCGGTTCGGCTCCTCGCAGGGCGCCGTGCTGCTGGCCTACGGCAAGCCGCCGGCCTCCGTGGACGTCGCCATCCCCGACCTGGGCGGCATGCGCTACCTCATCTACGACGATCTCGGCATCGCCTTCGGCATCACGACCGACGAGGCGCATGCCCGGCGCGGACCGACGCACGCTCCGGTCGGAGCCGTGGACGTGATCACCGTCTTCATCCCCGGGCAGA
Organism: bacterium; assembly: GCA_035574075.1. Taxonomy (GTDB): domain Bacteria; phylum Sysuimicrobiota; class Sysuimicrobiia; order Sysuimicrobiales; family Kaftiobacteriaceae; genus Kaftiobacterium. The sequence continues at coordinate 4,341 of DATLZI010000153.1, read as the reverse complement.
GGGCGAAGATCTTCCCCGCGCCATGACGCGCTCGCCATGACGCCCCCCACGCGGACGGCGGCGGAGCCCCTGCGCGACCGGGTGGTCGGGGCGGCGGTCTGGCTCTTCGCGCTCGCCGCGGTGGCCCTCTTCCGCCTGGTCGACGCCACCCTGGACCTGCGCGCCTTCGGCTACGAGCACCTGGCCGCCCTGCTGCGGGAGCGGCGCCGCGTGCTGATCGTCGTCTGGCACGGCAAGGGGCTGCTGCCCGTCTTCTTCCTGCAGGGGCTGCCCCTGGTCGTCTACTCCAGCCACGGCCGGCAGGGACGCATCCCGCCGCTGTCCCGCTACGTGCGCCGCCTCACGCTGGCGTCGCTCGAGCACCTCGGCTACCAGGTGCTCGACGCGGGCCGGTTCAGCAGCGAGGCGCGCGGGGTGATCCGGTTCCTGCAGCACCTGGAGCGGGGGCGCGGGGGCGTGATCGCCGCGGACGGCCCGAGCGGCCCCGTCTTCCGGGCCAAGCCGGGAGCGGCCTACGTGGCGAAGAAGACCGGCGTGGTCCTGGTGCCGGTTGGGGCGGCGATGCGGGAGGCGATCAGCCTCGACTCCTGGGACCGGTTCGAGATCCCGCGGCCGTTCACCACGGCGGTGCTGACGATCGGCGAGCCGATCGAGGTGCCGGAGGAGCTGGACGAGGCCGGCCTGGAGCGGCTGTCCCGGACCCTGGAGGAAACCCTCAACGACCTGACCACCCGCGCCGAGGTGGAGGCCTTCGCCCGCCCCGCCGCGCGGCCCCGCCCCCTAGAAGTGGCGTAGCATCCGCAGCACGGCGACGGCCGCGGCGGCCAGCACGCCCAGCAGCAGGAGCGGGAAGGCCAGGAACCACAGCGCCGAGGTGGTCCGCCAGGCGATGCCGACGAGGAGCAGGAGCATCAGCAGCCCGCAGGCGCCGATCGCCGCCGCGGCCCGGGCGGTCAGCATGGGGGATCCGTCCGTCACCGCCGCGCCTGCCGCAGCTCCGCGACCTCCTGCCGCAGCCGGGCGATGACCTCCTCGTAGGTCTCGAGGATGCGGACCTGCCGCTGGAAGCGCATCGCCAGGTAGCCCGCGTAGAGGGCGATCCCCCAGAAGGCGAAGATCTTCACCGCCTCCACCGTCAGGTCGCCCCCCGGCGGCATCGCCCGCAGCAGCAGGGCGTACATCACGTTCACCCCCGTGGCGACGTACAGCGCCATCATCATCCCGTAGCGGATGCTGTTGCTGACCAGGACGACGAAGTAGGCGACGAAGAAGACGCTGCGGCTGCCGCCCGTCACGGCGAGCAGGGCCGTGATGAGGGCGAGGTCCGTCCCCGTCGTGACGTACTTCAGCCAGGGCGGCGCTCCCCGCCCGAGGATCGCCCCGTAGGTCAGGTTGAGGACGGCCACCGCCGCGGTGAGGCCGAGCACGACCGGCCAGCCCGCGGCGACGCTGCCCTGACGCTTGAGGACGGCCACGGCGGCGAAGAGGATCGCCGCCACGATCCAGCGGACGACGACCTTGCTGCGCTCAACCTGCTGGTCCATCCCCGCCCTCCGTCCGATCGAGGTGGCGCCGCAGGAAACCGGTCACCTCCCGGTAGAGCACACGGCGGTCGCGGTCCAGCGTCGCCACGTGTCCCGAGCGCGGCAGCCAGAGGAGCGAGCCCCGAGTGGCGGCGGCGATCTCGGGCCCGCTCTCGCGGGGGATGATCCAGTCCCGGCGGCCCTGCACCACCAGCACCGGCGCCCGGACCCGCTGCAGGGCCCGCCGCATCATCTCCAGCAGGCGCTCGACCTCGGCCGCGGCGCGGAGCGGGATGCGCCTGGCCGGGGAGCGGTACGGCCGCATCCCGCGCTCGCGCGGACCGAGCTTCATCAGCACCGGCACGTACGGCACGACGCGGGCGGCGATGCGGGAGGCGCGGGCGATCAGCCGCTTCATCCGCACCGGGGTGGAGATGGCGACCACCGCGGCCGGCCGCAGCTCGGGCGCCAGGACCAGGCCGACCGCCCCGCCCATCGACAACCCCACCACGGCGGCGCGCCCGCACCGCCGGCGCAACGCGGCGTAGGCCGCCGCCCCCGATCGCACCCAGTCCTCCGCCGTGGCCCCGGCCAGCATCCGGGGCGAGTCGTGGCCCGCCAGCCGGGCGATGGCCACCGTCCAGCCCGCCTCCCCCAGGGCTTCCGCCAGCGGCACCATCTCCAGCGGTGATCCCGAGAACCCGTGCATCAGGAGGATCCCCTCGGCGCGGCCTTCGATGAGCCGGGCGATGGCGGCCTCCGGCATGGTGCTCCTCTACGACCCGTCGGCGGGGTCCCCTCCTCACGACCGGCCGCCCGCCGCCCGCCGGGGCGGAGGGGCCTCCGCCGCGTCTCTATCCTCCGACCGGCGGACCGCTCGGCGACAGGTCCCGATGTCCCGATCCGCGTCCCGCCGATCCGGGACATCCAGGGCGCCCGATCGGGATGGCGGTCCGATGGCCTCGGCCGCCGCCGGCGATACGCTGGACCCGGCTCGATGACGGAACGACAGGAGGGATCGCGATGAAACCGCTCGCCCTGATCACGACCGCGCTGATCACGATCGCCGTCCTGGCGGCGGGGATGGCCCCGGGGCATGCGCAGGACGCCCGCCGCGCGCCGCCCCTCGAGGCGAAACGGGCGCTGGCCATGGTCGACACGGGCGGCGCCGTCGGGACGGCCTTCGCCGTCTCGGCGACCGCCGCCCTCACCGCCTGCCACGTCGTCCGCGGCGCGGCCGCCATCCAGCTCCACTTCTGGGCCGCCGACCGGCGCCTCCCCGGCCGCCTGGTGCTGTGCAACGAGCGCCACGACGTGGCGCTGATCGCCGTCGCGGTCCCGGACGGGACGACGACGCTGCCCCTGAGCGACGCCCATCCCGCACCGGGAGACCGGGTGTGGGTCTGGGGCTATCCCCTGGCCACGCGCATCTCCCCCGAGCCCTCGCTGTCGCAGGGCGTCGTCAGCGCCCGCGGCGCCACGGCGGGCACCGTGGCGCTCGATGTCAGCGCGGGCCCGGGCAGCAGCGGCGGCCCGGTGCTGAACGACGAGGGACAGGTCGTCGGCATCCTGCTGGGCGGCTGGCACGCGGGATCCGGGGCGCCGACCGGATTCACGCACGCCGTGCTCGCGGGCGTCGTGAGGAGCCTGATCGCCGGGGTCGAGCCGCCGTCCGGCTCGGTACCCGCCGCCGCCTCCACGACGAGCCTCCGGGAGATCGGCATCCGGCCGGGCGAAGGCATCGGGCCCCTCCGGCTGGGGATGACGGCGGCAGAGGTCCGGGCCGCCATCGGCGTCCCGCCCACACGCCGGTACGAGAGCGGCTGGGTCGAGTGGGAGGCCCGCCGGCTCTGGGTCTACTTCCACAACGGCCGCGCCGTCATGATCGACACCGACGACCCGTCCCTCGGCACCGCCGAAGGCATCAAGGTCGGGTCCACCGACAGCGATCTCATCAAGGTCTACGGCATGCCCGCCTGCTCCTCGGTGCGGGAGTTCCGGGGTCGGGCGTACCTGGGATGGTACTACGGCGGCCTGTTCGTCTTCCTCAACGGCTCGCCGCGCCAGGTCTTCGGGCTCCGCGTGCTTCCGGCGGAGGCGGCGCAGGCCGTCTGCCGCCCATGAATCCGCGGCGGGGCGAAGCCGACCGGGCTTCGCCCCGCGCGGTCACTCCCCGGCCGTCTTCCGCGGACCGTCCAGGAAGACGATCTGGTCGGCGACGACCTCCGCCGTGGTACGCCAGGAGCCGTCGCCCTGCTCCTGGTTCTGCACCTGCAGGCGGCCCGTCACCCCGGCCAGGCGCCCTTTGCTGAGGTGCTCGGCCACGACGGTGGCCAGCTGGCGCCAGGCCACCACGCTGACGAAGTCGGCGTCCCGCTCCCCGTCGCGGTTCGTGAACGGCCGGGGCACGGCCAGCACGAACCAGGTGCGCGGCACCCCGTCGCCCGTCACGCGCAGCTCCGGATCGCGGGTCAGCCGGCCCACCAGCGTGACCTGGTTGATCCCTCGCCCCCCTCCGCCTCGGGACGCGCCCTCCCGCCCGGGGTCCTCCCGCGCCGGCTCAGGCGCCGGCGCCTCCGGCTGCGGCTCCGGCCCGTCCGCCCGACGCTCGTCGTCGACACGCATCTGCCGCGGCATGCACCGCCCCCTTTCCCCTCGGCGCCCAGCGTAGCGGAGGGCCGCCCCGGGGACCATGCCCCGGGCGGGTCAGTCGGGGGCGGCGGGCGCGCCCGCGCCCGCCCCGTACGGATCGCGCAGCGCCACGGGCGCGGCCACGGCGCGGACCCGGAGGTTCAGCAGCTCCACGAAGACGGAGAAG
>DATLZI010000152.1:0-3968 GCA_035574075.1 bacterium | reverse complement strand
GCAGGCGCTGGCCTTCGCCATCAACCGGGAGCAGATCGTGCAGCAGGCGATGCGCGGGCTGGCCCGGCCGGCGCGGGGGCCGTTCGGCGACGGCTTCAAGTTCGCCTACACGCGGGAGGGCGACTACACGCGGCTGTACCCCTACAGCCCGGAGAGGGCTTCGCAGCTGCTGGCGGAGGCGGGGGTGGCGCGGGACAGCCTGCGCCTCTCGATGGTCTACGACGCGGCGCGGGCGCCGCTGGCCAGCGCGGCGCAGATCATTCGCGACAACTTGCGGCAGGTCGGGATCACGGTGGACCTCGTGCCCCTCGAGCGGTCGGTGATGATCGACCGCGTCTACACGAAGGGCGACTACGACCTGACGGTGCAGTCGTTCACCAGCAACACCGATCCGGCGATCGGCTACCACCGCATCTACCTGACGGCCCAGCCGGGGCAGCCCTTCGTCAACGCCACGGGCTACAGCAACCCGGAGGTGGATCGGCTGCTGGCCCAGGCGGCGCAGACGGCGAACGTCGAGGCCCGGGCCCGAATCTACGCCCAGGTCATCCCCATCCTGGCGCGGGATCTACCGACGCTCATCCTCTTCGACGAGATCGGGATCGACGCGGCGCGGGCGCACCTGCGCAACCTCTGGCAGGGGCTGGACGCGCGGGATGGGTGGTGGCTGACCTGGGTCGCGAAGTGAGGCGCAGCGCGGCGCCCCCTGAGAAGCTGAGGGCGCTGTCGAGCCCGCCGAGATGAGGTGAGCGGAGGGACGTCGCTCTGGCGGTACGTGGCAGGGCGCCTGCTGCAGGCGGTGCCGCTGCTGCTGGGGATCATCGTCGTCAACTTCCTGCTCATCGCCCTGGCCCCGGGCGATCCGGTCGCGGTGCTGCTCGGCGAGTACCCGGCGCCGGCGGAGTACGTCGCGCAGCTGCGCCAGCGCTTCGGACTCGACCAGCCGCTGCCGGTGCGCCTGGGCCGCTACGTGGCCAGCGTCCTGCGGGGCGACCTGGGCTTCTCCTTCGCCTACCGCCTGCCGGTGGCGCGCCTGGTCGTAGAGCGCCTCGGCAACACCTTGATCCTCATGGGCACGGCGATGACCCTGGCCGCGATCGCCGGGGTGGCGCTGGGGGTGGTCGCGGCGCGGCGGCCGCACTCCCGGCTGGACAGTGCCGCCACGGGGCTGTCGCTGGTGGGCTACTCCATCCCGGAGTTCTGGCTGGGGCAGCTGCTGGTGCTGCTCTTCGCCGTGACGCTGGCCTGGCTGCCGGCGCAGGGGATCCGCGCGACGCGCGAGACCTACACCGGCCTGGCGGCGCTGGCTGATCTGGGTCGGCACCTCATCCTGCCGGCGGCGGCGCTGTCGTTCCGCTACCTCGCGCTGATCGCCCGCATCACGCGGGCCGCGATGCTCGAGGTGATGAGCCAGGACTTCATCCTCGCGGCGCGGGCCCGGGGCGCGGACGAGAGGCGGGTGCTGTGGCGCCACGGGCTGCGCAACGCGGCCATCCCCGTGGTCACGGTGATCGGCTACAACTTCGCCTTCATCGTCGCCGGCTCGGCGCTCGTCGAGACGGTCTTCGGCTGGCCGGGGGTGGGGCGGCTGCTCTTCGACGCCATCCTGCAGCGCGACACGCCGGTGCTGCTGGGCGTGCTGCTGATCGTTTCGGCGACCGTGGTCGTGGTGAACCTCCTCACCGACGTGGCCTACGCTTTCCTCGATCCGCGGGTGCGGTACTGATGGCCCTCGTTCCCGCGCGCGCGCGGCCGGCGTACGCCGCGGCGATTTGGGATTTCTGGCGGCGCTATGCGCGGAACCGCGCCGCGGTGGTCGGCCTGCTGCTCGTGGGGGGCCTCGCCATCGTCGCCGTCCTGTCGCCGCTCCTGGCCCCCTACGAGCCGACGGCGACGTCGCTGCGCGAGCTGCGGCCGCCGGGCACGCCCGGGCACCCGCTGGGGACCGACGACCTGGGGCGGGACATCCTGAGCGGCGTGATCTGGGGGACGCGCGTCTCGCTGGCCGTCGGCGTCACCGCCGCGGCCACCGCCGTGCTGATCGGCATCGTCATCGGCGCCGTCGCCGGCTACTACGGCGGCCTCGCGGACGCGGCGCTGATGCGGATCACCGAGCTGTTCCAGACGATTCCGCGGTTCGTGCTGGCGCTGCTGGTCGTGGCGCTCTTTGGCCGGGGGCTGGAGAAGCTCGTCCTGGTGATCGGCCTGCTGGCCTGGCCGCAGGCGGCGCGCCTCGTGCGCGGGCAGTTCCTGGCCCAGAAGTCGGCGGCCTACGTGGACGCGGCGCGGGCCCTGGGGCTGCCGTCGTGGCGGATCATCTTCGGCGAGGTCCTCCCGAACGTGCTGGCCCCGGTCGTGGTGCTGGGCTCCCTCGACGTGGCGCAGGCTATCCTGCTGGAGGCCAGCCTGGGGTTCTTCGGGCTGGGCGACCCGAACCTCGTCTCCTGGGGCGGGATGCTGAACGCCGCCCAGGCCTACCTGCGCGAGGCCTGGTGGATGAGCGTCTTCCCGGGAGCGGGCATCGCCCTGGCGGTGATCGGCTTCAACCTGATCGGCGACGGCTTGAACGACGCGATCAACCCGCGGCTCGGCGAGTGAAGAGCGGCTGCGGTGGGCGATGGCCCGTGGCGGTTGTATACAATGTGGGCATGGCGTCCACCGGCTGGCCGCAGCGCGCGGGATGACCGATCTGCTCGTGGTCGACAACCTCACGACCCGGATCCGCACATCGCGGGGCACCGTGACGCCGGTGGACGGCGTGTCCCTGCGCGTCCGCGAGGGCGGCGCGGTCGGCCTGGTCGGCGAGAGTGGATCCGGGAAGTCGATGACGGCCTTCTCCATCCTGCGGCTGTTCCCGACGCCGTCGGCCTGGGTGGCCGGGGGCCGGGTTCTCTTCGACGGGCGCGACCTGACCGCGCTGCCGGAGTCCGAGCTGCGCGCGGTGCGCGGGCGCGAGGTGGCGATGGTTTTCCAGGACCCCGCCACCTACCTCGATCCCGTGCTGACCGTGGGGGAGCAGGTCGCGGAAGCCTGGGCCGCCCACCACGGGTGGCGCGGCGCCTGGGCGCGCGCGGTGGAGGCGCTGGGGCTCGTTGGCCTGCCCGATCCGGCGGAGACGGCGCGGCGCTTCCCGCACGAGCTGAGCGGGGGGATGCGCCAGCGGGTGCTCATCGCCCAGGCCATCGTCTGCCGCCCGAAGCTGCTCATCGCCGACGAGCCGACGACCGCGCTCGACGTGACGATCCAGGCGCAGATCCTCGACCTGCTGCGCGGTCTCCGCGCGCGGCTGGGCATGGCGCTGCTGCTCATCACGCACGACCTCGGCGTCGTCGCCGAGATGTGCGAGGAGACAGCGGTGATGTACGCCGGAGGCGTCGTGGAGAGCGGGCCGACCGAGTCGGTCTTCGCCCGCCCCGCGCATCCCTACACGCAGGGGCTGCTGGCCAGCGCGATCTCGGTGCAGCAGGCCCAGCAGATCACGAAGACGATCGAGGGCGCGGTGCCCGATCTACGCGATCCGCCGCCGGGCTGCCGCTTCCACCCGCGCTGCCCGCATGCCATGCCGGTGTGCCGCGCCGAGACGCCGCCGGTGTTCCGGGTGGCCGAGGAGCACGCCGCGGCGTGCTGGCTGCTCGATCCCGCGGCGGCGGCGGTGCGAGGATGATCGCGGACGCCGCCGGCGGCGCGCTGCTCCAGGGCATCGGCCTGCGCCGCTACTACCCCTGGGGGCGCGGTCTGTTCGGACCGCGGGCCTGGCTGCGCGCCGTCGAGGACGTCACGGTCGAGATCGGCCGCGGCGCCACGGTGGCCCTCGTCGGCGAGAGCGGGTCGGGGAAGTCCACGACGGGCCGGTTGCTGCTCGGTCTGGAGCCGCCGACCGCGGGCGAGGTGCGCTTCCGCGGCCGGCCGGTGCGCGCGCTGCCGGGGGCGGCGTTCCGCGAGTACCGGCGGGCGGTGCAGCCCGTGTT
>DATLZI010000151.1:0-2292 GCA_035574075.1 bacterium | reverse complement strand
GACGGGGCTCGTCCTCACCTGGCGTGGGGTGCCCACGCAGACCGGCGGCGCGCTCGTCCTGGGCGCGGCCTGATGGGAGGAGGCATGATCGGCGGTCGCCTGCCCCGCAAACCTCGCCGCCGTGTGGCGGTGGTCGGCGCGGGGATGAGCCTGTTCATGCGCCGCGCGCTGGAGACGGGCAAGGAGCTGTCGTACTACGCCGCCGCGCAGGCGCTGGAGAGCGCGGGCGTCCGGCGCCGGGACGTCCAGGCCGTGGTGATGGCCACCGCGCCGGACGCCTTCGACGGCGTGCACATGAAGGGCGAGTGGCTCCTGGACGGCGCGGGCGGCGTGCGCCGGCCCTACATGCGGGCGTACGTCGGGGGCGGCTCGGGGGTCTTTAGCATCATCAGCGGCTGGACGCTCGTCGCCTCCGGCCTCTTCGACCTCGTGCTGGTCGTGGGCGAGGAGAAGATGAGCTCCTGCCAGCCCCATCCCCAGGGCGCCTTCCTGACCATCTTCGATCACATCATCGAACGGCCGCTGGGACCGAACCTGCTGTGGATCTTCTCGCTCGAACAGCACCGCTACATGGCGACCTACGGCATCCGCAACGAAGAGATCGCCCTCGTCTCCGTGAAGAACAAGCGCAACGCCCTCGACCATCCCGCCGCCCAGGTCGCCTCCGCCGTCACCGTCGAGGACGTCCTGGCCTCCGAGGTCGTAGCCTGGCCGGTGCACCGTCTGATGGTCAGCCCGGTGAGCGACGGCGCGGCGGCGATCGTCCTGGCCAGCGAGCCCGTCGCCCGGCGGCTGACCGACAAGCCGATCTGGGTGCAGGGCGTGGGATGGTCCCTGGATACCTCTTACTGGGGCAACCGCGACCTTGCCTATCCGCGGTACGTGGAGGCGGCGGCCCGCATGGCCTACGAGATGGCCGGCGTGAGCGAGCCGCAGAAGCAGATCCACATCGCCGAGCCCTACGATCCCTTCGCCTACAAGGAACTGCACCACCTCGAGGGCCTGCTGCTGGCGGCGAAGGGCAAGGCGCCCGAAGACCTGGCCCAGGGGCGCTTCGACCGCCACGGTCCCCTGCCCGTCTGTCCCTCCGGCGGCCTGATGGGCGTCGGCAACCCCATCGCCGCCGCGGGAGTGATGAAGCTCTGCGAGCTGTTCTGGCAGCTGCGCGGCGAGGCCGGAGCGCGGCAGGTGCCGGGGAACCCGGAGCGCGGGGTGGCGCAGGCCTGGGGCGACCTGATGCAGATCGGCACCGTGGCGGTGCTGGGCACGACCTGAGAGGAGATGGTGATGGCCAGAGCAGCGAAGACGGGACGCCCGGTGGGCACCCCGCGGGTAATCGACGCGCCGCCCCGCGGGCCGCTGCGCGGCCGCGCGCTGAGCGACGTCGAGTTCCAGGAGCGGGTGCCCACGGTCTGGTGGGAGCCGGACCTCGCCTACCGCTGGGACGCGGGGGAGGCGATCAGCCGCTTCCTCGCCGGGCTGCAGGAAGGGAAGATCTACGGCGTGCGCTGTCGGGCCTGCGGCCGGGTCGTCACCCCGCCGCGCAGTTTCTGCGAGCTGGATTTCAAGCCGATGGATGAGTGGGTCGAGCTGCCGTCCACCGGCACCGTGAACACCTTCTCGGTCTGCTACATCACCTGGGACATGCGGCCGCTGCGCCGGCCGCAGATCCCGGCGGTGATCGAGATCGACGGCACCTCCCCCCGCGGCGGATTCCTGCACCTGATCGGCGGCATCAGCGGCACGACGGTGGAGGCGGTGCGCCGTCAGGTGCAGATCGGCATGCCGGTGCGCGCGGTCTGGAAGCCGGCCCGTCAGCGCGAGGGAGCGATCACCGACATCCTCTACTTCACACCGATCAGGCGGGGAGGCCGGAGGCGATGATGGCGGACGAGATCGTCGCGCGCAGCCTGCGCGGCACGATGCCGGTGCGGTTCCGCTACACCCCGGGCGCGGCAGGCCTGCGCTTCTTTGAGACGCTGCGCGCGAAGGGCCTGCTGGCCGCCACGCGCTGCCCCACGGATGGGATCACCTACCTGCCGCCGCGGCTGTACTGCGAGGAGTGCTTCGCCGACCTCAGCGGAACGTGGCTCGAGCTCCCCGCGCGAGGACACGTCCACGCCTTCACCGTGGTGCACGTCGACCGGCAGGGACGGGCACTGGCCAGGCCGGAGATCGCGGCCTTCGTGCGCATCGCGGGAACGGATGGGGGCCTGGTGACCCGCCTGCTGAACGTCGAACCCGCGGCGGTGCGGACCGGCCTGGAGGTCGAGGCGGTGCTGCGGCCCGTGC
>DATLZI010000150.1:0-4779 GCA_035574075.1 bacterium | reverse complement strand
GGCGCCGCCCGAGGGTCATCGCCCCCGGATGGCGCAGCGCCGACAATAGCCGAACAGCTCGAGGCGGTGCGCCGTGACGATGAACCCCTGCGTCCGCCCCAGCCGCGAGGGGGCAGCGAGCGCGCAGCGGTCCGCGCGCGCCACGCGGCCGCAGCGCAGGCAGACCAGGTGATGGTGGTGGCCCCGGCCGTCCTCGGCCAGGTCGTAGCGCATCCGGCCGTCCCCGAGATCCACGCGCTGCACGAGCCCCTCCGCGGCGAACGCCTCGAGCGCGCGGTAGACCGTGACCAGCCCGAGGCGGGGGACGATCCGCCGGGCGCGGGCGTGGATCGTCTCCGCGTCGCGCGCGCAGCCCAGGCGGCCCAGAGCGGCGAGCACCGCGGCGCGCTGCGCTGTCATGCGCCGTCCCCCGCGACGCAGGCGCGCGGTCAGCTGCGCGATGCGCTGCGCGTCGGTCTTGCTGAGATTGAAAATCGTTTTCAACAAAGGCGTATCGCTGTTCAGCGTAGGGGATGCGGAGGGGGCTGTCAACCGTCAGACGGCGCGGCGGGGAACGCTCCGTCGGCACGCTGTGGCGTGGGTGGAGAGCGGCTGTCGCGGTCTAGCCGGCCGACGAGCGCCGGTCGCGCCCATCGCCTCGGTCCCCCCTCTCAGGGGATGAGGACGAGCTTCCCCAGGGCCTGGCGGCTCTCCAACCGCCGGTGCGCGGCGGCTGCCTCCGCCAGAGGGTACGTGCGGTCCAGCCGCAGGCGCAGACGTCCCTGCCGCACCCATCCCAGGACATCGCCGGCGCGCTGCAGCAATTCCTCCCGCGTGTGGGTGTAGTGGTGCAACGAGGGCCGTGTCAAAAAGAGCGAGCCCTTGGCGTTCAGCGTGCGGGGATCCACCGGCGCCACGGGACCGCTCGCCGCCCCATAGAGCACCATCATCCCCCGGATGGCCAGGCAGTCCAGCCCTCGCTCGAACGTCTCCCGCCCGACCGAGTCGTAGACCACGGCCACACCCCGGCCCTCTGTGACCCGCTTCACCTCCGTGACGAAGTCCGCGCGCGCGTAGTTGACGCAGACCTCGGCGCCCGACTCCCGGGCGATGGCCAGCTTCTCTTCGGTGCTGGCGGTGGCGATCACGCGGGCGCCGAGACGGGCGGCCATCTGCACGAGCAGCGCCCCGACCCCGCCTCCCGCCGCGTGCACCAGCGCCCACTGGCCGCGTTGCAGCGGATAGGTGGTGTGCGCCAGGTAGTGCGCCGTCATCCCCTGCAGCATCGCCGCCGCGGCCTGCGTGAAGTCGAGGCCATCGGGGATCGGCACCAGCCGCCAGGCCGGCGCGACCACGGCGTCCGCGTAGCTGCCCAGGACGTTGGTGTAGGCCACCCGATCGCCGGGCGCCACCTCCGTGACGCCGGGGCCGACGGCGTCCACGATCCCCGCGCCCTCGCTGCCGGGGATCGCCGGCAGGGGCAGCGGGTTGAGCCCGGTGCGGTGGTAGATGTCGAGGAAGTTCACGCCCACGGCGCGCAGCCGCACGCGCGCCTGCCCCGGCCCGGGGACCGGCTCCGGCACCTCCTCCAGCCGCAACACCTCGGCGGGACCGGTTTCGTGGATGCGCACCGCTTTCATGCGCCTACCCTCCCTCCTCGTCCAGGATGGCGATCCGTTCCACCCAGTAGAAGCGCGCGATCTCCCGGACGCGCGCCAGCGGGACGCCCCGCAGTTCGACCAGGCGACCGTCCGTCCCGGAGACGCGCCCGAACCGCTGGAGCATCAGGATATGAAAGCGTTCGGGAGGGAACCGCAGCTGCACCTGCAGGTCCACGGTGCCGCGCGGCCCGGCGCGGCCGGCCAGGTCGGGGGGAATCTTCGGCGCGGCCTGCACGGCCAACCACACCTGCCAGAGCACGGCCGCGGCGGCGATGGCGGCGAGGACGAGGAAGGTGCGCCTCATGGCGCGGGCGTGCGCACCAGGGCGAGGACGCGGGCGACCAGGCGCTTGTAGGCGGCGTCCTCGACGAGGGCCGTCCAGGAGCGCGGCCGGGGCAGATCGACCGGCACGACCTCCCGGACGCGCGCCGGCCGCGCGGTGAGGACGATCACCCGGTTGGCCAGGAAGATCGCCTCGTCCACGTCGTGGGTGACGAAGAGCACCGTCGGCCGCTTCGCCTCCCAGATGCGGGTCAGCTCCTCCTGCAGCGTCATGCGCGTCTGCGCGTCGACGCTGGCGAACGGCTCGTCCATCAGCATCACGTCGGGGTGGTTGGCCAGCACCCGCGCCACCCCGACGCGCTGCTGCATGCCGCCGGACAGTTCGTGCGGGTAACGATCCTCGCTGCCGGCGAGGCCGACCAGGGCGATGTATTCCCGGGCGACGCGCTCCCGCTCGGCGCGGGGCACGCCCCGCATCTTGAGGCCGAACGCGACGTTGTCCAGGACGGTCTTCCAGGGGAAGAGGGCGAAGCTCTGGAACACCACGCCGCGGTCCGGGCCGGGGCCCTGCACCCGGCGCCCGTCCAGCAACACCTCGCCGCGGGTGGGCGGCAGGAAGCCGGCGATGATGTTCAACAGGGTGGTCTTGCCGCAGCCGCTGGGCCCGACGATGCTCACGAACTCGCCCGGCGCCACAGAGAGCGAGACCCCCTCCACCGCCGTGACGTGCTGCCCGCTGTAGACGTCGTAGTAGGTCTTCGTCAGATCGCGGATGACGAGCTCAGCCATCGGTCACCATCCCCCAGCGCTGGACCGTCGCCCGCTCCAGCGGGGCGAGCACGCCGCCGTCCACGACGTACCACAGGATGCCCAGGACGATCATCCCCAGCAGCATCTCCACCACGCTGCCGCTGCGCCGCGCGTCGAACATCATGAAGCCGATGCCGCTCGTGCCGACGATGATCTCCGCGGCGATCAGGGCGCGCCAGCCGTAGCCCAATCCGTTGCGCAGGCCGGTGACCACGTTGGGCAGGGCGCCGGGCAGGAAGACGTCGAGGATGATGCGCCAGCGCGGGGCGCCCAGCGATTGCGCGGCGCGGATCATCTCCAGCGGCACGGTGCGTACGCCGAGGGCGGTGTTGAAGATCACTGGAAAAACCACGGTGTAGACGATGACGAAGGTCATCGTGGTCAGAGAGAAGCCGAACCAGATCAGCAGGATGGGCAGCCAGGCGATGTCGCCGATCGCCTGGAAGAAGATCACCAGCGGCCAGAAGAAGCGATAACTCGCGGCGTGCAGCCCGATCAGGACGCCGAAGGGCACCCCGACGGCGATCCCGGCCGCGGCGCCCACAGCCAGCCGCTCGACGCTGTCCTGCAGGTACTGCGGCAGGATGCCCTTGTAGACCAGAGAGGCGAAGGACCGCAGGACGTCGAGGGGGCCGGGGAAGAAAGCGCGCGGGAACAGCTCCAGCTCCACCACCACCGCCCACAGCGCGACGATAGGAATGAACGGGCCCATCGTCCGCCAGGCGCCCTGCCGCGCCAGCCAGCGCACCGGCCGGCCCCACCACGGTGCGCGTCCCCGCGCCACGATCACGTCACCCTCCGCGTCAGGCCCCAGCGCTCGATCGTGCGGCGCTCCAGGGGGGCCAGGAGCAGCCGGTCGATGGCCACCCAGATCGCTCCGATGAGGATCATGCCGAGCACGATGACCTCGGTGCGGTAGAAATCCCGCGCCAGGAAGAGCATGTAGCCCAGCCCGGCGTTGGTGGCGATGATCTCCGCGGCGATGAGACCGCGCCAGGCGAACCCCATCCCCGTGCGGATGCCGGTGACGATGTTCGGCAGGGCTCCCGGCAGGAGGACCTCGATGAGGACCTGCGCGGGGCTGGCCCCCAGCGAGCGCGCGGCATGCCGCAAGGCGAGGGGGATGCGGCCGACGCCGAGCATCGTGTTGTAGACCACGACGAAGAAGACGGCGTTGAAGATGATGAAGGTGATCGCGCCGAAGCCGTAGCCAAACCACAGCGTGGCCAGGGGGATCCAGGCGATGCCGGCCAGCACGGAGAAGAACCGCAGGATCGGGGCGAAGAACGCCGCCACGGCGCGGTTCGTGCTGATCGCGACGCCGAGCGGCACGCTGGCCGCCACGGCCAGGGTGCTGCCAACCAGCACCCGGCGCAGGCTCTCCCGGACGTGCACCCACAGCGCGCCGGTCGCCGCCTGCTGGCGAAAGGCGGCCAGGACGTCTGCCGGCGCGGGGAAGACCCGCAGCGGCACGTCGAGGACGCGCACGGCCAGCCACCACGCCGCGATCAACGCGGCGAAGGGAGCGACGAACCACAGCAGCGCGCCCAGCAGGCCCCCGACCGTGCGGGGGGGCCGCGGCGCGCGACGCGCCGCGGCCCGCCGCACCGCAAGCGGCTCCTCCCTCACGGCGACGGCGGCCTGAAGACGAACCCGGGGCCCACCATCGCGGACCGCGGGATCGGCGGCAGGTCGCTGAACAGCGCCGGCTGGTTCTTCATCACGTTCAGGATCGGCCCCGGCAGGAAGACCTTGTTCACGTCGAAGACCCCCGGCAGGAAGCCCAGCCGGTGCAGCGTCGTCATGCCGTTGTGCAGGGCCAGGTAGTTGTAGTACGAGATGCGGATGTCCAGCGTCGGCAGGTTGTTCCGCACCCCGCGCAGGGCCACCTCCGGACGCATCGAGGTCAGCCAGCGCACGCCGATCTCGGCGGTCTTCACCGGGTTGGCGCGCATGAACTGGTCGGCCTCCGCGCGCGCGGCGAGGAACTTCTCCACCGTCTCCTGGTTCGCCGTGGCCCACTGGCGGGTGGCCACGATGAACCCCA
>DATLZI010000149.1:0-4099 GCA_035574075.1 bacterium | reverse complement strand
GCCCGCCGCGGCGCCGGCGGCGGACGCCGACCGCGCCCGGCGCCAGGCGGAGCGGCTGTTGCTGCACCTGATGGTGCACGAGGCGGCGCGGCGTCCGGCGATCGCCGCGCGCCTGGGGCCGCAGGACTTCGCCGATCCGGTGCATCAGACGCTGGCCCGTGCCCTGTTCGAGGCGCCGAGCGGTGAACCGGAGGCGGTCCGCGACCGTCTGATGGATGAGCCGGCGGAGCGGCTGTTCCTGGCGCTGCTGTTCGACGATCCGCCCGTGGGGGAGAAAGACAGGGAGAGAGCGGTGCAGGACGCCGTGACCTATATCGTCGAGCGGCTGCCCGCGGCGCGGCGGCGCGAGGCCCTGGCCAGGGCGATCGCCGCCGCGCAGACGGCGGGGGACGTCGAGCAGGTTCGCCGCCTGCAGGCAGAGTATCTACATCTAGTTGGACGTACGAGCCATGGCTAAGAAGAAGGCGGCGCCCGACGCCGCGGCCACAACCCAGAACGGGACGCAGGCCCAGATGCCCGCCGAGCTCAAGGCGCTCATCGAGCTTGGGCGCAAGCGCGGTTACCTGACCCACGACGAGATCCTCGAGCAGTTCCCCGAGGCGGAGCAGAACATCGAGCTGGTGGACCGCGTCTACTCCGTGCTCCTCGAGCAGGGCATCGATGTCGTCGAGGAGGCGAAGGAAGCCGAGGCCAAGGCGAAGAGCGAGGAGGAGGAAGAGAGCCGCGAGGCGGCCGGGGTGGCGATCGACGACCCCGTCCGCATGTACCTCAAGGAGATCGGCAAGGTCGCCCTGCTCTCGCCGGAGCTGGAGATCGAGCTGGCCCAGCGCATGGAGAAGGGCGACGAGGAGGCCAAGCGCCGCCTGATCGAGGCCAACCTGCGCCTGGTGGTGAGCATCGCCAAGAAGTACGTTGGCCGCGGCATGCTCTTCCTCGACCTCATCCAGGAGGGCAACCTCGGCCTGATCCGTGCCGTGGAGAAGTTCGACTGGCGCAAGGGCTTCAAGTTCAGCACCTACGCCACGTGGTGGATCCGGCAGGCGATCACCCGCGCCCTGGCCGATCAGGCCCGCACGATCCGCATCCCGGTGCACATGGTCGAGACGATCAACAAGCTGATCCGGGTCTCGCGCACCCTGCTGCAGGACCTGGGGCGCGAGCCGACGCCGGAGGAGATCGCCCGGGCGATGGATCTGCCGGTGGAGCGCGTGCGCGAGATCATGAAGATCGCGCAGGAGCCGATCTCGCTGGAGACGCCGATCGGGGAGGAAGAGGACAGCCACCTCGGCGACTTCATCGAGGACCAGGAGGCCCTGGCCCCCGCGGACGCCGCGTCGTTCACGATGCTCAAGGAGCAGCTGGAAGACGTCTTAGAGACGCTCACCCCGCGCGAGCGCAAGGTCCTCAAACTGCGCTTCGGGCTGGACGATGGCCGGCCGCGCACCCTGGAGGAGGTCGGCCGGGAGTTCGGCGTGACCCGGGAGCGCATCCGCCAGATCGAGGCCAAGGCACTGCGCAAGCTGCGCCATCCCTCGCGCAGCAAGCGGCTGAAGGACTTCATTGAGTAGGCGCGCCCTCCTCGCGGGCTGACCGCCGACGCATCCCTCCATGGACCATCACGTCAAGGACCTCTCCCTCGTGAAGAAGGGGCGCCAGCGCATCGCCTGGGCGGAGACCGAGATGCCCGTCCTGCAGCGCATCCGCGCCCGGTTCGCCGCCGAGCGGCCCCTGGCCGGCCTGCGGATCGCGGCCTGCCTGCACGTGACGACGGAGACGGCCGCGCTGATGCGCACGCTCGCGGCGGGCGGCGCGCAGGTCCGGCTGTGCGCCAGCAACCCGCTCTCCACGCAGGACGACGTCGCCGCGGCGCTGGTCGAGGAGCAGATCGCCGTCTTCGCGATCAAGGGCGAGGACCGCGACACCTACTACCGCCACATCCATCAGGTGCTGGACCTGCGACCGCACCTCACGCTGGACGACGGCGCCGACCTCGTCTCGACCATCCACCACGACCGGCCCGAGCTGCTCGAGGAGATCGTCGCCGGCACCGAGGAAACCACCACCGGGGTCATCCGCCTGCGGGCGATGGCGCGGGACGGCGCCCTGCGCTACCCGATCGTGGCCGTGAACGACGCCCGGACCAAGCACCTCTTCGACAACCGCTACGGCACCGGCCAGTCCACGATCGACGGGCTGCTGCGGGCGACGAACCTGCTGCTCGCCGGCCGGACGGTCGTGGTCTGCGGCTACGGCTCCTGCGGCCGCGGAGTGGCGATGCGCGCCCGCGGCATGGGCGCCCAGGTCGTGGTCACGGAAGTCGCCCCGCTGCCGGCCCTCGAGGCGGTGATGGAGGGCTACCGGGTGATGCCCGCCGCGGAGGCGGCCCAGGTGGGCGACGTCTTCATCACCGTCACCGGGAACCGCTCCGTGCTGCGCCGCGAGCATTTCGAGCGGATGAAGGACGGCGCGATCCTGGCCAACAGCGGGCACTTCAACGTCGAGATCGACATCCCGGCGCTCGCCGATCTGGCCACATCCACCCGGGAGGCGCGCGAGTTCGTGCAGGAGTACCGTCTGGCGGATGGTCGCCGGCTTTACCTGCTGGCGGAAGGCCGCCTGCTCAACCTGGCCGCCGCCGAGGGTCATCCCGCCGCCGTGATGGACATGAGCTTCGCCAACCAGGCCCTGTCCGTGGAGCATCTGGCCCGCCAGGGGAAGAACTTGCGGCCCGACGTCTACCAGGTCCCGGCGGAGATCGACCAGGCCGTGGCTCGCCTCAAGCTCGAGGCGATGGGCGTGCGCATCGACCAGCTGACCCCCGAGCAGCAGCGCTACCTGCAGTCCTGGGACGAGGGGACCTGACCCCGCCGGCCCGGCTTGACCTCGCCGGGGCAGGGCGCGATCCGCGGGGACATCTTACCGTGGCGGCGTGGCCCTCCTGCGTGCCGCCGCCGATCTGCTCTTCCCCCCGGCCTGCCAGGTCTGCCGCGCTCCCGGACCGTTCCCGCTGTGCGCCGCCTGCCTGGCCGCGATGCCCCTCATCCGGCCGCCGTGGTGCGCAGGGTGCGGCCAGCCGCTCGACGCGGCGGGCGGCGGGGTGGGGTGCCGGTGGTGCCGGCGCCGGCCGTCGGCGTTCGTCCGGGTGCGGTCGAGCGGCATCTACGCCGGCGTGCTGCGCGAGGCGATCCACGCCCTGAAGTTCCAGGGCTGCCGGGCGATGGCGCGTCCGCTGGGCGTCCTGATGGCCCGGGCGGCGGCCGACGATCCATTCGCTGCCCGGCCCGATGTTGTCGTCCCCGTCCCGTTGCACCCGACGCGGCTGCGGGCGCGAGGCTTCAACCAGTCGGCGCTCCTGGCCTCTGTCGTGGCCCGGGAGCTGGGCGGTCCGGCCACGCTCGAGGAGGCCCTCGTCCGGACGGATCTCGCCATCTCGCAGGTGAGGCTGGCCGTGGACGAGCGTCGGCGCAACGTCCGCGACGCCTTCGCGGCGCGGATAGGGCTGGAGGGCCGCCGGATCGTGCTGGTTGACGATGTCGTCGCCACCGGGGCCACCGCCGCCGCCTGCGTGAAGGCCCTCCGCGCCGCCGGCGCCGCGCGGGTCCTCGTCCTGACCGCCGCCCGCGCCGTCCTGGGCCGGCCCGTTCAGGGTCGCCCGGGATGACGGGCCGGGCATGAAAGCCAGGCCCGCCGGCGCCGCGGCTCAGCGCCGGGCGTACGCCAGCGGCCATCGTGCCTGCGGCACGTACTGGCCGGCCCAGTGGGTAGCGGAGATGTCGATCTGTCCCGCCGAAAAGGTTCCCGTCGTTGGGGTCAGGGGGATCTTGCCGCCGTTGGATGTCTACAGCACGTAGAGAGGGCCGCCGAGGGGCCGGGGTGGGATTTCCCGTTGCGCGGCTCTCCCCGTCGCATGTCATACCGAGGGCCGGTAGCGCGGGGGGGGGCCGAAAATCGGCCCCCCGCGCGGTGTCTGACGCTCCGCCTAGGGTTTGGCGAGCCGGTCGATGCGCACCCACCAGACGGCGCGGGCCGTTGTCCCGCGGCAGTCCAGCTCCAGATCGCCGAAGTAGTCTCCGCTGCCGGCCGACCGCCCGGCGTCCAG
>DATLZI010000148.1:0-16277 GCA_035574075.1 bacterium | reverse complement strand
GACCTGGAGCGCGCGCTGCGCAAGCCGGTGGCGCAGCGCGCGTGGTTCATGATCGTGGACACCCGGAAGTGCATTGGATGCAACGCCTGCACCGTCGCCTGTATCGCCGAGAACGGCCTGCCGCCCGGCGTCTCCTACCGCACGGTGCCCGAGGTCGAAGTGGGCCAGTATCCGGACGTCAGACGCCTCTTCATGCCGACCAACTGCCAGCAGTGCGACAACCCGCCCTGCGTCGCCGCCGCGCCGCCCGGCGCGATCACGAAACGACCCGATGGCATTGTGGCCATCGACTACGCGAAGTTCCGGAACAAGGCCGACGTTGCGCAGGCCGCCAAGGCGTGCCCCTTTAAGGCGCTGTCCTACGATGACGGCAGGTACTGGACCCAGGGCACCCCGGCCCTGCAGGCCTACGAGACCCGTCCGCGGGAGGAGTATGGCGCGCGGTATACCCGCCGAAACGGGCAGCTGCCGATCGGCGCCGGGCGCAAGTGCCACTTCTGCCTGCAGCGTCTCGAAGCCGGTCAACTCCCGGCCTGCGTCGTGACCTGCATTGGCCGGGCGATGTACTTCGGGGACCGGTCGGACGAGGGCAGCGTGGTCGCGCAGCTGTTGCGCCGCGTTCCGCACATGCATCTCAACGCCGCCGTCAAGCCGCGGGTGGCCTACGTCGCAGACGACATCAAGCGTGGATGCCAGGTCTGCCACGGGTAGGAGGATCCGATGAGTCGACCCTCTCGCACGCTGAGCCGTCGTGACCTGCTCAAGTCGTCCGCCTTTCTGGGGGGATGCGCGCTGCTCAGCAGCCGCATTGAGCGCGTCCTCGGACGCATCCGGCTGGCCGAGGCCGCGATGACGGGCGCCGCACCCGCCACCCCTCGCGTCGAGGCGGAGGCCATCCTGCGAACCGTGTGCCTGCAGTGCAATACGGGATGCGGCATCAAGGTTCGACTGCTGAAGGGGATCGCGGTGAAGATCGATGGCAACCCGCAGAGTCCCTGGACGATGACACCCCACCTGCCGTACGCGATGTCGCCGCAGGAGACCGCGGCGATCGACGGCGCGATCTGTCCGAAGGGGCAGGCCGGGCTGCAGACGGTGTACGACCCGTACCGGCTGCGCACGGTCTTGAAGCGCGCCGGGCCGCGGGGCAGCAACCGCTGGCGCACCATCCCCTTCGCCCAGGCGGTCGACGAGATCGTTCAGGGCGGCTACCTCTTTCGCGACGTGCCCGGGGAAGAGAGCCGGTACGTGGAGGGATTGAGCAGCATCTGGGCCCTCCGTGACCCGCAGGTGGCCGCCGCGATGGCGGACGACGTGGAGAAGATCCGCAAGAAGGCGATGACGGTCGCGGAGTTCCAGGCGAAGCACGCCGCCTTCCTGCGGACCCTGATCGACCCTGACCATCCCGATCTGGGTCCCAAGAACAACCAGTTCGTCTTCATGTGGGGCCGCTTGAAGGGCGGCCGCGGGGACCTCATCCGGCGCTTCACCAGCGACGCGCTCGGCTCCGTCAACGCGCACGGACATACGACCGTCTGCCAGGGTTCGTTGTACTTTGCCAGCAAGGCGATGAGTGAACAGTACTCCGGCGGGAAGTGGACCGGGGGACGCAAGTTCTACTGGCAGGCCGACACGGGCAACGCCCGCTTCATCATCTTTGTCGGCGCCTCGCCGCTGGAGGGCAACTACGGGCCACCGCTGCGCGCCAGCAAGATCACCGAGGGCATTGTCTCCGGTCGGCTGCGGATCGCCGTCGTCGATCCCCGGTGCTCGAAGACCGCCGCGAAAGCATGGAAGTGGATCCCCATCAAACCCGGCACCGAGGCGGCGCTGGCGCTGGCGATGATCCGCTGGATCGTCGAGCACAAGCGGTATGACGAACGGTTCTTGCGCAATGCCAACCTCGCCGCGGCCAGAGCCGACGGCGAGGGCTCATGGTGCAACGCGGCATGGCTGGTGAGGATCGAATCTGATGGCCGGCCGGGCCGATTCCTGAGGGCCAAGGATATCGGGCTGTCGGACAAGGACGAGTTCGTCGTGCTCTCCGATGGCCGGCCCGTGGCCTTCAACCCCTACGATGAGGCGCGCGCCGTGGAGGGGGACCTCCTGGTCGATACGGTGCTCGAGGGCACCCGTGTAAAGAGCGCCCTGCAGGTGCTCTACGAGTCCAGCGCGGCGCGGTCTATCGCCGCCTGGGGACGGCTGTGCGGGGTGCAGGAGAAGGACATCGTCGAGCTGGCCTGGACGTTCACCAGCTACGGCAAGCAGGCCGCTGCCGACATTCACCGCGGGGTCTCGCAGCACACCAATGGGTTCTTCAACGTCCTGGCCTGGATGTCGCTGAACCTCCTGGTGGGCAACGTCGATTGGAAGGGCGGCATGGTGAAGGCGACGACGTTTGACATCGTCGGCGGCCGCGCCCCCAAGCCGTTCGCCCTGGGCGCGATGAGCGGCAGGGCTCGCCCCTTTGGCGTGAGTCTCATTCGCCACGAGACGAAGTACGAGGAATCCACGCTCTTTAGCGGCTACCCGGCGAAGCGACCCTGGTATCCGCTGTCCAGCGACATCTACCAGGAGATCATCCCCTCTGCGGGCGACGGCTATCCCTATCCGATCAAGGCCTTGTTCATCTACATGGGCTCGCCGGTTTACTCCCTGCCGGCCGGACACACAACCATCGAGGTCCTGAGAGAGCCAGCGAAGATTCCCCTGATCGTGGCCTCCGACATCACGATCGGCGAGACCTCCATGTACGCGGACTACATCTTTCCGGATCTGTCGTATCTCGAGCGCTGGGAGTTCATGGGGTCGCATCCCTCGATCCCGCACAAGGTGCAGCCGATCTTTTCGCCGGTGATCAACCCGATCCCCCGGACGGTGCGCGTGTACGATGAGGAGATGCCGCTGTCGCTGGAGGCGCTGCTCCTGGCGATCGCGGAACGGCTCGGCCTGCCGGGGTTCGGCCGGGATGCGTTTGGGCCCGGCCTGGACTTCCGCCGGCCGGAGGAGATGTACCTGCGCATGGTGGCGAATGTGGCGGCCGGAGACGCGCCTGGCGAAGAAGTGCCTGATAGTAGCCCGGCGGAGATCGACCTCTTCATTCGTTCGCGCCGGCATCTCTCTGGAACCGTGTTCGACCCCGCGCGCTGGAAGCAGATCGTCGGCGAGCGGTGGTGGCCGAAGGTCGTCTATGTCCTGAACCGCGGAGGGCGATTCGAGGACTACGAGCAGGGCTACAGCGGCGAGCGACTGCGCCACAGGTATGGGACGCTCATCAACCTCTACTCGGAGAAGGTCGCGGAGACCCTCAACCCGATGACCGGCAAGCCCTTCCCGGGCGTCGCCACGTATCTGCCGGTTGCGGATGTGCTTGGCCGCCCGCTGGCGGATGATCCGGCGGCCTACCCGTTCCACCTCATCACGCACCGCGAAATCTTCCACACCAAGAGCCGTACCATCGCCGATTACTGGTTGCTGTCGGTGTATCCGGAGAATTTCGTGGTGCTGAACCGCAACGATGCCAAAGAGTTCGGGCTCGTCGATGGGGACCGGGTGAAGATCCTATCGGCCACCAACCCGGAGGGCGCGTGGGCCCTGGCGCCCGGGCGCGTCGTGCCGATGATCGGAAAGGTCAAGGTGGTTGAGGGCATCCGGCCGGGGGTCGTGTCGTTCTCCTTGGGGAACGGCCACTGGGCCTACGGCTCCGCAACCGTGTGGGTCGACGGGAAGCTGGTGCGGGGTGACGCGCGGCGCGCCACGGGAATCCACGCCAACGCGGCGATGCGCGTGGACCCGTACCTGAAGAACACCTGCCTCGTCGACCTCGCCGGCGGCAGTGCCGTCTTCTATGATACGCGGGTGCGCCTGGTCAAAGTCGCCTGACCGCCCGCGCCGGGCTGTTCGGGCGCAGATCCGCCCCCCGCGCGTGAGGCGCAACTGACGGTGCGTCAGGGGGCCAGCAGGCGACGCCCCTCGGGCGACGCTCGTCAAAGGGGGGTGGGGGCCTGCTGAACCGCCCGCCGCGCCCCGCATCCCTCGCCGCCTCCCGCGATCTCCCCCGTCCCACCTCCAGGCGCCCGCGCCGCCGGCATCAGCTCAGCGGGGGGCTGGATTGCGCTTCTCGGATGCGGTACTATCGGCGCGAGTGGTGCCGGCGCACCGCTCCGCGTGTTGCGTTGCGGGCGTGGCGGAACCGGTGGACGCGCGGGCCTTAGGAGCCCGTGGGCGCAAGCCCGTGGGGGTTCGAATCCCTCCGCCCGCACCAGCGGCCCGCGGCTTCGGATGGCCGGAGCCGCGGGGTTTCGTTACTCAGAGCGCAGGAGAGATGGATGATGAAGGTTGAGGTCAGGCGCGAACCGGGCAGCCGGGCGGTCCTCGAGGTGGAGATTCCGGAGGACGCCGTGGCGCAGGGGGTGACGGCCGCGCTGCGTCGGCTGAACCAGCGCGTCGAGATCCCGGGGTTCCGCCGCGGCAAGGCGCCGCGCACCCTGCTGGAGCGGTACGTCGGGCGCGAGACGATCCTGGACGAGGCGGTGAAGGCGCTCGTCCCCGACGCCTATGCCCGGGCGGTGGACCAGGCCGGGGTGACGCCGATCACGCGGCCCACGATCGAGGTGCAGGCCGTCGAGGAGGGCAAGCCGCTGCGCTTCGTGGCCACGGTCGACCTGGCTCCCGAGGTGCGGCTCGGCGACTACCGCGCGATCCGCGTGCCCTACGCCGCGCCGGCGATCGGCGAGGCCGAGGTGGACGCGGCGATTGAGGACCTGCGGGCGCGCCACGGACACCTCGTCTCCGCGCCGGGGGCGGCCGCGCAGCGCGGCGACTTCGTCCTGGTGCGCGTCGTGGCGTCGAGCGGGCCTGTGGAGCGCTTCGCCCCGGGCAAGGAGCACCTGATCGAGATCGGCGGCGGGGTGCACGCCGCCGCGGTGGAGGAGGCTCTGCAAGGCGCGACCGCGGGCACGCGGCGGGAGGTCGTCGTGGACGGGCAGACGATGACGCTGGAGGTCGTGGACGTCAAGCGCCGCGAGCTGCCCGAGGTCACCGATGCCTTCGCCCGCACGGCGGGGGGAGTGGAGTCGGTGGCCGCTCTGCGCGCGTCGCTGCGCGCGCGGCTGGAGCGCGAGGCCGCGGAGGCCGCCCGCGCGGAGCACGAGCAGCGCGTCCTCGAGGCGCTCCTGGAACGCGTGGAGATCGACCTTCCGCAAAGCCTGATCGACCATGAGGTCGAGCACATGGTCGCTGATCTGGCCGAGACCCTGCAGCGCCGCGGCCTCACCCTGCAGCGCTACTACGAGGCCACCCAGAAGGACGAGGCCGCGCTGCGCGCCGAGTTCCGGCCCACCGCGGAGCGCCGGCTGCGCGCGCAGCTGGCCGTGGAAGAAGTGGCCCGCGCCGAGGGGCTGGCGCCCACGCAGGAGGAGATCGATCGCGAGATTGAGAACATGGCGCAGCGACTGCAGCAGGATCCGAGCCGCGTCCGGGAATGGCTGGTGCAGACCGGCCGTTATGATAGCCTGACCGGAACCCTCCGGCGCCAGAAGGCGCTGGCCTTCCTCACATCGCTTGCTCGAGGTGACCAGGCATGACGCTCATCCCGATGGTCGTGGAGCAGACGGCGCGCGGCGAGCGCGCCTACGACATCTACTCCCGGCTGCTCAAGGACCGCATCGTCTTCGTCGGCGGGCCGATCGACGACGAGATGGCCAATCTGGTCATCGCCCAGCTGCTCTTCCTGGAGGGCGAGGATCCGGAGAAGGATATCCACCTCTACATCAACAGCCCGGGCGGCAGCCTCACCCCGGCGCTGGCGATCTACGACACGATGCAGTACGTGCGGCCCGATGTGGCCACGATCTGCGTCGGGCTGGCCGCCTCCGGGGCGGCGGTGATCCTGGCCGGCGGGGCGAAGGGCAAGCGCTCCGCGCTGCCTTACTCCCAGATCCTCATCCACCAGCCCTGGGGCGGCGCGCAGGGCACGACCGCGGACATCGACATCCAGGCCAAGCAGTTCCTGAAGATGCGCCAGCTGACGAACGAGATCCTGGCCAAGCACACCGGCCAGCCGATCGAGCGCATCGAGCGCGACACGGACCGCGATTTCTGGATGGATCCCCAGGCGGCCAAGGAGTACGGGCTGATCGACACGGTCATCCAGCCGCGGGAGAAACTGGCCGCCCGCGTGGCGAAGGATCGGTAAGGGGCCAGGCATGACGCGCGAGCGGATGTTCCGGTTCGGGGACGGCGAGAAACTGAAGTGCTCGTTCTGCGGCAAGTCGCAGGAGCAGGTGCGCAAGCTGGTCGCCGGGCCCGGCGTGTACATCTGCGACGAGTGCATCGAGCTGTGCAACGAGATCATCGAGGAAGAGCTCTACGGGGAGAGCGAAACCGCGGGACCCCGCAGCACGCCCAAGCCTCGCGAGATCTACGACACCCTCTGCCAGTACGTCGTCGGCCAGGAGCGGGCGAAGAAGGCCCTGGCCGTGGCCGTCTACAACCACTTCAAGCGCATCGGCGGGCGGCGGACCAGCGACGTCGAGCTGCAGAAGTCGAACATCCTGCTCATTGGGCCCACCGGCTGCGGCAAGACGCTCCTCGCCCAGACCCTGGCGAAGATCTTGGACGTGCCGTTCGCCATCGCTGACGCGACCTCGCTCACCGAGGCCGGGTATGTCGGCGAGGACGTCGAGAACATCCTCCTGCGGTTGATCCAGGCCGCGGACTTCGACGTGAAGAAGGCCGAGCGCGGGATCATCTACATCGACGAGACGGACAAGATCGCCCGGAAGTCCGAGAACCCCTCGATCACGCGCGATGTCTCCGGCGAGGGCGTGCAGCAGGCCCTGCTGAAGATCCTGGAGGGGACGGTGGCCAACGTGCCGCCGCAGGGCGGGCGCAAGCACCCGCACCAGGAGTTCATCCAGATCGACACGACGAACATCCTCTTCATCTGCGGCGGCGCCTTCGAGGGGCTGGACCGCATCATCGACGCCCGGCTGCGGCAGACGGCGATCGGCTTCGGCGCGCAGATCGCGCCGAAGAACAAGGCCTCGCTGGCCGAGACGCTGGCCCACGTCATGCCCCAGGATCTGCTGCGCTACGGGCTGATCCCGGAGTTCATCGGGCGCCTGCCGGTGATCGTGCCGCTCGAGCCGCTCGACGAGGCGGACCTGGTGCGCATCCTGGTCGAGCCAAAGAACGCCCTCGTGCGACAGTACCAGAAGATCCTCGAGATGGACGGCGTGGAGCTGATCGTCACCGACGAAGCGCTGCGAGCCATCGCGCGTGAGGCCATGGGGCGGCACACCGGGGCGCGCGGCCTGCGCACGATCATCGAGGACATCATGTTGAACATCATGTACGAGATCCCGTCCCGGCCAGACGTCAGGCGCTGCGTGATCACCGACGAAGCCGTGCAGCGCAAGCGCGAGCCGATTCTCCTCACCGCGGCGGAGCTGAAGAAACTGGCCAAGGAGAAGCCTGCCTAGGCAATCGTGCCGGGAGTGCTACAATAGGCGAGGGTTGGCGGGCGGCGGTGGGGGGGATGCGAACGTCCCCCCTGCGCTGTTCTCTGAGGAGGGTAAACGTTGACCGACATCGAGCTGACCATCAACGATGTGTTGCCGCTGCTGCCCTTGAAGGGCACGGTGGTGATGCCGCATCAGATCGCGCCCCTGGGCGTGGGGCGGCAGAAGTCGCTGCGCGCGCTGGAGGCGGCGCTGGCCGGCGACCGCGTGATCATGCTCGCCGCCCAGAAGCAGGACGACCTGGAGGAGCCACGGCCCGCGGATATCTACACCACCGGGACGATCTGCCGCATCCTGCAGGTGGGCAAGCAGCCCGACGGGGTGCTGCAGGTCATCGTCGAGGGGCTGATGCGCGGGGCGATCGAGCGCGTGGAGCAGGAGGAGCCCTACTTCGCCGTGCGCGTCCGCCGGCTGCCCGAGGCCACGGAGAAGACCCTGGAGGTCGAGGCGCTGATGCGCGGCGTGCTGTCGCAGTTCGAGCGCTTCGCCCGCTTCAGTCGCAGCATCGCGCCCGAGCAGTACGCGGTGGTGATGCAGGCGGACGAGCCCGGCCGTCTGGCCGATCTCGTCGCCCAGCACCTGCCGCTGAAGCTCGAGGAGCGCCAGCAGCTGCTGGAGATGGAGCCCAAGGACCGTCTGGACCTGCTCAGCCAGATCCTGACCCGCGAGGTGAACATCCTCGAACTGGAGCGGAAGATCCAGAATCGCGTGCGCAAGCAGATGGAGAAGTCGCAGCGCGAGTACTTCCTCAAGGAGCAGATGAAGGCCATCCAGCAGGAGCTCGGCGAGAGCGATGAGCGGCAGAGCGAGGTGGCGGAGTACAAGAAGAAGATCGAGGCCGCCAACCTGCCGGACCATGTCCGGGAGAAGGCTCTCGAAGAGCTGAACCGCCTGGAGAAGATGCCGCCGATGGTCGCCGAGGCGGTCGTCGTGCGCACCTACCTGGACTGGCTCCTCGCCGTGCCCTGGACGGCGCGTACCGAGGACCGCCTGGACATCGCGGAGGCCCGCGCCATCCTGGACCAGGACCACTACGGGCTGGAGAAGCCCAAGGAGCGGGTCATCGAGTACCTCGCTGTGCGCAAGCTGGCCCCGCAGAGCAAGGGGCCGATCCTCTGCTTCATCGGGCCGCCCGGCGTGGGCAAGACCTCGATGGGGAAGTCCATCGCCCGCGCGCTGGGGCGGAAGTTCGTGCGCATCAGCCTGGGCGGGGTGCGGGATGAGGCCGAGATCCGCGGCCATCGCCGGACCTACGTCGGCGCCCTGCCCGGCCGCATCGTCCAGGGCATGAAGACCGCCGGCACGAAGAACCCCGTCTTCATGCTGGACGAGATCGACAAGCTGGGCGTGGACTGGCGGGGCGATCCCAGCTCGGCGCTGCTCGAAGCGCTGGACCCGGAGCAGAACAACGCGTTCAGCGACCACTACCTGGAGCTGCCGCTCGACCTCTCCGAGGTGATGTTCATCTGCACCGGCAACATCCTGGACACCATCCCGCCGGCCCTGCGCGACCGCCTGGAGGTCATCCGCTTCGCGGGCTACACGGAAGAGGAGAAGCTGAAGATCGCCACTGACTTCCTGATCCCCAAGCAGCTCAGCGCGCACGGGCTGCGCGGCGAGCAGGTCGTGTTCAGCGACGAGGCCCTGCGCAAGATCGTGCGCGAGTACACGCGCGAGGCCGGCGTGCGCAACCTGGAGCGGGAGATCGCCGGCGTCCTGCGCAAGGTGGCCACCGAGGTGGCCACGGGACGGGCCACCGCGGTGCGGGTCACCCCGCAGAACCTGCACCGCTTCCTGGGTCCGGTGAAGTTCCGCTACGGGCTGGCCGAGCAGGTGGACGAGGTCGGCACGGCCACCGGCCTGATCTACACCGAGATGGGCGGGGACATCGTCTCCGTCGAGGCCACGCTGATGCGCGGCGAGGGCAAGCTGACGATGACCGGCCAGCTCGGCGAGGTGCTGAAGGAGTCCGGGCAGGCGGCGGTGTCCTACGTGCGCTCTCGCGCCCGGCGGCTGGGGCTGGACGAGGAGTTCTACCAGAAGTACGACATCCACATCCACATCCCGGCCGGCGCCGTGCCTAAGGACGGCCCGTCCGCGGGCATTACCCTGGCAACGGCGCTGGCGTCGGCGCTGACCGGTCGGCCGGTGCGGCGCGACGTGGCGATGACCGGGGAGATCACGCTGCGGGGCAAGGTGCTGGGGATCGGCGGCGTCAAGGAGAAGGTGCTCGCCGCCCACCGGGCGGGGATCCGGACCGTGATCCTGCCCAAGGAGAACGAAAAGGACCTGATCGAGATCCCGGCCGCGGTGCGCCGGAAGCTGCGGTTCGTCCTCGTGGAGCACATGGATGAAGTGCTGGCGGAAGCCCTGCTGCCGGCGCCGCCGGTGACCCAGATGGTCGTGCCCCCGCCCGTGGAGCCGACCGTACGGCCCGGCCAGCAGCCCAGCCAGCAGATGCTCTCCTGACACCGCGCGCCCCCGGCGCGCCGGGGGTGCGTATGCGCAGGCTGAAGCGAACCAGGGACGTTCCCCCGCGGGCGGCGGCGGAGGCAGGAGAGAGCCCAGCCTCCGCCGCCGCTGCCGCCCCGGCTCCACCCCGTGGCACGCCGCTTGCCTCTGATTCTGGGGCGCCGATGGCTACGGTGCGGGCCTACACCGCGAAATCGAACAAGCGTCTGGGCGAGCTGCTGCTCGAAGCGGGCGCCATCACCGAGGCGCAGCTCGCTGAAGCCCTCGAAGAGCAGAAGCGCACCGGCAAGCGGCTGGCCCAGATCTTCATCGAACGCGGCCTGCTGGCCAAGGGCGAGGCGGGCCGCTGGCTGGCCCTCCAGCAAGGCTATGAGTACGTCAGTCTGACGGCCGAGCCGATCGACGTCCATATCGCCAAGCTGCTGCCCGAGCCCTTCGTGCGCCGCCTGATGGCCCTGCCAATCCGCCAGGAGGACCGGGAGCTCATCGTGGCCATGGCCGATCCCTCCGACATCCTGGCCATCGACGAGATCGCCCGGGCCACCGGGCTGCGGGTCATCCCCGTCTTCACCACGGAGACCGACCTGGAATGGGCGATCGGCCAGCTGTACGAGGACGTCGGCGGCAAGGTCAGCCGGGCGGCCGCGCTCCAGGACGCCATCGAGTTCGGCGAGAGCGCGGAGAACGGCGCCGGGACGGAGGAGGTCGTCGTCCTCGGCAACGAGACCGCTCCGCCGGTCATCCAGATGGTGGATTCCATCCTGCAGGGCGCGATCACCAGCCGCGCCACGGACATCCACCTCGAGCCGCACGCCCAGGACGCCCGCGTGCGCTACCGCGTCGACGGCATGCTCTACGACAAGGCGCGCATCCCCCGCCTGATGTATGCGGCGGTGGTCAGCCGCATCAAGATCTTGGCCGGCCTGGACATCGCCGAGCACGTCAAGCCCCAGGACGGCCGGATCAGCATGCGGCTGCGCGAGCGCGAGTACGACGTGCGGGTGGGCATCACCGCCACCGCGTTCGGCGAGCGCGTCGTGATGCGGCTGCTGGACAAGTCGAACGTCCTGGTCGGCCTGGACCGCCTGGGCATCCCGCCGGAGCAGGAGCAGATCATCGAGGCGATCATCCACAAGCCGCACGGCATGATTCTGGTCACCGGGCCAACGGGCAGCGGCAAGACGACCACGCTGTACTCCTGCCTGCAGCGGGTGAACGAGCCAACCCGGAACATCATGACGATTGAAGATCCGGTGGAGTACTACCTGGAGGGGATCTCCCAGATCCCGGTGCGGCCGCGCGGCGGCATCACCTTCGCCACCGGCCTGCGCAGCATGCTGCGCCAGGACCCCGACATCATCATGGTCGGCGAGATCCGCGACGCCGAGACGGCGAAGATCGCGGTGAACGCGGCGCTCACCGGCCACCTCGTCTTCAGCACCCTGCACACCAACGACGCCGCCGGATCCGTGGTGCGGCTGGTGGACATGGGCGTCGAGCCGTACTTCATCACCAGCTCCCTGATCGCCGCGATCGGGCAGCGTCTGGTGCGCCGGCTGTGCCCCAGCTGCCGCCGCCCCTACGCGGCGTCCCGCGACCTGGTCACCGAGCTGGGGCTGCCGGCGGACAGCCGCCCCACGCTCTACGCCCCCGGCGGCTGCCGGGAGTGCGATATGACGGGATATAAGGGCCGCTGCTCCGTGATGGAGATCTTCCGGATGAACGATGCGATCCGCGAGCTGGTCCTGGCGCGCAAGCCGGCCAGCGTCCTGCGCGAGGCGGCGATCCAGACGGGGATGATCCCGATCAGCGAGGCGGCCACCGCCCGCGTGCTGGACGGCACGACCAGCATCGAGGAGCTCCGGCGAGTGATCTACCTGGAGGAGTAGGTCTCCGTCAGGACGCCGCGGGCCGCGTGCTGCACGCGCCGCCGGGCCCGCCCCAGCGTCCAGCCCCGGGCCACCGCTTCCAGCACCGGCTTCGCCTCGGGGGCGCCCATGCGCGCCAGCGCCGCCGCCGCCGCCTCCTTCAGGGCCACGCCCTCCGGGCTGAAGTCGGCGGAGCGGAGGAGCGCGACCAGCCGCGCCGCCGCCCGGCCGTCGTAGACCGCGTCCAGGGCGTCGATGGCGTGACGCCGGATGCGCCCGTCGGGGTCGTCAAGGAAGGCGACCAGCGCCTCGCGCGCAGCCGATCCGCCGATCTTGCGCAGCGCATCCACGACCTCGCGGCGCACGCGGGGCTCCTCGTGGCGCGCCAGGGCGGCGAGGTGCGGCACGCCCTCCGGACGGCGCAGCTCGCCCAGCACATAGGCCAGGTTGCGGGCGAGGTACCACGACGGCGCCTGGAGGTAGGGGGCGAGGAGGGCCGGAGTGTCCGCCACCAGGTCGGCCAGAGCGTCGCACAGCCGTCGCCGTCGCAGGGCGCGCGGTTCGCGCGCCAGGCGGTCCACGAGCCAGGGCACGGCGCGGTCCCGCGCCTGGCGCAGCGCGGCAACGTCTGCGTCCTCGGGCCAGGCCGCGGCGGTGAGCCGGTCGATCAGCCGATCGAGCGCGTCCCCCGTTGCCACGTCACTATCGTGCCCGCTGGCGGGCTTGTCTTGACCTGCGCCGCTGGTATAATGGCGCCAAGGCGAAGACGGGGAGGAGTACCCCGCGGGCGCTCCAAGCGAGGGAGGCGGATTGGTGCGAGCCTCCCGGGTCGCCGGGGGGAACGTCGCCCCCGAGCCGCGGTCCGACCGCCGTCGGCGCAGGGCCGCACGGGTCGCGCCCGGGATAGCGCGTGCGAGTGCCGCCGCCGCGGCGGAACGTAGGTGGTACCGCGGGCGATTAGCGCCCGTCCTATGGGACGGGCGCTGTTTGTTTGCGGCGCTCGCGGCCGAGATCGGATCATCCTGTTCCAGGGAGCGCTGATGGCTACGAAAACCCTGCCGCCGACCTACGACCCGCGCGCCGTGGAGATGCCCCGCTACGCCTGGTGGCTGCAGCGCGGCTACTTCCACGCGCCGGTGGACCCTGCCCGCGAGCCCTACGTGATCATGCTGCCCCTGCCCAACGTCACGGGCGAGCTGCACATGGGGCACGCCTCGACCTTCTCGCTGCAGGATGTGCTGATCCGCTGGCGGCGGATGCAGGGCCGCAACGCCCTGTGGCAGCCCGGCACCGACCACGCCGGGATCGCCACGCAGAACGTCGTGGAGCGGGAGCTGGCCCGGGAAGGGCTCACCCTGGAAGCGCTCGGCCGGGAGCGCTTCGTGCAGCGCGTCTGGGAGTGGAAGGAGCGCTACGGCCACATCATCGTCGAGCAGCTGAAGCGGATGGGCTTCTCCTGCGACTGGGATCGTTACGTCTTCACCCTCGATCCCCCCTACTACGACGCCGTGATGGAGGCTTTCATCCGCCTCTTCAACCAGGGGCTGATCTATCGCGGCAAGCGCATGGTGAACTGGTGCCCCCGGGACCAGAGCGCGATCTCGGACCTCGAGGTGGAATACGTCGAGACGGACGCCCAGCTCTGGTACGTGCGCTACCGCGGCGTGGACGGCGGGCCGGATGTCACCATCGCCACGCAGCGGCCGGAGACGATCCTGGCCGATGTCGCCGTGGCCGTGCACCCCGACGATCCGCGCTACGCCGGCCTGGTGGGCCGGGAGGTGCTGGTGCCGATCGTGAACCGCCGCGTGCCCGTGATCGCCGACCGGCGGGTGGATCCGGCGTTCGGCACGGGGGCGCTGAAGATCACCCCCGGTCATGATCCCACGGACCACGAGATCGGCGCGGACCACGGCCTGCCGACGCTGGTCATCCTCGATCCCCGGGGCCGGCTGACGCCGGAGGCCGGCCGCTACGCCGGACTGGACCGCTTCGAGGCCCGCCGCGCGGTGGGCGCGGACCTGCAGGCCATGGGCCTGGTCGAGCGCGTGGAGCCCTACCGCACGAACATCGGCACCTGCGACCGCTGCCACGCCGTGATCGAGCCGTACATCAGCGACCAGTGGTTCTGCGACGTCGCGCCGATGGCCGCCCGCGCGGCCGAGGCCATCCGCGCCGGGCGTGTGCGGTTCCACCACGAGCGCTGGACGCGGATCGTGCTGCACTTCCTGGACCACATCCGGCCGTGGACGATCTCGCGGCAGCTGTGGTGGGGGCACCGCATCCCGATCTGGTGGTGCGAGCGCTGCGGGCAGCCGGCGGCGGCCACGACGCGCCCCGCGCGCTGCCCGGCCTGCGGGGGCGATGGGCTGACCCAGGATCCCGACGTGCTCGACACCTGGTTCAGCTCGGCGATCTGGCCCTTCGCCACCCTGGGCTGGCCGCGCGAGACGCCAGACCTGCGCTACTTCTATCCCGGCCACGTCCTGGTCACGGCCAACGAGATCCTCTTCCTGTGGGTGGCGCGGATGATCATGATGGGGCTGCACTTCCTCGACGACGTGCCCTTCGCCGACGTCTACGTGGCGCCCACGGTGATGACGATCGATGGGCGGCGGATGAGCAAATCGCTCGGCACGGGGATCGACCCGCTGGAGATGGCCGACGGCCGCGGCTACGGCGCCGACGCCGTGCGCTTCGCCCTGGTCTCGCGCTGCTCGCAGGCCCAGCAAGACCTGCGCTTCAGCGAGAAGATGATCGCCGACACCCGGAACTTCAGCACGAAGATCTGGAACGCCGCGCGCTTCGTGCTGCTGAACCTCGAGGGGTTCGATCACCGGCGCCCGCCGGCGGCCGCCGATCTGGGCCTTGCCGACCGCTGGATCCGCAGCCGCTACGCGCACCTCACGCCCGCGGTGACGGCGCACCTGGAGGCGTTCGAGTTCGACAAGGCCTGTCGGGCGCTGTACGACTTCATCTGGGGCGAGTACTGCGACTGGTACCTGGAGATGGCCAAGGTGGACCTCGCCGCAGCGCCGCCCGGATCTCCGCGGCGCGCGGCGATCCAGCACACGCTGTGGTCGGTGCTGTCGGGGGCGATGGCCCTGCTGCACCCGGTGATGCCGTTCCTCACCGAGGAGGTCTGGCAGCACCTGCCGCACGAGGGCGAGAGCTTGATGGTTGCGCCCTGGCCCGCCGCCGACCCCGCGGCGATCGATCCGGCGCTCGACGCGCAGATGGCCGTGCTGATGACGGTGGTGCGGACGATCCGCAGCCTGCGGGCCGAGCTGGCCGTGCCCCCCGCCCGCCGGATCCCGGTGCACATCCGCGCCGCTGCCCCGCTGGCCGGCCAGCTCGAGGCCCTGGGCGAGTACATCGCCGTCCTCGCCCGGACCGAGGCGGTGACGTTCGGACCGCTGGGCGGTCCGGCTCCTGCGAGGAGCGTGACGGCGGTGCTGAGCGGCGTCGAGATCGCGATCCCCCTTGGCGGACTGGTCGATCCGGCGAAGGAGCGCCAGCGGCTGGCGCGGACCCTGCGCCAGCTGGAGGATGAGCTGAAGGGGCTGCAGCGCCGACTGGAGGACGCCGACTTCCTGCAGCGCGCCCCGGCCGAGGTCGTCGAGCGCGAGCGCAGCCGGGCCAGCGACCTGCTGACGCGGCGCCAGCGCCTGGAGGCGATCGTCGCGGCCCTGGGGGATGATCCCCCTCGATAGCGAATCGGAACGCCGGGGCGGACCGGCGGATGGACCCAATCCGGGAGGATGGCGGCGCAGGAGGGCGGAGCGAAGCGGGGCGGCGGGCCGCCCGCGCCCTGGCCTCGGCCTATCGGACGCTGAGGTTCTATCCGCTGGCCCACGCCCACACCGCCGACGCCCTCCGGCAGGCCCACGCGGCGATCGACGCCTTCACCGCCGCCTACGGGTCTCTCGCTCTCGCGCCCGCCGCGCAGGGGCTCCTGATCGATGCCGCCCGGACCCCCTACGCCGATGATGTGGTCGCCGACCTTGCCCGCGCCCTGCGCGCCCACGCGGTGCCCGCTCTCCACCTCCTGCCCGGGGTGTCGATCGAGGAGCTGGGCACGCTGCTGACGGTGCTGCGGCTGCCGCGCGCGCAGCTGGAGCGGGAGGGCGGGGCGCCCGCGGCCCTTGCCGCCCGCGGATTGCGCAGCGTGGCGGTGGGCAGGATAGCGTCCCCGGGGCCGACCGCTGAGAGGGACTCCGTCGGCGGTCTGCTGGACGCGGTCGACAAGGGATCGACGGCGGGCGTGGCTCCCTGGCTTCAGGACCTCGCCGACGGCGAGGCCTTCTGCGTCCTGGCGCGGGCCGTTGACCGCCGGCTCGTCGTCCGGCCGAGAGCGGAACAGGCCGCGGCCTGGCGGCTGATCGGCAGGACGCTGACCGAGCTGCCCATCCCC
>DATLZI010000147.1:0-8557 GCA_035574075.1 bacterium | reverse complement strand
CCCCGCCGCGGCGGTGGCCGGGGCCGTGCCGCGCCGCCCGGGCAGCCCGGTGCGCGCCGGCGTGCGGACGCTCTGGCTGGCCTCGCTGGGCTCGGTGGCCGGCGGAGCGATCGTCGCCGCGCTGCTCACGCGGTGGGAGTTCATGATGGCGGCCGATGTCTTCCTGGGGGTGAAGGTGGCGCAGCTGGCGGCCGTGGGCCTCGTGGCGCTGCTGCTGTGGCGTCACGACCGCCCCGCTCGCACCTGGCGCGAGACGGCGGCGGACCTGTGGGCCTGGTCCGGCCAACCGCTGCGGATGCGCTCGGCCGCTTTGGTCGTCCTCGTGGCCCTCGCCGGGGTGATCCTCCTGGCGCGCAGCGGCAACTTCGGCCTCCCCCTGCTGGGGCTGGAGGAGCGGCTCCGCACGGCGCTGGAGGACCTGCTCGTGGCCCGTCCGCGCACGAAGGAGTACCTCATCGGCCATCCTGCGCTGGTGCTGGCCGGCGCCGCGGCGGCCGCCGGATGGCGGCGGTGGGTGATGCCCCTGGCGGTCGTGGGGGCGATCGGCCAGGCGGGCATCGTGAACAGCTTCTCCCACATCCACACCCCGCTGCTGTACACGGCCTGGCGCACGGTCAACGCCCTCTGGCTCGGCACGATGCTCGG
This sequence comes from bacterium, assembly GCA_035574075.1. Lineage (GTDB taxonomy): Bacteria > Sysuimicrobiota > Sysuimicrobiia > Sysuimicrobiales > Kaftiobacteriaceae > Kaftiobacterium. The sequence continues at coordinate 7,912 of DATLZI010000147.1, read as the reverse complement.
CGTCGTTGCCGCCTATGTCGCCAGCCGCCTCGTGGCGCGCGGGTGGAGCCCGGGGCGGCTCCGGCGCTGATGCGCATCGTCATCTCGGGATACTATGGGTTCGGCAACACGGGGGACGAGGCCGTGCTGGCCGCGATGCTCGCCGCGCTGCGCGCCCGCCTGCCGGCCTCGCGCATCACCGTGCTCTCCGCCGATCCGGCTGGGACGCGCCGCCTGCACAGCGTGCACAGCGTGCCGCGCCTGGGGGCGGGGGTCGTCCGCGCGCTGGCCGGGGCGGATCTGTTCCTGAGCGGCGGGGGCAGCCTCTTTCAGGACGAGACCAGCCACCGCAGCGCGCTGTATTACCTCGGCATCCTGGCCCTGGCCGAGATCGTGTCCCGCCGGGCGATGGTCTTCGCCCAGGGCATCGGGCCGCTGCGGCGGGGCTGGATCCGCCGGCTCGCCGCGCTCGTGCTGAACCGGGCCCACCTCATCACCGTGCGCGACGAGGACTCCCTGCGGACGCTGCGCGAGCTCGGCGTGCGCCGGCCGGCGCACGTCGTCGCCGACCCCGCCTTCGCCCTGCAGCCGGCGCCGGAGGACCACGTGCGCGAGCTGATCGGCGCGGGCGGAGCGGGTCCGCGGATCGGTGTGGCGCTCCGCCCCTGGCGGGGGGACGCGTATGTCCCGGCGCTGGTCGAGGCTCTGCAGGGCGTGCGGCAGGCCGCCGGGGCGGGGGTGGTCGTCTTTGCGTTCCACCCCGAGCGCGATCTGCCCCTGGCCCGCGCCGTGGCCGAGGCGCTGGGGGCGCGTCTCGTCGCCGCGCTGCCGCCCCGGGAGATGGTGGCGGCGGTGGGCATGATGGACGTGATGGTGGGGGTTCGGCTGCACGCGCTCATCGCCGCGGTGGCCACGGGGGTCCCGCCGGTGGGCCTCTCTTACGATCCCAAGATCGACGCGCTGTTCCGGAGGATCGGCGTGGGCCACCTGCTGCCCCTGGCCGGCCTGCAGGCCGGTCAGCTGCAGCAGGCCGTCCTGGCCGCCTGGCAGAGCCGCGACGAGCTGCGGCCGCAGCTGCTCCGGCTGCACGCCGCGCTGCGGGAAGAAGCGCTGCGCGCCGCCGACCTGGCCGAGGCGTTGCTGTCCACCCCCCCGCGCTAGCGGGCATGAGGAGGGCAGGAATTACTCTCCAGACTACGGAATAGGGTGGCGCGAATGAACGGGCCGGAGGGCGCACCAGCGGGGGAACATCAGCCGATGCCGGAGGTGCTCAAGGTCTCCGCCGACTCCAAGCCGAAGGCGGTGGCCGGTGCGCTCGCGGCCGTGCTGCGCGAGAAGGGCGCGGTGGAGCTGCAGGCGGTGGGGGCCGGCGCGGTCAACCAGGCCGTGAAGGCCATCGCCATCACCCGCGGCTTCGTCGCGCCCAACGGCATCGACCTCGTCGCCATCCCCGCCTTCACGAAGGTCGTCATCGAGGGGGAAGAGCGCACCGCGATCAAGTTCCTCGTCGAAGCCCGCTAGGCGGCCGCCCCCGCGTCCTCCCGCACCGCTCGTGGTAACGTAGAATTCGATGGACAGCGTGGTCGGCGAGCTGAAGGTCTTCTGCGGCACGGCCAACCGGTCGCTGGGGGAGGAGATCGCCCGCTACCTGGGCATCGAGCTCGGCCGGGTGAACATCTCGCGCTTCGCCGACGGGGAGACCTACGTACGGTTCGAGGAGAACGCCCGCGGCGTCGATGCCTTCGTTCTGCAGCCCGTCTGCCATCCGGTCAACGAGCACCTCATGGAGCTGCTGATCATGCTCGACGCCCTGCGGCGAGCCTCCGCCGGCCGCATCACCGCGGTCGTGCCCTACTACGGCTACGCCCGGAAGGATAAGAAGGACGCGCCGCGCGAGCCGATCACCGGCCGGCTCGTCGCCGATCTGCTCACCACCGCCGGCGCGAACCGCGTGCTCACCGTGGACCTGCACGCCGGCCAGATCGAGGGGTTCTTCAACATCCCGGTCGACCATCTCCGCGCCATGCCGCTGTTCGCCGACTACCTGCGGGAGAGAGACCTCCGCCAGGCCGTAGTCGTCGCCGCGGACGACGGGGCGGTGAAGCGCAGCAAGCAGCTCGCCGACCGCCTCGATCTGCCGCTGGCGATCATCTTCCAGCGGCGCGTGGGCAAAGACGTCAAGGAGCCGGTGCAGATCGTCGGCGACGTGGAGGGCCGCACGCCGATCATGATCGAGGATGTCATCGACACCGCGGGCACGCTCTCCGGGGCGGTGGACGTGCTCACGGCGCGGGGCGCCCGGCCGGAGATCTACATCTGCGCCACGCACGCCGTCTTCGCCCCGCCCGCCGTGCAGCGCCTGGCGCGCCCGGAGATCCGCGAGGTCATCGTCACCAACACCATCCCGCTGCCGGCGGAGAAGCGGCTGCCCAAGGTCACCATCTTGTCCGCCGCGCCGCTGCTGGCCGAGGCGATTCGCCGGATCCACCTCAACCAGTCGGTGAGCATCCTCTTCACATGACGGTCCGCACACGCTACGCGCCCAGCCCGACGGGCCTGTTGCACATCGGGGGGGCCTGGATGGCGTTCTTCAACTGGCTGTTCGCGCGCAGCCAGGGCGGCGCCTTCGTCCTGCGGATCGAGGATACCGATCGCGCCCGCTCCACCGCGGAGTACGAGCGCGCCATCCTCGAAGACTTCCAGTGGCTGGGCATCACCTGGGACGAGGGCCCCGACGTCGGCGGCCCCTACGGGCCCTACCGCCAGACCGAGCGGCTGCACATCTATCAGGCCGCCGCCGCGACATTGCTGGCGCGCGGGGCGGCCTATCACTGCTACTGCACAACGGAGGAGCTGGAAACCGAGCGCCGTCGCGCCCGGGCGGAGCAGCGGCCCTACCGCTACTCCGGTCGCTGCCGCGAGCTGACGCCGGCGCAGCGCGCGGCCTTCGAGCGGGAAGGGCGGCGGCCGACGATCCGCCTGCGCCTCCACGCCTACGACGAGATCATCGCCGTCGACGACCTGGTGCGGGGGCGCGTGGAGTTCGACCCCGCGCACCTCGACGACTACATCATCGTCCGCTCCGACGGCACGCCGCTGTACAACTTCGCTAACGTCGTCGACGACCATGAGATGGCGATCACCCACGTCATCCGGGGCGTGGAGCACCTCAGCAACACGCCCAAGCAGTGGGTGATGTACCGGGCGCTGGGCTGGACGCCGCCGCAGGTGGCCCACCTGGCCAACATCCTGGGGGCCGACCGCAAGAAGCTGAGCAAGCGCACGGGCGACACCGCGGTGCGCGACTACCGCCGCGAGGGCTTCCTGCCCGAAGCGCTGTTGAACTTCTTCGCCCTGATGGCCTGGTATCCCGAGGAGCACCGCGAGATCTACTCCGTGCCGGAACTGGTGGCGCGGTTTCGGATCGAGGACCTGGGCCGCGCCTCCCCGGTGTTCGATCTGGACAAGCTGATCTGGATGAACGGTGTGTACATGCGCAGCCTCCTGGAGCGCGACCCCGACCGGATCGTCGAGGCCTGCCTGCCGGCGCTGCGCGAGGCCGGCCTGCTGACGGGCGCGCCCGACGCCGCGCAGCGGGCGTACATCAGCCGCGTCGTCGCCGTGCTCGGCGAGCGCATCAAGGTCGGCCGCGACATCGTCGCCTACGGCGACTTCTTCTTCCGCGAGACGGTGACGTACGAGCCCGAAGCGGCGCGCCGCTACCTCAGCGATCCCCGCCTCGCCGACCTGCTGGCCGTCCTGCGCGACCGGGTCGCCGCCGTGCCCGTCCTGGACGCCGCCGCGGCGGAGGGACTGGTGCGCGGGCTGGCCGAGGAGCGGGGGCTGGCGGCCCGCGAGATCGTGCACCCCGTGCGGGTGGCGTTGACCGGCAAGACCGTCGGTCCGGGGCTGTTCGACCTCATGGCCCTCCTGGGGCGCGAGCGGGTCGCTTCCCGGCTCGACGCGGCGGTGGCGTTCCTCCGACACAGCCGCTCCGGCGCCTGACGCTCCGGCCGCGCCGCGGCGCCGCTCGACCCCGGGCCGGCGCCTGTTGTCCCTGTTCCGCTGCGCGGCACCCCCTCATCGCCGTATCCTCCGGCCACATCAGGCGGGACCGGTTCCCGCAGGGGAGGCGATCGGGGATGTATCGAACTGTCGCCGTGGCGCTGGTCGTGGTCCTGGTCGCGGTGCACTTCACCGCGGCCGTACCGCTGGTGCCCACGCTGCCCCACCGCTCGACCGCGGCGCAGTGGATGACGCCGTGGCCGCTCCGGGCGATCTGGGGACAGGTGGGGCCGCGGGCGAACTGGACGGGTGCGCACCTGGCTGTGGTCGACTACCAGTACCTGGATGAGCTGATCATCGGGATGATCATCGGCTTCCTGTTCGAGCGGTTCGTCAGCGGGCTGGGCGGGTTGCTCGACACCTTCTTCGACCCATGAGCGACTGGCCGGTGCGCGGGGCGATTCTGCTCGGGGGATTCCTCCTCGGTCTCCTCCTGGGCCGGTACACCGATGCGCCCTGGGTGACCGGGGTAGTGCTGGCGGCGACCGTCGTGCTCCTCGTCCGACGGATGCGCCGGCGCTGACCGAGGTAGCGCCTCCGGCGCAGACGGCCGCTGCGCCGGGGCAGCCCGGCAGGACGATGGGCGAGCTCCGGATCGGCACCTCGGGGTGGGTGTACCCGCACTGGCGGGAGCGGTTCTATCCGCGGGGGTTGCCCCAGGCGCGGTGGCTGGAGTACTACGCCCGGCGCTTCCCCACGGTCGAGGTGAACAACAGCTTCTACCGGTTGCCGGCGGCGGCCGTGTTCGCCGCCTGGCGGGAGCGCACGCCGCCCCGCTTCATCTTCGCCGTCAAGGCCAGCCGGTTCATCACCCATGTGAAGCGGCTGCGCGATCCGGCGCCGGCGCTGGCGCGCTTCATCGAGCGGGCCGCGCACCTCGGCGACAAGCTCGGGCCGGTGCTCTTCCAGCTGCCGCCAAGGTTCCGGCTCGACCTGGAGCGACTGGACCGCTTCCTCCAGGCGCTGCCCCGATCCGTGCGGCCGGTTATGGAGTTCCGCGATCCGTCCTGGCACGTGCCCGAGGTCTTCGCGCTGCTTGAGCGGCGGGGGAGCGCCTACTGCATCATGGTCGCGCCCGGGCTCGTCTGTCGGCCGGTCGTCACCGCGGGAACGCTGTACGTGCGCTTCCACGCCCCGGGCGGGGTGCGGCCGGCGTTCGGCCGGCGGCGGCTGGCGCGCTGGGCCGGGGTGATCCGCGACCTGATGCGCCACGCCGAGCGCGGCTGGGTGTACTTCAACAACGATGCGCAGGGCGCCGCCATCGCCGACGCCCACCGTCTTGCCGACCTCCTGGACGTTTCCCCCCGGGAGGGGGGATGCGTTTGACCCTCCCTCCGGGTCGCTCTTATAATGAAGGGTGCTTCGCTGGGGGATCGTCTAGTGGTAGGACGACGGGCTCTGGACCCGTTAGCGGGGGTTCGAATCCTCCTCCCCCAGCCACTCCGCCAGCACCTCCTTGCGCATTAAGCTCCGGAGAGACACGCTCCGCCGCACTGCCGGAGCATCCGGCGAGAAACCGATGCCGCAGGGCCGGGCCGGCCATTGTGTGGGGCCCGCGAACCTGCCCTCGGGCAGGTGCCCGGCCAGACCGCACGGCCCGAGAGGCTCGAATGCCCTTCGCACGGCATGGGCGAGCCGTGATGTGTAGGAGTTCGCCGTCGGGTAGAACAAGGGGCAAAGGGCACGTGAGACCTGGCGCGCGTTCCGCGGGCGCGCGGGCGACGCGCGAAGGAAGGGGATGGGGGTCATAACCGACCACATCAGTCCTCCACCCGATACCATCTGGCCGCGCGGACGCTACCGTACGAAGTAAGCGGATCAGGTGCGGCGCGCGGTCGCGGTCCGCGGCAGGGAGGCGCACGATGCGGCCGGTGATCGGGGCGGTCCTGCTCGGAGCGGCGGTCTTCGCCGCAGTTTACCTGTTCGGGGGAGGGCGGAGCGGCAGTCTGCAGGCTCAGCCTCCTGCATCAGGGGGCGCAGGCCTCGAACAGCGCGACCGGGGCGAGGGCGGCGTGGAGATCGCGGTCACCCTGGGCGGGCCGGGCGCCGCGGCCTACCAGCCGGAGCGCTACACCGTGCTGCTGGTGGCGATGACGACGCACAGCGGTGATCTCTCGGGGTACGATCTTGTGGCGCTGAGCGAGCTCCGCGCCGGCGGGCGGACGTTCAGGCCCGTGCGCTGGATCAGCACGTCGGACGACCCCCACCACCGCTCGGGTGTGCTGCTCTTCCCCAGGGTGGATGCCGGTCAGGCGGTCGAGCTGCGCCTCGCGAACATCGCCGGCGTCCCGGTCCGCGTCTTCCGATGGGCGCCGTGAGCGCGCGGCCCGATACCGGCTGGCGCTTCCCCGCCCGATCATTCACCATCGGCGTCCTCTCGGCCGGGCTGCTGGCCGCCGGCTACAGCCTGATCGTCGGTCTCGGCTCCCGCTCCTGGACGCACCTGCTCGCGCAGTGGCGGACGGACCTGTGGTTCATCGTCCTGGTGGCGATCGGGTTCGGGACGCAGATGGGCCTGTACGCCCACGCCCGCCGCGCGGTCCACGTTGAGCGGACCGGCGCGGTGGTCGCATCCGGAGGAGCCGCAGCGTCCACGACGGCCATGGCCGCGTGCTGCCTCCATCACCTCGCCGACGTCGCGCCGTTCATCGGCCTGTCAGCGGCGGCCGGCTTCCTGATCCAGTACCGGACCGCGGTCGTCGTCCTCAGCCTGGCGGCCAACGCCGCAGGCATCGTCCTGACGCTGCGCGCGCTCCGGCACACCCGGCGTCGGGCGACCGCCTGCCACCAGGGCGCCGCGGCCTGACGCGGACACGGAGGGGAAAGCCGTGAGTAAGAGCAAGCGTGCCCGACCGCATGCCATCTGGCGACGTGAGCGCGCCTCCCGCGCCCGCGCGATCTGGTTCGGGATAGCGGCCGCGGCGGTGCTGGGGGCCGCCGTTTACCTCGCCACCGCCCCGTTCCGCCCGCCGGCGGCTGCTCCGGCGCCGGGGGCTGAGGGGCGACCGGTGGTGGTCAGCATGGCCGGCTTCGAGCCTCCGAACCTGCGGGTCAGCGCCGCGCGGGACGTCGTCCTCACCTTCATCAACCCGGACAGCCAGTTCCACGTCGACGGCGGCGGATGGCACCAGTTCCGGATCGAGACGCTGAACGTCGATGTGCGGATCGCGCCGCGGTCGCAGAAGACGGTGAACCTGGGCCGGATCCCGCCCGGGACGTACGTCTTCTACTGCGACCTCTGCTGCGGGGGCAAGGAGAATCCGTCGATGCGGGGCACCCTGGAGGTCACGGGATGAGCCCGCTGACCTTTCCCGCGCTCGTCGTCAGCGGGGTGCTGGACGGGATCAACCCGTGCGCGTTCAGTGTGCTGCTTTCCCTGGTCGCCATCCTGCTGGCCGGGGTGGCCCTGGGGGGGCCACAGCCCCGGCTGTGGCGGATCGGCGGCGCGTACGTGCTCGGGATGTTCGTCACCTACCTCCTCCTCGGGCTGGGCGTGATGTCGGTGGTCGTCGTGCTCACCCGCACGCACCTGCCCGTCCGTCTGATGGGGCTCGTCGTGGTGTTCCTCGGCCTGTGGATGGTGAAGGACGCTGTTCTGCCCGGGTGGGGCTGGCGTCTGGCGATGCCCGCCCGGTTCCACGGCGCGGTGCGCGCGGCGCTGGCCAGGACGAGCCCGGCGGGGCTCTTCGTCGCCGGGGGGCTGGTGGGCCTGTGCACGATCCCCTGCAGCGGCGCGATCTAACTCGGCATCCTCGGCCTGCTCGCCCGGGAGCCGCTGCCGCTCCGGCTCGCCCTGCTGCTGGCGTACAACCTGGCGTTCATCGCTCCCCTGCTCGGGCTGCTGGCCATCGTCACCAACCGGCGGTTG
>DATLZI010000146.1:0-4578 GCA_035574075.1 bacterium | reverse complement strand
CACCGCGCCACGACCACGCCATCCCCATCGTCACGGCCGGGGTGAACGCCGCGATGTGCCGCGTCGCCGGGGAGGCCGCGGACGGCTTCCAGGTGCACCCCCTGCACACGCCGGCGTACCTGCGGGACGTCGCGCGGCCGGCGATCGAGGCCGGCCGGGCTCGCGCCGGCCGCCAGGCGGTGCCGCTGCAGGTCACGACCGCCGTCTTCGTGGTCACCGACGGACCGCAGGGCGCGGATGCCGCCGCGGCCCGGCGCGCCATCGCCTTCTACGCCAGCACCCCCTCCTACCGGCCGGTGCTGGCCCATCACGGCTGGACAGAGATCGGCGTGCGCCTCAGCGCGCTCGCCGCGCGCGGGCAGTGGGCGCAGATGGCCGCCGAGGTCACCGACGAGATGCTGGAGACGATCGCCGTCGTGGCCCCGCTGGCGCAGGCCGGGGCAGCGCTGCGCGCCCGCTACGCCGGCCTGGCCGACCGCGTCGCGCCCTACCGGCCCTACCGCCCCGCCGACGATTCCTGGTGGCGCGAGGTGATCCGCGGCGTGCGGGGCTAGCGCCGCTCGCCGAACAGGACCATCCGGCTGGTGTGGATGTACTCTGCGGCCAGGACGTTCAGCGGCTTGCGGGCCAGCGGGAACGTGTCGGCGAGGGCGTCGAGGATGCGGTCCAGGCCGAGGCGGCGGGCCGCCTCATGCCGCGCCGCCAGCCGGTAGAACCGCCGCCCCTCCTCCTCGTACTCCTCGAGCGTCCGCCGCGCGCCCGCCCGGGTGATCGGGGTTCCCGGGGCGCGGTACCAGGGATCGGCCTGCTCGGGGAAAACGCCGCTGATGAACAGCGCGAGGTCGCCGATCCGCCGCAGGATCGGGAAGCGCAGCGCCTCCGGCATCAGCGCGGCGAGCGCGATCATGTCGTCCGAGCTCAGGTCGCTGAAGCGGCGGCGCTGGACGCGGCCGCCCTGCTCCACCTCCAGCGACCAGCTCTCCGTCCGCGTGAAGGAGGTCAGCATCAGGACGAGGTAGTCGAGCAGCGCGCGGTCGTCGAGCAGCTCGCCGGCGCGGGCGGCGTCGAACACCGGGATGCGCTCGCCCTGCGCTGTCTCCACGGTGTAGCGCAGCGAGCGCAGCGAGCGCCGCACATCCCGCAGCAGGACGCTGAACAGCAGCCAGGGCGAGATCCGCACCAGCACGTCGGCCTCGCCGCGGATGCGGCGGATCAGGCGTTCGTCCTCGAGGAGACGGCCGAGAAGGGCCGGCTCCTCCCGCAGGCGCCGCACCGCCGCGGACCGGTCCTCGTCCGACAGCACGGTCGCGGCGACGAATTGCAGATCCGCGTCGGTCAACCGAGCCAGAATGTCCATCCTCACCATCTTATTTTCCGTATCCCGACCCCGCCAGGCAACCTGGGACGGGATACTCGAATGTGACACCGTCGTTTCTTCATGGAGGGGGATCATCCCCGTCCCGCGCGGGGAGAACGGGAGGATGCCGATGAGCGATCTGCAGCGCTACATCGTTGAGGAATGGGCGGAGGAGTTCCGGGCCGGCCGGCTGCCCCGCCGGGAGCTGCTGCGGCGCAGCGCGCTGATGGCCGGTAGTGTCACCCTGGCCCTGCCCCTCCTGCACAGCCTGGGGGTCGCCGCCTCGGCGGAGGAGGTGGCCTCCGCGGCGCGCGGGCCGGCGCCGACGATCGCCCAGGCCTCTGGCGTGACGGTGCCGCCCGACGACCCCGCCCTCTTCGCGGAGATGGTCTCCTACGCCTCCGGCGCAACGCCGGTCATCGCCTACCTGGCCCGTCCCCGAGGCGCGGGGCCCTTCCCCGCCGTCGTCGTCATCCACGAGAACCGCGGGTTGCTCGAGCACTTCAAGGACGTCAGCCGCCGCCTGGCCAAGCTGGGGTACGTCGCCCTGGCCGTCGACCTGGCCTCGGCCGAAGGCGGCACTGCGAAGTTCGCCGATCCGGCGGAGGTCACCGCGGTGCTCGGGCGCACCCCGCCGGAGCGGATGGTCGAGATGCTGAACGCCGGCCTGCGCTACCTGCAGGGTCTGCCGATCGTGCAGGGCGACCGCCTCGGCGCGATGGGCTTCTGCTTCGGCGGGGGGATGACGTGGCGGCTGGCCACGGCGAACCCGACCCTGCGCGCCGCCGTGCCCTTCTACGGCCCCAACCCCCCGCTCGCGGACGTCCCCAGGATCAGAGCGGCGGTGCTGGCGATCTACGGCGAGCGCGATACCCGCATCAACGCCGGCATCCCGGCGATGCGCGAGGCCCTGCAGCGGGCGGGGGTGACGCACGAGATCGTCGTCTACCCCGACGCCGACCACGCCTTCTTCAACGACACGGGCCCGCGCTACCAGGCGACGGCGGCCCGCGCGGCGTGGCAGCGCACGACCGCCTGGTTCGAGCGCTACCTCAGATCCTAGCGAAGGGCGCGGCGAGCGCGAAGAGCGCGATGGCGGCGAGGACGATCGCGCCGCCGGCCGGCAGGTCGAGGTAGAACGCCGCGGTCATCCCGGCGAGGACCGCGACCAGCGAGGCGGCCACGGCCAGGGCGAGCGCGGCGCGGAAGCTGCGGCCGATCCGCAGCGCCGTGACCGCCGGCACGACGATCAGGGCGCCCGTGAGCAGCACGCCGACCACGCGCATCGCCACGACCACGGTCACCGCGACCAGCAGCGCGACGAGGAGGTTGAGGGCGTCCACGGGCACGCCCTGCACGCGCGCCGTCTCTTCGTCGAAGGTGATGGCGAACAGCTCCTTGTAAAAGAGGGCCACCGCGCCGAGCACCCCCAGTCCCAGGCCGCTGATCACCCAGAGGTCGCGCGGCTGCACCGCCGTGATCGCTCCGAAGAGGTAGGCGAACAGATCCAGCCGGAAGCCGCCGCCCAGCCCGATCAGCACGACGGCCAGGGCCAGGCCGCCGGAGAGGAAGATGGCCAGCGCCGCCTCCCCGAACAGGCGGCCCCGCACGCGCAATCGCTCCACCCCTACCGCCCCGGCCATGGCGACGAGCAAGGCGCCCAGGGCGGGGTGCCAGCCGGCCAGCAGCCCGAGGGCCACGCCGGCCAGCGCGACGTGGGCCAGGGTGTCGGCGATCAGGCTGAGGCGCCGCAGGACGAGGAAGAGTCCGATCGACGGCGCGATGATCCCGATCAGCGTCCCGGCGAGGAGCGCCCGCTGCATGAAGCCGTACTGCAGCATCTCCGGCATCTCAGTGGTGATGGGTCACGACCAGGCTCGCCGACCGGTAGAGGCGCTCCAGCGCCCCGCTGCGGATCGCCTCGTCCGGATCGCCGTGGAAGACCAGGGTGCGGTTGAGACAGGCCAGCCGCGTGACCTCCTGCGCCACCACGCTGATGTCGTGCGAGACCAGGACCAGCGTCACGCCGCCCTCGCGGTTCAGGCGCCGCAGGAGCGTGTAGAACTGCTCCTGCGCCTCCACGTCCACCCCCACGGTCGGCTCATCGAGGATCAGCAGTTCCGGACGGTGCACGAGGGCCCGCGCGATGAAGACGCGCTGCTGCTGTCCCGGCGAGAGGACGCCGATGCGCCGGTCGCGCACCGCCGCCATGCCCACGGTCTCCAGGGCCTGCAGCACCGCCGCGCGCTCCGCGGGGCCGTAGCGGCGCAGCAGGCCGGTGCGCGGCGAGCAGCCGCTCATCACCACCTCGAAGACGCTGGCCGGGAAGCGCGGCTCCACGACGGAGCGCTGCGGCACGTAACCCACCCGGGCCCACTGCCGGAACTGTCGAACGTCGGTGCCGAAGAGCAGCGCCCGCCCCGCCGACGGCGGGAGCAGCCCGAGCAAGACGCGCAGCAGCGTGGTTTTCCCGGATCCGTTCGGCCCGATGATGCCGAGGAAGTCGCCGGCGGCGATGCGCAGCGAGACGCGCTCCAGGACGCGCACGTCGCCGGCATCGTAGCTGACGTCCTCCAGCGCCGCGACCTCGCGGTCAGCGCCGGCAGTCGAGACCTTCGGCCAGTCGTCGGAGGTTGTCATCCATCACCGCGACGTACGATCGTCCCGTCTGTCCCTCCAGTGGATCGAGGACATCCAGCCGCACCCCGGCCTCACGCGCCACGACCTCGGCGGCCCGCGAGGCGCCGCCGGGCTCGGCGAAGACCACGGTCGCGCCGCTGCGGCGGATGAACGCCACGATCTCGCGGAGCCGCCCCAAAGAGACCTCGCCCTCCGGGTCCACGCCGGCGATCGGCACCTCCCGCAGCCCGAACCGGGCCGCCAGGTAGCCGAACGCCGCGTGCGCGGTGACGAATTCCCTTCGCCGGCACCGCGCCAGGACCTCGGCGTAGCGCCGCCGCACCGCTTCCAGCTCGCGGCGCAGCGCCGCCGCGCCGGCCGCGTAGCGGTCGCGGCCCGCCGGGTCGGCCCGGGTCAGCCCCTCTCGGATGGCCTCGACCAGGCCGACGGCCAGCACGGGATCGAGCCAGATGTGCGGGTCGCGGAACCGCGCAGCGGCCCGCTCCCCCGCGTCCACCCGCACCACCGACGACGGCAGAGCGGGCAGCACCCGCTCGAGGTAGGGCTCGAACCCCCCGCCGAGGTACACGACCACCGCGGCG
>DATLZI010000145.1:0-8314 GCA_035574075.1 bacterium | reverse complement strand
GGAGAACGCGGCATCCCGCGCCGCGGAGCTCCGCGAGCGCGGGTTCGAGGCCTACATCAACCTCGCCGGCGGGCTCTACCGCGTGCAGGTCGGAGCGTTCGCGGAGCGGGAGAATGCGCAGCGCCTCGCCGAGCAACTGCGCGCGGCGGGTTACGAGGTCCTCATCGTGCCCTGACGCGGAGGTGGGTGTCGTGGTGAAGTTGATCGCGCTGTACCGCCGCCCTCCGGACCCGGCGGCCTTCGATCGGCACTACGCTGAGCAGCACGCGCCGCTCATCCGCCAGCTGCCCGGGCTGCGACGCTTCGAGGCCTGGCGGGTCACCGGCGCGCCGGGGGGCGAGGCGCCGTACTACCTCGTCGGAGAGATGTACTTCGACGACCAGGAAGCGCTGCGCGCGGCGCTCCGTTCGCCCCAGGGACGCGCCGCCGGAGACGACCTGCAGCGGTTCGCCGCCGACCTGGTGACGCTGCTGTACGCGCAGGGCGCGTAGATGGATCTGCCCCGCGCCCGGCCGGCGGAGAGCTTCGGCTTCACCGCCATCCGCTACGAGAAGCAGCCCCCGGTGGCCCGCGTCACCATCAACCGGCCGGAGGTCCTCAACGCGCTCAACTTCGTCGCCCTGCGCGAGCTGGCCCGCGCCTTCGAGGACGCGTCGTGGGACGACGCGATCGCCGTGATCGTCCTCACCGGGGCTGGCGACCGCGCCTTCTGCACCGGCGCCGATCTCGATGAGCAGGAGCGGTTCCTGCGGCGGCCGCGGGACTACTGGAAGTGGATGGGCGCCTTCATCGAGGCGCAGGAGCGGCTGCGGAACACGGGCAAGGTGACGATCGCCCGCCTGAACGGCCTGGTGGTGGGCGGCGGCAACGAGTTCAACCTGGCCTGCGATCTGGCCGTCGCCGCGGACGACGTCGTCATCCGGCAGGTTGGTCCGGCGCGGGGCAGTGTCCCGGCCGCGGGCGCGACGCAGTTCCTGCCGCTGCTCATCGGCGACCGCCGCGCCCGCGCGATGCTCTTCCTCTGCGAGGAGATCCCGGCCCGCACCGCGCTCGCCTGGGGGCTGGTCAACGAGGTCGTGCCGCGCGGCCAGCTCGACGCGGCGGTCGCGTCGCTGGCCCGCCGGCTGACCGAGAAGCTGCCGGAGGTCACGCGCTACACCAAGCAGCAGCTGAACTTCTGGCGCGACCTGGCCTGGCACCTGACGATCGGCCACGCCCGCGACTGGCTGACGCTGCACGCCGGCGCGCCGGAGACGCAGGAAGGGCTGGAGGCGTTCCGCGAGAAGCGCCCCGTGGACTACGCCGGTATCCGCCGGCGGCTGGCCGCGGGCGAGAGCACCGAGCACGCCTGGGGCGCCCCGGTGCGCACCTGCCCGGCCTGCGGCGCGACGCGCCTGCCGGATGGATTCGCCTACTGCGGCCGCTGCGGGCGGCCGCTCGGGGGGAGCGAGGAGGAACCATGACGGAGCGCTACATCACCACCGCGGTCGAGGACGGGATCGCCCTCGTCACCCTGAACCGCCCCGCGGTGCTCAACGCCCTGAACCAGGCGACGATGGACGACCTGGTCGCCGCGCTCGAGGGGTTCGAGCGCGACGAGACGGTGCGCTGCGTGATCATCACGGGGGCGGGACGTGCCTTCGCCGCCGGCGCCGACATCACGGAGATGGCCGGCGCGACGGCGCCGCAGATGCTTGCCGGCTACCGCTTCCAGCAGTGGGAGCGCATCCGCAAGATCACCCTGCCCCTGATCGCGGCCGTGAATGGCCTGGCCCTGGGCGGGGGCTGCGAGCTGGCGATGCTCTGCGACATGATCATCGCCGCGGAGACGGCCGCCTTCGGCCAGCCCGAGATCAACCTCGGCATCATGCCCGGGGCCGGCGGCACCCAGCGCCTGACCCGGGCCATCGGCAAGTACCGGGCGATGGAGATGATCCTCACCGGGCGGTCGATCTCGGCGCGGGAGGCCTTCGCCGCCGGGTTGGTCACCCGGGTCGTGCCGCCCGAGGCGTTGCTGGACGAGGCGAGGCGGCTGGCCCGCGAGATCGCCAGCAAGGGCGCGGTGGCGGTGCGCCTGGCCAAGGAAGCGGTGCTGAAGGCTTTCGACACCCACCTCGAGGGCGGGCTGGACTACGAGCGGAAGTGCTTCTACCTGCTGTTCGCCACGGAGGATCGCGCAGAGGGCATCCGCGCGTTCCTGGAAAAGCGCAAGCCCGTCTTCAAAGGACGGTGACCCATGGCGGAGACGATCATCGCTGCGCGCGCGGACGGAGTGCTCACCATCACCTTGAACCGTCCCGAGGTGCTGAACGCGGTGAACGAGCAGCTGGCCTCGGAACTCCACGACGCGCTGCGCGATGCGGCGCGTGACACGGCCGTGCGGTGCGTGGTGCTCACCGGGGCCGGCCGCGGCTTCTGCTCGGGCGCCGACCTGCGCGAGCGCGCCGGGAGCCCGGTCTCCTACCGCGAGCACCTCGATGCGACCTTCCACCCCCTGATCATGACGATGCGGACGATGGAGAAGCCGCTCATCGCCGCGGTGAACGGCGTCGCGGCCGGCGCGGGCTGCAGCCTGGCCCTGGCCGCCGACCTGCGCCTGGCCAGCGAGCGGGCCAGCTTCATCGAGCTGTTCGCCCGGATCGGGCTGGTGCCGGACTCGGGCAGCACCTGGTTCCTGCCGCGGCTGGTGGGCCTGGGCAAGGCGTTCGAGCTGACCTACACGACGGATCCCGTGGACGCGGCGGAGGCGCTGCGGCTGGGCCTGGTGAACCGCGTCGTGCCGCACGACGAGCTGATCGCGGCGACGACGGCCCTCGCCGCGCGCCTGGCCGCCGGGCCGACGAAGGCCTACGGGCTGACCAAGCGGGCGCTGTACTACGGCCAGACCGCCACGCTCGAGCAGTCGCTGGCGTACGAAGCGCAGCTGCAGGACATCGCTGGAGCGACCGCCGATCACCGCGAGGGCGTGGCGGCCTTCCTGGAGAAGCGACCCCCGGCGTATGAAGGACGCTAGGGAGGGACCACGGCGGCCATGACCAGCACCGCGCCGCGCACCGCCGTCATCGTGGACGCCGTGCGCACGCCCGTGGGACGGTACAACGGTGCGCTGCGGGACGTGCGCCCCGACGACCTGGCCGCGCACGTCATCCGCGCGCTGATCCAGCGCACGGGCATCGATCCGGCCGCGGTCGAGGACGTCATCTTCGGCGCCGCCAACCAGGCCGGCGAGGACAACCGCAACGTCGCCCGCATGGCCCTCCTGCTGGCGGGGTTGCCGGTGGCGGTCGCCGGGCAGACCGTGAACCGGCTCTGCGGCTCCGGCCTGCAGGCCGCATCCTCCGCGGCGCAGGCGATCAAGGTTGGCGAGGCCGACGTCGTCATCGCCGGCGGGGTGGAATCGATGACCCGCGCCCCTTTCGTCCTGGCGAAGCCCGACGCCGCGTTCCCGCGCGGCGAGATGAGGCTGTACGACACCACGCTGGGCTGGCGGTTCACCAACCCCCGCCTGGCCGAGATGTATCCCCCCTACAGCATGGGCGAGACGGCGGAGAACGTCGCCGAGCGCTTCGGCATCACCCGCCGGGAGCAGGACGAGTACGCCCTGCGCAGCCACCAGCGCGCCGTGCGAGCGATGGCCGAGGGCCGCTTCGCGGACGAGCTCGTGCCGGTGGTGATTCCGCAGCCCCGGGGTGAGCCGCAAGTCGTGGACCGCGACGAACATCCCCGCGCCGACACCTCCCTGGAGAAGCTCGGCCAGCTGCGGCCCATCTTCCGCCCCGGCGGCACCGTCACGGCCGGCAACTCCTCCGGGATCAACGATGGTGCGGCCGCGCTGCTGCTGGCCTCGGACGAGGCGGCGGAGGCGCTGGGCCTGCGGCCGATGGCCCGCGTCGTGGCCTCCGCGGTGGCCGGCGTCGACCCCGCCTACATGGGTCTGGGGCCGATCCCCGCCACGCGCAAGGTGCTGGCCCGCACGGGGCTGCGCATCGAGGACTTCGATCTCATCGAGCTCAACGAGGCCTTCGCCGCGCAGGTCATCCCCTGCGTTCGCGAGCTGGGCATCCCGCTCGAGCGGCTCAACGTCAACGGCGGCGCGATCGCCCTGGGGCATCCCATCGGCTTCTCCGGCGCGCGGATCCTGACCACCCTCGTGCACGAGCTGCGGCGCCGCGGGGGCCGCTACGGTCTGGCCACGATGTGCATCGGCGTCGGGCAGGGGATCGCGATGGTCGTGGAACGCGTGGCGTGAGGACGGCGCTGGCCGCCCTGGCGGCGCGCCGACCCGGCGCGGCCGCCGTGGTGCTCGGGATCATCGTCTATGCCGCCCTGGGCCTGGCGTTGCGCGCCGAGCCATCGGCAGCGCGGCCCCCGGCGCTCCGCACGCTGCTCGCCGCCGCCCCGCACCTCATCGCGGCGATCAACGCGGCGGCGCTGGTCCTCCTCCTCGCCGGATGGCGGGCGATCCGGCGCGGCCGGGTGAGCGCGCACCGCCGGTGCATGACGGCGGCGGCGGGGCTGATCTGCGCGTTCCTCGTGCTCTACGTCACGCGCGTCGCGCTGGGGGGCACCAAGGCGTTCCCCGGGCCCACCGCCGTGCGGCTGTACGT
Organism: bacterium; assembly: GCA_035574075.1. Lineage (GTDB taxonomy): Bacteria > Sysuimicrobiota > Sysuimicrobiia > Sysuimicrobiales > Kaftiobacteriaceae > Kaftiobacterium. Next base: position 3,707 of record DATLZI010000145.1, on the reverse strand, counting down.
CTACCTGCCGATGCTGGCCGTGCATATCCTGCTGTCCATCTTCGCCGTGATCCCCGTGATCTACAACCTGGTCGTCGGACTGACGCGCGAGACGGCGGCGGTGGCGCGCACGGCGCATCCCGCGGTCGGCCGCCTGGCCGTGGCGGTGTGGTCGCTCAGCCTGGTGCTCGGTCTGGGCGTCTACCTGCTGCTGAACGTCGTCTACTGATCGGCTCGTCAATCGCGCCTGTTGACAGGGCTCCTCCGAACAGGGGTACAATGCGACTTAGCGAACACATGTTCGCTATGCAGGAAGGCCCCTGCGGAGGATCGATGCTTGCCACACACACCCCGCTGCCCGACATCGCCACCGGACCGGCCGTCTTTGCCGGCGAGGAGGCCTGTCTGACGGTGGCCCTGCTGGCGAGCCTGCGCGTCCTGCGGTCGGCCCGGCCGCTGCTGATCGTCGACGGAGCGAATGCCTTCGATCCCTTCCTCATCGCCGATCTGGCGCAGCGCGCGGGGATGGCCCCGCGGAGCCTGCTGGACCAGATCCGCATCTCGCGCGTCTTCACCTGCCACCAGCTGGAGGCGCTCCTGCGCGGGCGGCTGGACGAGGCGGTGCGCTCCTTCGGCGCCGGGGCGGTGTTCTTCTCCGGCCCGCTCGACCCGCTCCTCGACGAGGATGTGCCGGCGCGGGAGGCGCGGCGCATCTTCGGGCTGTTCCCGGCCGTCCTGCGTGCGCTGGCCACCGCGCGCATCCTGACCGTGTGCGGGTGCCCGCCGCCGGTGGCGGTAGCGGGTCGCGAGCAGCTGTTCCCGGCGCTGTGCGCGCTCGCCCCCTGGGTCTTCGAGGTGCGCCGCGAGCGCGCGGGCTCCAGGCAGGCCGGACCGCATGCCGAGCGGGTGATCGTGACCTGTCGCAAACCGCGGGCGCGATCGTGGATCTGGGAGCCGCAGATCGGGCTGTTCGCTCCCCGCAGGTGGTGGTGAGAGATGGGCCGCACGACGCAGACGATGACGCAGCTGGTGGCGCAGGAAGAAGCCTGCTGGGCGCCGTTCCGCCGCGCCCTGCGCCGCGAGGATCAGCGCGTCTTCGACCGGTTGTTCGCCGCGGCGCGGCATCACACCGCGCCCGCGCACTACGCCTCGCACGCCACGCCGTTCGACGCCATCCTCCTGGCGATGGTACTGGAGACGATGAAGGCGGTGGAGGCGTTGGCCCGACGCCTGGACGCGCTCGCGGCGTCCCGCGAGACAGCCGACTCGTCCCGGAGCGAGTGGCTCCCCCACGCCTCCCCATGACCGGGGGAGGGCCGTGACCGGGCGTGAGCGAGATGGCGATCATCGAGGGGTGGCTGTTCGACGTCTACCCCGCGGCCGAGGGTATGGCGGTCTGGATGCTGGACGCCGACGGCCGGCCGCACCGGCTGCTCGCGCCCTACCGACCCGCCCTGTTCGTCGCGGGACCGCGGCGGGCCCTCGACCAGATCGAGCGCGCGCTCCGGCCGCTCGGCATCCCCGTCGCTGTCCGTCCCGCGGTGCAGCGGGAGCTGATGAGCGGGGAGGAGGTGCCGGTCGTGCGCGTCTCGCTCGGCAGTCCGGCCGCTTTCCCCGCGGCGGCGCGGCGGCTGGCCCAGGTCGACGGACTGACGTTGTACAACTGCGACATCCCGGTCAGCCGCCTCTTCTTCTACGACACGCGGCTGTTCCCCCTGGTGCGCTGCCGGGTGGAGACCGACGGCGTCGTGGCCCGCTCTCTCGAGCCGCTGTCCCGCCTCGAGGATCTCGAGTACGACCTGCCGCCGCTGACCATCCTGCGGCTGCGGGTGGTCTCCGCCGTCCACGGCGACGCTGGTGCGAGTCCGGCCCACGGGCCGCGGGGGGTCATCGAGGCGGGGGTGGACGGCGAGACGGTGGTGCTGGACGGGGACGACGCGGACGAGGTGATCCGCAGCCTGAACCGGCTGCTGGAGCGCTACGATCCCGACGTCATCCTCACCGAGTGGGGAGATGCCTTCCTGGTGCCTCGTCTGCGCGCGCTGGCCGCTCGGGCCGGCGTGCCGTTGCGCCTGAACCGCGATCCCCACGCGGCGGTGCGCCGTCGGCGGGCGCGCTCCTACGTCACCTACGGTCAGGTAGTCCACCAGGCCGGCGCGCAGCTGCTCCACGGCCGCTGGCACATCGATCTGCGCAACTCCTTCATCTACAGCGAGGCCGAGCTGGCCGGCCTGCTCGAGGTGGCGCGTCTGGCAGGGATCCCCGTGCAGGAACAGGCCCGCACCTCGACGGGCACGGCGATCAGCTCGATGCAGGTCCAGCAGGCGGTGCGCGACGGCATCCTGATCCCCTGGCAGAAGAGCGAGCCCGAGGGTTTCAAGACCGCCGCGCAGCTGATCGTCACCGATAAAGGGGGGCTGACCTACCAGCCGCTCGTCGGCGTGTTCGAACAGGTCGGCGAGCTCGACTTCTCCTCGATGTACCCGACGATGATGGCGCGGTTCAACATCTCGCCGGAGACGATCGGCTGCCGGTGCTGCCCCGACTCCCGCGTGCCCGAGATCCAGTACACCATCTGCCGGCGCCGTCGCGGGCTGGTCCCCCGCGTCCTCGACCATCTCCTGGCGCGCCGCCTGTACTACAAGCGCCGGCGCAACGAGACCGCCGGCGCGGCGCGCGCCCTGTACCAGCAGCGGCAGACGGCGCTGAAGTGGTGCCTGGTGACGTCGTTCGGCTACCTCGGCTATCGCAACGCGCGCTTCGGCCGGATCGAAGCGCACGAGGCCGTGACGGCGTTCGCGCGGGAGGTGCTGCTGCAGGCCAAGGAGATCGCGGAAGGACAGGGCTTTCGGATGCTGCACGCCCTTGTCGACTCGATGTGGCTGCAGCGCCCCGGAGCGGGCCCGGAGGCGTACGAGGCGTTGGCCGCGGCGATCACGCAGGCCACGGGCCTGCCGATCTTCGTCGAGGGCGTCTACCGCTGGGTGGGCTTCCTGCCGTCCCGGACACACGCGGGCGTGGGGGTGCCCAACCGCTACCTGGGGGTTTTCACCGACGGCACGACGAAGGTGCGGGGCATCGAGGTGCGCCGATCGGACACCCCGGCGCTCGTGGCCACGACACAGGCCGCGATGCTGGCCCGGATGTTCGCCTGTCCCGACCTCGCCGCGGTCCGCCGCGCGCTCCCCGACGTGCTGGGGATCCTGGAGCAGGCCCTGCTGCGGCTGCGGGCGGGGGAGGTGAGGCCGGAGGAACTCGCCATCACCACGCGCCTCTCGCAAGAGGTCGCCGCGTACCGCCACAACACGGTCCAGGCGATCTCGGCGCGCGCGCTCGATCGGCACGGCGCGCGTCTGGCGCCGGGCGAGGCGATCCAGTACATCATCACCAACCGCGCCGCGGCGCTGCCCGACGACCGCGTCCGACCGTACACCCTGCTGGGCGGGGACTGGTCCTACGATGCCGACGCCTACGCGACCCTGCTGCTGCGGGCGGCGGCGACGGTGCTGGAACTGTTTGGCTGGAGCGAGGCGCGCCTGCGGAAGGCGCTCGGAAAAGTTGCCGCGACCTCGCGGGCATCCTCCCCCTAATCCCCCTCGAACTTCCCGCCGACGGCCCCAAGACGAACGTTGCCGCTCCCGCGGGCCGGCGGCCGGGAAGTTGCTTCCCGAATCCGCTTAGACCACCTGTGACGCACCGCGCGCGCACCGCAGAACCGGTCGCGCGGC
>DATLZI010000144.1:0-6934 GCA_035574075.1 bacterium | reverse complement strand
GCGCGGCGAGATCGACGAGGCAGCCGCTGCCGAGGTCGTACATCACCGGCAGGCCGCGCCGCCGGCCGATCTCGACCAGGTCGCGCAGCGCGGCCTCGTGGACGAAGCCGCGCTGCACGAAGTTGCTGCGGTGCACCTTGAGCAGCAGCGCGGTCTGCGGGGTGATCGCGCGCTCGTAGTCGCGGGCGTAGGTGCGGTTGGTGGTGCCGACCTCGACGAGGCGCGCGCCGCTCTGCGCCATCACCTCGGGCAGGCGGAACGATCCGCCGATCTCGACGAGCTCGCCCCGCGAGACGATGACCTCGCCGCCGCGGGCCAGCGCGGAGAGGGCGAGGAGCATGGCGCCGGCGTTGTTGTTGACCACCGCCGCGGCCGGCGCCCCGGTCAGCGCCGTCAGGAGCGGCTCGAGGTGCCGGTGGCGCTCGCTCCGCCGCCCGGTCTCGGTCTCGATCTCCAGGGTGGCGTAGCCGGCGGCGGCGGCGACCGCCGCGAGGGCGGCGCGGGCCAGCGGAGCCCGGCCGAGGTTCGTGTGCAGGACGACGCCGGTGGCGTTGACGGCCCGCGTCAGCGTGAGCGTGGAGCAGGCGCGCGCGATGCGCAGCGCCTCCTCGGCCAGCGCGTCGAGGTCGACGGGCCCCTCTCCCCGCACCAGTCGCCGGCGGGCCGACTCGATAGCCTGCCGCGCGGCATCCACCAGCAGCGGCCGCGGCAGGTCCAGGGCGGCGGCCTCGAGGCGCTGGGTGAGCCGCTCCACGGACGGCAGCTGGCGCAGATCGGCCCCGCTCAATGCCGCCTCCTACCGGACGAGGACAGCGAGGGCGATGCCGAAGGCCACCGTGACCGCGGCGACGAGGAGCAGCCGGCGGAGATCCTGCCGGACCCGGCGCATCAGCTCCTCCTCCGGGATCACGCTCTGCACCGCGGCGATCGCGGTGCGCAGCCGGGTCCCGCAGGTCCGGCAGACCAGCTTGCCGGGCGGGTTGTCGGTGCCACACTGCGGACAGCGCATCTCTGGACCTCCCCTGTTCTGGGCCTTCCCTGCGCGGTTACGGCGCGGCGGCCTGCGGCCGCTTCTGCGCGGCGCGCGCCTTCAGCCGCGCGACGACCTCCTCGGGCACGTACTGGCTGCCCAGCCCCACCGCGGTCGCGAGGTCTCCTCCATGGAAGTCGGTCCCGCCGGTGACGAGCAGGCCGAGGCGGTCTGCCACGGCGAGCAGGCGCTCGACCATCGCCGGGGTGTGATCGGGGTAGTAGACCTCGATCCCTTCCAGGCCGGCGCGGACCAGGTCCGGGATGAGCCCATCCACCGGCCCCCAGCCGGGATGGGCCAGGACCGGGATGCCGCCCGCCCGGAGGATCACCGCCACCGCTTCTTCCGGCGTGACCTTCATCCGCGCCACGTAGGCGGGCGCGCCGCGGCTGAGGTACTTCGCGAACGCCTCCTCCGTGGTCTTCACCGCGCCCGCTTCGATCAGGGCGCGCGCGATGTGCGGCCGACCCACCGCGCCGCCGGCGATCTCGCGCACCCGCGCCAGGCGGATGGGGATGCCGAGGGCGTTGAGCTTCTCGACCATCTTCGCGGCGCGGTTGACGCGGCCGTCGCGCAGCCGGGCGAGGAAGTCCTGGAACCAGGGCAGGCGGTGATCGATGAAGTAGCCCAGGACGTGCACCTCGAGCGCGTCCACGTCGGTGTTGATCTCGACCGCCGGGATCACCTCCACCCCGGACCGCGCGCCCGCGGCGATCGCGGCGTCGAGGGCGTCGGTCGTGTCGTGGTCGGCCACGCCGAGGACGACCACGCCGGCCTCCCGGGCCAGGGCCACCAGCCGCTCCGGCGGCAGGAGGCCGTCGGAGGCCGTGGTGTGCGCGTGCAGGTCAATGCGCATCGTCGTGCTCGGCGATCCGGCTGATGGCGCGGGCCCGGCCGCTGTCGTCGTCGAGTTCGAGGGCCACCGCGTTCAGCTGCGCTGGTCCCCCCGCCACCTCGAAGCGCACCGGCAGCGAGGTCAGGAAGCGCTCCAGGATGCGCTCGCGGTCCATCCCCAGCACCCCGTCCCGCGGGCCGGTCATCCCGACGTCGCAGATGAAGGCCGTCCCCCCGGGGAGCACGCGCTCGTCCGCGGTCTGCACGTGGGTGTGCGTGCCGATGACCGCCGAGACCAGCCCGTCGAGGTACCAGCCCAGGGCCACCTTCTCGCTGGTCGCCTCGGCGTGGATGTCGACGATGATGAGGCGCGTCCGCTCCCGCAGGCGCTCGACCTCGGCGCGCACCGCCCGGAAGGGGTCGTCCACGGCGGCCGGCATGAAGACCCGTCCCTGCGCGTTGATCACGCCCACCGCCAGCCCCCGCTTCGTGGTCAGCACGGCCGAGCCGCGGCCCGGTACGCCGGGGGGGAAGTTGAGGGGCCGCAGCAGGCGCGGATCGCTGTCCAGCAGCTCGTAGGCGTCGCGCTGCTGCCAGGTGTGGTTGCCGCCGGTGATCAGGTCCACCCCCGCGGCGAACAGCTCCTCCGCGACGTCGCGGGTGATGCCCGCGCCGTGCGCCGCGTTCTCGCCGTTGGCGATCACCACCTCCGCCCCGGTGCGGCGGCGCAGGGCGGGCAGCCGCTCCTGCAGGATGCGCCGCCCCGGCTTGCCGTGCACGTCTCCGACGAAGAGGAGGCGCGTCACCGGGCGTATTCGATGACCCGCGTCTCGCGCAGCACAGTGACCTTGATCTGCCCGGGGTACTCCATCTCGTCCTCGATCTTCTTCGCCACCTCGCGGGCCAGGGTCTGCGCGCCGGTGTCGTCGACGTCTGTCGGCCGCACGATGACGCGCACCTCGCGGCCGGCCTGGATGGCGTAGGCCTTCTCCACCCCGCTGAAGGAGGTGGCGATGCGCTCCAGGTTCTCCAGCCGCTTGACGTACATCTCCGCCGTCTCCTTGCGCGCCCCGGGCCGCGAGGCGGAGATGGCGTCGGCCGCGGCGACGAGGATCGCCTCCACGCAGCGCGCCTCTTCCTCCCCGTGGTGATAGGTGATGGCGTTGAGGACCTCGGGCGGCTCGTGGTAGCGGCGGGCGATGTCCACGCCGATCGCGCTGTGCGTGCCCTCGACCTCGTGGGTCAGGGCCTTGCCGATGTCGTGCAGCAGCCCGGCGCGCCGGGCCAGCTCGGCGTTGGCGTCGAGGGACTGCGCCATCAATCCGGCCAGCAGGGCGACCTCCACCGAATGCTGCAGGAGGTTCTGACCGTAGGAGTAGCGGAAGCGCAGCCGGCCCAGGAGCTTGATCTCCTCCGGATGCAGGCCGTGCACGCCCGCCTCGAACGCCGCGCGCTCGCCCTCCTCGCGGATGCGCTGCTCCAGCTCGCGCTGCGACTTCTCCACCACTTCCTCGATGCGCGCGGGGTGGATGCGCCCGTCGGCGATGAGCTTCTCCAGGGCGATCTTGGCGATCTCCCGCCGGATGGGGTCGAAGGAGGACAGGGTGACGGCTTCCGGCGTGTCGTCGATGATCAGATCGACGCCGGTGAGTCCCTCTAAGGTGCGGATGTTCCGCCCCTCCCGGCCGATGATCCGCCCCTTCATGTCGTCGTTGGGCAGGGGGACCACGGAGACGGTGACGTCCGCGGTGTGGTCGGAGGCGCAGCGCTGGATGGCCAGGGCGATGATCTCGCGCGCCCGCCGCTCGCCTTCCTCGCGCGCCTGGGCCTCGATCTTGCGGACGATGTTCAGGGCGTCGGTGCGGGCCGCTTCCTCAACCTGCCGCAGGAGCTGATCGCGGGCCTGCTCGACCGTCAGCCCCGAGATGCGCTCCAGCTCCGCCTGGTGGCGGGCCGCCGCGCTGGCGACCTCCTCCCGCGCCCGAGCCAGTTCCGCTTCCCGCTCGTTGAGAGCCCGTTCGCGCTGTTCGAGTGCCTCCGCCTTGCGGTCCTGGGATTCCTCGCGCTGGATCAGGCGTCGCTCGAGACGCTTGAGCTCGGCCCGCTGCTCGCGGATCTCATGTTCCGCCTCGCGCTTGAGACGGAATGCCTCGTCTTTGGCCTCGACGATCGCTTCACGCTTTTTCGCTTCGGCCTCTCTCTTGGCTTCCTCGATGATCCGTCGGGCGGCCTCTTCGGCCGATCGAATCCTCGCCTCGGCGACGTACCGGCGCAGCAGATATCCAAGGAGGAATGCGATCAACCCCGCCACGAGTGCGATCACTGCCGGAGTGGGTGTGATGGCGGGTCACCTCCTTATAGGGTGTTTAGGGTACGTCGCGCCCCTCTCTGTCACCTCACGGTGCGAGTGGTTGCCGTCGCGCGTCCCCAGGGGACGCGTTTCATATCATTGTAGCCGGGGGGACCTGGGGGGGTCAATCGAGGGGCCGCACGGGTCCGGTGATCTCGACGCGGAGGGGGAATCCTTCCAGGGAGGGCGGCAGGGCGGCCAGCGTCCGCGGCCGCCGGCGGTCCAGGCAGACGACGATCACCTCCTCCCCCCCTTCCCCCCGGCCGATGCCCACGGAGACCACCCCGGGCAGCGCCAGCAGGCGGGCTTCGTGAGCCTTCTTGACCTCCTGGATGCCTCCGGCCACGCTACCGCGCCGCCTCCAGGCCGGCTCCCAGGGCGGCCAGAACGTGCTCGATCCGGTTGATCACGGTCGTGGCGTCGCTCCCCGCGAAGAGCAATCCGACCAGGCGCCGCGCCGGGTCGAGGACGGCCGAGCCGCTGTCCCCGCCCTGGCTCATCGCCCCGGCCATCAGCTGGTCGGTGAACCGGGCCACCCGGCCGCCCCCGTACTGGACGTCCACCGTGACGTCCACCTGGAGGATCTCTCCCGCCGTCACGCCCGTCGTGCGGCCGCTCTTCGCGACGGCCATCCCCAGCTCCCCCCGCCCGATCCCGGCGATCGGGCCGAGCTCCAAGATGTCCGGGGAGACGTCCTCCGGCCGCAGAGGTCGTCCCAGGGCGGCGTCCACGAGGTTCTCCCGCGCCTGCCCGGCCGCGCTCCGGCGGCGGGCGCGGAAGCGGATGGGGACGAACGCCTCCAGCACCGCGATCTGGTCATCCGGCAGCCGTCCGCCGTCGAAGGGGCCGGGCTGCAGGATGGGATCCCCCCGCCGCGCGTCGTTCGAGTTGGCCAGGACGTGGTTGTTGGAGAGGATGAGGGCCGTGCCGTCGCGCTGCACCAGGCAGCCGAACGTGCCCGCGGTGATATCGCGGTGGCCGACGCTGACCCCGCCGGGCGCGGGGCGATGGCGGGCGGTGCGGGCCTGCAGGGCCCAGATCGGGCCGGTGGCCACCACGTCGGTGGGCGCGCCGTCGACGACCGGCGGCACGAGCTCGCGGGCCGACAGCGCGGACGGGGGCAGCTTGTGCGCCACCGAGCAGATGATGGCGAGCGTCGGTTCCCGGCGGCCGCCCCTGGTCTTGTAGCCGAGGCCGGTGGCCACGACGTTGGGACGCGCAAGGAGCTCGTCCCGCCGATCTTGCAGCACCGCGCGGAGGCGGAGCAGCGCAGGATCGATCACGACGGATGGCCGGTCAGGGTCAGGATGGACCGCACGATCTCCGCCGACCGGCCGGCCTGCGGCATCGCGGCGCGCAGCGCGGCGGCGGCGACGAGGTTGGCCGCGACGCCGAGGAGCAGGCCGACGCCGTAGGGGTCGAGCAGGTTCAGCTCGCGGTAGGTCGTGACCAGGACGAGGGCCGTGGGGCCGATCCCGATGACGGTCAGCAGGCTGACGAACGCCGCCGTGTCGAGGTCGCGCCGCGCGTCGAAGAAGCGGCCGAAGTAGAACCCCGCGACGGCGGCGATGCAGAAGATGCCGACACTGCCGGGCTGATCGAACATGGCGTCCTCCTCAGGGTGGAGGTCCTGCTAGCGCTGTTCCCACAGCGGGCCGACGACCGGTTCGGCGGCGGTCTCATCCGCGGCGGCCTCATCGGCGGCGGGCGCGGGCCGGGCGGCCTGGGAGGCGGCGGACGGCGCGGCGGTCGCGGCGCGGTCGGGCAGCTCGATGAGCCGGTCGGCGGCGGCGTCGTAGTGACGGCCGCAGGTGAACAGGAACACCTGATGGTCGCGGCTCAGTTCGCGCAGCAGGGCGAGGGCGCCGGCCCGCCGCCGATCGTCGAAGGTGATGAACGGGTCGTCGAAGAGCAGCGGGGGACGCCGTCCCCCGGTGAGCACGGTGACCAGCGCCAGGCGCGCGGCGAGATAGACGAGATCGACCGTCCCCCGGCTGAGATGGGGTTCCGCCACCGCGATCCAGTCCCCGGCCTCCGGGGACCACACCGCCAGCTCGAGCGTTTCCTGCTCCACGGCCACCCGCGCGTAGCGGCCGCCCGTGGCGGCGGCCAGGTAGGTGCCTGCCCGCTGCTCGACCACCGTGCGCAGCGGCACCTCGGCCTGGCGGCGCGCTTCGATCAGCCCGGCCAGCGCCTCGCGGCAGACCTGGTGGTGCTGGCGGGCGGCCTCCAGCGCCTCCTCCGCCTCGGCCAGGGCCTCTTCCTTCGCCGCGAGCTGCTCGGCGTCGACGGCCAGGCGCTCGAGGTCCATCGTCAGCTTCAGCTCGCGCCGCTGGGCCTGCGCCAGGAGCTGCTCCATCTCAGCCGCCCGCCGCTCCAGCCCTTGAACCTGCAGCGCCGTCATGCGCTTGGCCACGACCTCCGGCGCGCGCAGCCGCTCCTCCAGCCCGAAGATATCGCGGCGGACCGTCTTCCAGCGCTCGGCGATCGTCTCGTCGTCGCTGCCCTCCCGCCGGCGGGCCAGGTACTCGGCCGTCTGCTGGCGGTCCCGCACGAGGTCCCGGTAGCGCTGCAGCCGCTGCTCGGCGTCGTCGATGGTCGGCGCGCCCGCCGCGGTCAGCGCTCCCCGCAGGGCCTCCTGGAGCTGCGCGATCTCCTCGCTAAGGCGGGCGGCCCGGCGCTGGCGGTCCTGCGCCCGCAGCGCCGCGAGCTGCGCGGCG
>DATLZI010000143.1:0-3507 GCA_035574075.1 bacterium | reverse complement strand
CAGGACGTTGACGAGATTCACCCGGCCCGCCCGCCAGTCCAGGGCCACGACGCTGCCGCCCTCCTGCGGATCGATCCAGGCCACCAGCGCGGGCGTGGCCAGCTCGATCTCGGGCATCCCGTCGGCGTCCAGGTCGGCGGTGGCGGCCCGCGCGGCGGTGCGCGCGGCGGCGTCGGCCAACGCCTCCGCGGCGATGAGGTGGGCGAACGTCGCGCGGCGGATGTGCGGCAGGTAGACGCCTCCGAAGACCCCGTGCCAGTAGGGACAGTTGCACTGGCCCTGCCACAGCTCGTCGAGTGCGCGCTGCCGCTGACGCCCGGGCGGGAGCGCCCAGACCTTCTCGCTGACGCGGAGCATCTTCTTGTGCATCGTGTTGATCTCAGGGTACTTCACCAGGAACTGCCGCCAGAACCCGCCCCGCAGAAACCGCGCCGCTTCGTCGCCCGCGTCCTCCAGCCGGCGGCGCACCCGCTCGTACGCCACCGCGGCTTCCACGGGCAGGGCCCAGGCCTCCATCTCGTCGTAGGCCGCCGTCGGCAGGTAGACGCGGCCCACCGGGGGACGCCCCGCCGCTTCCCCCGGGGGCAGCACGGTGAGCCACGTCCGCTCGCGCTCCAGGGCGGTGAAGAACCGCTCCACCCAGCCGTCCTCCCAGCAGTGGCGGTACGTGCCCGGCCACACGCCGAACTTCTCGCCGTCATCGCCCATCAAGAGCACCGGCGCGGGGTCGGCGCCGTGCTCCCGGAGGAAGGCCAGCACCTCCTCCACTGGATGCCAGGGGATGAGGTAGCGCAGGGCGCGCAGGCTGGCCAGCACCCGCAGGGTGAGGCCTCCCTCTTCGGTGACGAAGACCCCGCGCAGTTGCTCCGCGGCCAGGCCCGCGGCCCGGAAGTGCGCGTCGTCCACGATGGTGTACGCCACGCCGGCGGTGGCGAGGGACCGCGGCAGGTGGGGCTCCCAGACCCGCTCGGCCAGCCACAGCCCCCGGGGGTGCGCCCCCAGGCGCCGCTGTAGCCAGGTCGTCATCTTCCGGATCTGGCCGGCGCGGTCGCGCTCCGGGATCGCGGCGAGGATCGGCTCGTAGTAGCCCCCGGTCATCATCTCCACCTGCCCGCGTTCTACGAGGGCGCGCACGCGGGGGAAGAACTCGGGGTGCGACGCCTCGATCCAGTCCAGCAGCGGGCCGCTGTAGTGCAGCGCGACGCGCACGGCGGGATGCCGCTCCAGGGCTTCCACCATCGGCAGGTAGCTCTGGGCGTAGGCGCTCTCAAAGACGTGGGCGAAGTTCCCGACGGGCTGGTGGTTGTGGATGGCCAGGGACAGGATGGTGCTCACAAGAAGGTCCTTCCCCCGTTCGAGGCTAGAGGAACGCGACGAACCGGCCGGGATTCAACAGCTGCTGGGGGTCGAAGCGGCGCTTGATCTCCGCCATGATCTCCAGCCCCGGGGGGGCCGCCCCCCAGATGTCCAATCCGCCCTTGGCCTCGGGCGGCGCCGCGGTCAGCACCGCGTGCCCGCGGTGCGACGCGGCGATCGCCCCCAGCGTGCCGAAGGCTCCGGCCGCCCGGGTAACCTCTACCGCCACCCAGATCGTGCCCGCGCCGGCATGAGCCACAAAGCGATCGGCCCATCCGGCGCGCTGGAGCTCCTCCACGGCCGCGGCCACGGCACCGAGCGGAACGGTGAGACGGATGACGGCGCTGTGCGCAGCCTGGGGGAAGTCCCGGATGACCGCCCACACCCGGTCGTGGTCCGACCCGCTGAGCAGCTCAAGCGCCAGGCCTCGCTCGCGGGCCATCGCCGAGATGTCGCGCACGTGGCGCTGCACCGCCTCGACGAAGCCCTCCACGGCCACGGCCACCGCCGATGCCTCTGCGGACAGGCCGGTCGCGCCGGCGGTGGCCGGCGCGAGGACGGCGATCGCCGACGGCTGCAGCACGGAGGCGAACAGCGCGTCCACCAGCCCGAAGACGCTGACCAGCGGCCCCCGTCCCGCCACCGTCACGGCCTGCTCGGGCAGCGGCATCACCTTGCAGGTCACCTCGGTGATCACCCCCAGGGTGCCCAGCGAGCCGGTGAACAGCTTGCACATGTCGTAGCCGGCGACGTTCTTCACCACTTTGCCGCCGGCTTTGATCTGCGCGCCGTCGGCGAGGACCATCTTCATCCCGATCACCAGGTCGCGCACGCCGCCGTAGAACATCCGGCGCGGGCCGTTCGCCGCCGCGGCGACGACACCGCCCACGGTGGCCTGCTCCGGAAGCGGCGGATCGAAGGGCAGGAACTGGCCGCGCGCCGCCAGCTGCGTCTGCAGCGCGGCGACGGTGAGGCCCGCTTCCATCGTCGCGGTAAGGTTGGCGGCGTCGTGCTCCCGCAGCGCGGCCAGGGCCGTGGTGCGGATGACGACATCCAGCCGGCGGGGGACGTTGCCCAGCGCGATCATCGTCCCCCCGCCCCAGGGCGCCACGGCGGCGCCCGCCTCCCCGCAGAGGCGCAGCACGGCGGCGATCTGCGCCGAATCCCGCGGACTGCAGACGACCTGCGGCACGACGCCATCCACGGCGTGGGCGCGCAGCGTGGCGGGGTCGGTGGCCACTGCGCCGCGATCCAGCTCGGCGCTGAGGCGGCCGATCAGCGTCTCCGTGCGGACGCGCTGGGGCGCGCTCATCGCGACGGCCGCGAGGGAGGATCACCGACCTGATAGGCCCGGTCGAGCAGATCCATGAGGTGATAGACAGCCGTGGCCCCCCCGGCCCGCTGCAACCCGGCGCGCAGCTGCAGCATGCAGCCGGGGTTGGGCGCCACCACGGCGTCCGCCGCGGTGCGCTGGATCGCGGCCAGCTTCTCGTCGAGCAGCGTGCGGGACATCGCCGGCTGGGTGAGGTTGTAGATGCCGGCGCTGCCGCAGCAGCGGTCGGCGCCATCCATCTCGATCACGCGCAGCCCGGGGATCGCACCGAGCAGCTGCCGGGGCTGGGCGCGCACGCGCTGCCCGTGCGCCAGGTGGCAGGGATCCTGGTACGTCACGGTCAGGCGCAGCTCGCCTGGCGGCGCCGCCAGGCCCAGCTCGGCCAGGAACTCGGCGGCGTCGCGGCAGCGCGCGGCGAACGCCGCGGCCTTCTCGGCGTACGCCGGATCGTCGCGCAGCAGGTGCCCGTACTCCTTCATCGCCGCGCCGCAGCCCGCGGCGTTGACGACGATGACGTCCACGCCGGCGGCCAGGAAGGTGTCGATGTTGCGGCGGGCCATCGCCTTCGCCGCCGCGGTCTCCCCGTTGTGCACGTTGAGGGCGCCACAGCAGCCCTGCTGGCGCGGCATGACCACCTCGCAACCGTTGCGGCGCAGGACGCGCACGGTGGCCGCGTTCACCTCCCCGAAGAGCAGCGGCATGATGCAGCCGTTGAGCATCCCGACGCGCGCCCGGCGCGGGCCGATCGCCGGCAGCACCTCCGCCTCCGGGGTGAAGAAGCCGTCGGGGATCGGCGGGAGCAGCGCCTCCAGTTCCCG
>DATLZI010000142.1:0-3050 GCA_035574075.1 bacterium | reverse complement strand
GCCTCGGTCGCCCCCGCGCGCGAGGCCTGCCAGGCGGCCTGCACGGCCGCATCCGCCGTGCGCGCCGCCCGCCGCAGCAGTTCCACCTCGTCGGGGGATTTGCGCATCCGCAGGGGGGCGAGGAGCGTCGAGGCCGGGACGAATGCCGCCTCCGGCCAGAGCCGCTGCAGGAGGAGGAGCGCGTCCGCCCGCATCGTATCGCCCACGGCCACGGCCCGCGGCGCGCCGAGGTGCTCCCGGGCCGCCGCCAGCGCGCGGCTTGGTCCGTCGGCGTCGCTGTAGGCGACGAAGGGCTGGCGGATGTGCCGCTCGCACTGGGCGGCGTTCAGCTCCGGGACGAGGAACAGGCCCCTGTCCTCGGCGACGAAGAGATAGCAGGGTCGCTCGTCCGCGACGGGCGAGAAACCGGTGAGGTAGCGCAGGTCGTCGCCCGGGGGGATGGCGAGCAGGTCGATCCTCCGCTCCGCCATCGCATCCCGGAGACGGCGCAGACGGTCGGCGTAGTCCATACGACAGCAATTCGCGCGCGGGGTGGGAGCAATCCCCCTCGCCGCGCCGGGCACCGGCACTTCCCGGAGATCCATCCGGGGGCACGACGCCAGCGCCGTGAGATAGCCCCGGCCGTAGGAATGTCGCGTGGGGTACGGTGAAAGAAACACCGCAGCCCATGCGATCGCTCCGGCCGTCCTCCCGCCCACGGCGCGTCCCCGCGGCGCCCAGCGAGCCGCTCGCCCGGCGCCGGCGCCGGGTCGCGCGCATCATCGCGCGCCTGGCCGAACGCTATCCGCAGATCCGCGTCCCGCTGCGGCACCGCGATCCTTTCCAGCTGCTGGTCGCGACGATCCTTTCCGCGCAGTGCACCGACGCGATGGTGAATCGCGTCACCCCGGCGCTCTTCGCCCGCTATCCGACCCCGCAGGCCCTGGCTGCCGCCCGGCCGGCCGACGTCGAGCAGCTCATCAAGCCCACGGGGTTCTTCCGGCAGAAGACGCGGGCCATCCAGGCGATGAGTCGCTCGCTCCTCGAGCGCTTCGGCGGCCGCGTGCCCCTGACGATGGACGAGCTCGTCACATTGGAAGGGGTGGGGCGCAAGACGGCCAACGTCGTGCTCGCCGCCAAGCGGCTCGAGCCCTGGGGCGGGGGCGACGACCCCTCCGACGGGATGGGCATCGTCGTGGACACGCACGTCCGTCGGGTCAGCCGCCGCCTGGGCCTGGTGGAGAGCGACGACCCGGAGCGGATCGAGCAGGAGCTGATGGCCCTCGTCCCCCGCGCGGAGTGGGGCGGATTTTCGTTGCGCCTGATCTACTTCGGCCGCGAGGTCTGCACCGCTCGAGGCCCGCAGTGCCCGAGCTGTCCCCTGCGTCGCGACTGTCCGGCATCCCCCTACCTGGGCGCGCCGCCCTGGATGCGGCGGGCCCGGACGGGGCCGGCGAGGAGGAAGGGGCGATGAACGAGCTGCAGCGGGTCTACGGTCACATCGACGAGCACTTCGACCGACACCTCGAGCGCGTGCGGGCCTTCGTCCGCCAGCCCAGCATCAGCGGCGAGGGCGTGGGCATGAGCGAGATGGCCGCCCTGGTCGCGGCGACGATCCGGGAGCTCGGCGGGCGCAGCGAGATCGTGCCGACGTCCGGCTGGCCGGTGGTCTACGGCGAGATCGACGCCGGCGCGCCGCGCACGTTGCTGGTGTACGGGATGTACGACGTGCAGCCAGTGGCCGGCGAGACCTGGATCGTGCCGCCGTTCGGCGGGGAGACGGTCGACGACTTCGAGGGATTGGGCCCCTGCCTGATCAGCCGCGGGATCGCCAACCAGAAGGGGCCGCTGGCCGGGGTGTTCAATGCCCTGGCCAGCATGCAGGCCGTCTGGGGCCGCCTGCCGGTGAACGTGAAGTTTGCCGTGGAGGGCGAGGAGGAGCTCGGCAGCCGCCACCTGCCGGAGTTTGTCCACCGCCACAAAGATCGGCTGCGCGCCGACGGCACCTACTTCGGGCACTTCTCCCAGGACCGGGACGGCAAGCCGGTGGTCTGGCTCGGCGTGAAGGGGATCGTCTTCGTGGAGCTAACCTGCCGCGGCGGGGAGTGGGGCGGGCCGACCGCGCGCGGCATCCACGGCAGCCACGGCGCCTGGATCGCCAGCCCGGTCTGGCGCATGATCCACGCCCTGGCCACGATGACGACGCCGGACGAGCGGATCGCCATCGCCGGCATCTACGACAACGTCCGGCCGCCGACGCCCGAGGATGAGGACGTGCTTGCCGCCACGGCGCGCACGTTCGATCCGCAGCTCGTCCTGTGCGGCAACGAGGTGCGGCGTTTCAAGTACGAGGAAACCGGCGCGGCGCTGCTGCGGCGTTTCCTCTTCGAGCCGTTGCTGAACATCGACGGCATCGCCGGCGGCCACTACGGTCCCGGCAGCAAGACGCTGCTGCCGCACGAGGTCACGGTGAAGATGGACTTCCGCCTCGTCCCGGAGATGGAGCCGGAAGAGGTGCACCACAAGCTGCGCGCGCACCTGCGGAAGATCGGCTGCGAGGACTTCACGCTGCGGATCGAGGAAGGGTATCCCTGGGCCCGGATGAGCCCGCGGGCCCCCATCTCCCAGGCGATGATCCGCACGCTGCGCTCCTTCGGCCGGGAGCCCGAGATCTGGCCGAACATCGGCGGCTCGGCGCCCTTCTACCTCTTCCAGCGCGTCCTCGGCCAGCCGTTCGCGATGGGCGGGATGGGGCATGGCGGCCGCCAGCACAGCCCGAACGAGTACGCCACCGTGGACGGCATCCGCCTCTTCGAGCAGTCCGTGGCGCGCTTCGTCACCGAGTTCGCCGCGATCAGGGAGTGATCCGCCGCAGCAGCAGGCCGCTCGTGGAGACGCGCACCTCGAACGCCGCGCGCGGTCCGGTGGGCGCGAAGGTTCCCGAGCCGTACTCCGCGTCCACCAGCGGCCGCAGCACGGTGTGCCGGCGGGCCAGCGGGAAGAGATCGACCGGCCGGCGGCGGGCGAGAGTGTAGACGGTACGGGGCTTGCCCTGCTCGTCCGTCAGCGCG
>DATLZI010000141.1:0-2793 GCA_035574075.1 bacterium | reverse complement strand
GCGGGAGGACGGGCACACGCGGCGACGAAGAGCGCCGCGCACAGCGCAGCGCGGAGCCCTCCGCTGATCACCGGGCGGCCAGGACGGCGCAGATCTCGTCGATGATGGCGTCCGGCTCGGCCATCCGTCCGATGCCCGTCTTCCCCGACGCCAGCCACCCCGTCTCCGGGCCGACCAGATGGCAGCCGCGCTCGCGCAGCGTCCGCAGGTGGGCCTGGGTGGCCGGGTGCTCGTACATCGCGTCGTGCATCGCGGGCGCGACGATCAGGGGCGCCCGGGTGGCCAGCGCCGTCGCGCTCACCGCATCGTCGGCCAGGCCGAGGGCCAGCCGCGCGATGGTGTGCGCCGTCGCCGGCGCGATGACGTACAGCGCGGCGCGCTCGCCGAGGGCGACGTGGGGCTCGTCGTAGGGGCTGGCCGGGTCCCACAGGTCGGTGATCACCGGATGTTGCGACACCGCGCGGAAGGTCGCCGCGCTGACGAACCGCGTCGCGGCTGGCGTCATCACGACGTGGACCTCGGCGCCCAGCTGGCGGAGGCGGCTGACCAGCGTCACCGCTTTGTAGGCCGCGATGCCGCCCGTCACGCCGACGACGATGACCCGCCCGTCGAGGCGGTCGCTCACGGCTGGCGCACCCCGGGCAGGGCGCTGCCGGCCAGCATCGTCAGGGCGTCGACGAGCGCCTCTGCGCTCCACAACGAAGTGTCGATGATCAGGTGGTAGGGACTGAGGTCCTCGATGTCGATACCGTAGGCCGCCTTGTAGCGCGCCCACTCGCTGCGCTCGCGTTCGACGAGGTCCGCGCGGGCCGCCGCCACCGGCTGGCCTTCGCGCCGGGCGACGCGCGCCGCGCGCACGTCCAGCGGGGCGCGCAGCCAGATCTTCAGATCGGCGTCGGTCATCCAGCCGGCGAGGCGGCTCTCCACGACGCAGTTCCCCCCCCGGGCCAGCTCCCGCTGGCGGCGATCGAGCTCGCGATCGAGCGCCGGGTCGCGCTCCGCCAGCTTGTTCACCTCGGTCACGGAGATGCCGCGCTCCCGGGCCAGCTCCCGGAACACCTCGCCGCCGGAGATGTAGCGGTAGCCGAGGCGGTCGGCGAGGCCCCGCGCCACCGTGCTCTTGCCCACCCCGATCGGCCCGGCGATGGCGATGATCATCGGCCGGCCGCCGTCACGGGGGCGCCTCGTCGGCGTCTCGATCGATGAAGCGATGCGCCACGGTCTCCGGCTGCACCGCAGAGAGGAGGACGTGACCGCTGTCGGTGATCACCACGGCGCGCGTCCGCCGGCCGTAGGTGGCGTCGATCAGCACGCCCTTCTCCCGCGCCTCCTGGATGATGCGCTTGATCGGCGCGGAGTCGGGCGCGACGATGGCGATGATGCGGTTCGCCGCCACGATGTTCCCGAAGCCGATGTTGATCAGGCGGACCTCATTCCACATTCTGGATCTGCTCGCGCATGCTCTCCAGCTCGCCCTTCATCGCGATCACGGCGCGCGCGATCTCCAGGTCGTTGGCCTTTGCCCCGGTGGTGTTCACCTCGCGGCCCATCTCCTGCAGGACGAACTCCAGCCGGCGGCCCACGGCGCCCTCCGCCATCGTCAGGATCTCGCGGAACTGCGCGATGTGGCTGCGCAACCGCGTCACCTCCTCGGTGACGTCGGCGCGCTCGGCGAAGATGGCCACCTCCGCGGCGAGGCGGTGCTCATCCAGCGGGATCTCCCCCAGCAGCTGCCGGATGCGCTCCCGCAGCCGGGCCACGTAGTCGGCGACCGCCTGCCGCGAGCGGGCCTCCACGACGCCGCTCAGCTCGTCCAGGCGCTGCAGCCGGCTGGCCAGGTCTTCGGCCAGGCGGCGGCCTTCCGCCTCCCGCATCGCCACCAGGTCGGCCGCCGCCGCTTCCACCGCCGGCTGGAGCTGCGGCCAGAGCGCCTCCAGGTCGTCCTTCGCCTCCTCCACCCGCACCACATCCGGAAACGCCGCCACCTGGCTGAGGGAGATGCCCTCCGCCAGGCCGAGGACGGCGGCCAGCTCACGCAGCGCCTGGGCATAGCCGGCGGCCAGCTCGAGATCGGCGCGCACGGCTTTCGGCCGGATCGCGCGATCCTCGCGCGCCACCGTCACCTCCAGGCGTCCCCGCTGGATCCTGGCCTGCGCCGCGGCCCGCACACGATCCTCGAGGGGCGCGAGGTCCCGGGGCAGGCGCACGAGGATCTCCGCGAAGCGGTGGTTCACGGAGCGCATCTCGACCGTGAACCGGCCGAAGGTGGTGGCGGTCTCGGCACGGCCGTAGCCGGTCATGCTGCGGATCATCAGAGTGTGCTTCGCATCCGCCGGAAGTGACTCCTGTTCCCTGTGCTATCGTAGGTCGGGATGCGCTTCCTCGGCTCGTTCGACAGCGTCGTGCTGGCCGCCGTGGCGGCCGAGCTCGAACCGCTGGTCGGCGCGCGGCTGCAGCGCGCCATCCAACCCGCCGCCGATGAGATCGTCCTTCACCTGCGCCGGCCGGCGGGTCCGGCGGCGGTGCTGTGCTCGATCCACCCGCGCTGGGCCCGCGCGCATCTGGTCCCGGCCGTCTCCGGAAGCGGGACGGTCGGCCCCTTCGCCCGGCTGCTGCGCAGCCGGCTGGAGCACGCCCGGCTGCGCGCCGTGCGCCAGATGCCGTTCGAGCGCATCCTGGAGCTGGCCTTCGAGACCGACACGGGCGTCGTCGAACTCATCGCCGAGCTCATGGGCCGCCACAGCAACCTGATCCTGGTGCAGGACGGCGTCATCGCCGGCGCGCTGCGCGCGG
>DATLZI010000140.1:0-25134 GCA_035574075.1 bacterium | reverse complement strand
TGCGGCGCGACCGAGCAACGAGAGGAGCACAGCAATGGGGACGCGTACGGTTCGGGTGGCCCTGATCGGCGTCGGCAACTGCGCCTCGTCGCTGGTGCAGGGGGTTCAGTTCTACCGCGGCGCCGACGAGCGCGAGGACGTGCCGGGCCTCATGCACGTCACCCTCGGTGGCTACCACATTCGCGACATCGAGTTCTCCGCCGCCTTCGACGTGGCCGAGCGCAAGGTCGGGCTGGACCTCAGCCAGGCGATCGTCGCCGAGCCGAACAACACCATCACCTTCGCTGAGGTGCCCCATCTGGGCGTGCCCGTGCAGCGCGGCATGACCCACGACGGCCTGGGCAAGTACGTGGGATCGCGGGTCAAGAAGGCGCGCGGCAGCCCGGCCGACATCGCCCGCATCCTGCGCGACACCGGCACCGACGTGGTGGTGAACTACCTGCCGGTCGGCGCGGAGCTGGCCACCACGTGGTATGTCGAGCAGGTGCTGGAGGCCGGCTGCGGCTTCGTCAACTGCATCCCGGTCTTCATCGCCTCGCAGCCCTACTGGCAGCAGCGCTTCCTGGAGCGCAAGCTGCCCCTCATCGGCGACGACATCAAGAGCCAGGTGGGGGCGACGATCACCCACCGGGTGCTGACCAACCTGTTCCGGGAGCGCGGCGTGCGGCTCGACCGCACCTACCAACTCAACTTCGGCGGCAACATGGACTTCTTCAATATGCTCGAGCGCGAGCGCCTGGAGTCGAAGAAGATCAGCAAGACCGGCGCCGTGACCAGCCAGATCGGGCGGGCGGTGGCCGACGAGCAGGTGCACGTGGGGCCGAGCGACTACGTGCCGTGGCTGACGGACCGCAAGTGGGCCTACATCCGTATGGAGGGCACGACGTTCGGCAACGTGCCGCTGAACCTGGAGCTGAAGCTGGAGGTGTGGGACAGCCCGAACTCGGCGGGGGTGGTGATCGACGCGGTGCGGCTGGTGAAGCTGGCGCTGGACCGCGGCATCGGTGGGGCGCTGGCGGGTCCCTCGTCCTACCTGATGAAGACGCCGCCGGTGCAGTACACCGACGACGTGGCGCGCCACCTGGTGGAGGCGTTCATCAGCGGGGACGGGGCGCAGCCCGCGCTGGAGGGTGCGACCATCCGCCTGGCCGAGGCGGTGCGGGTGGAGCGACCGAACGCTGAACGCTGAACGTTGAACATTGAACCGAGCGCCGGGGTCGATCGAAGCAGCACTGCTTCGGTCGGCCCCTCTTCAGCGTTCAGCGCTCATCCTTCCGCTACTGGCGAGCCGCAGCGAAGTGTGGTACGCTTCACTCACCGCACGCATGTTCCCGCTCATCGTACACGATGGCAGGAGGGGTCCTATGTCTCTCTTGCACAGAGTGCACCGGGCGTTCTGGGCCACGCTCCGGAACAGAGTGGTGATCCTGGCCGTGATGATGGCCGCGTCCGTGCTGATCTTCGGCCACGGGCGCGCCCTTGCGCTGCCGCCCTCGCCAGACAAGGTGCCGAATGGCGCTGTCTTCAGCTGTGGCACCTGCCATCTGCAGGTGGGCGCGGGCTATGACTATGCGTTCAACACCCAGATGAAGCTCGACTTCCTCAACACCGATCCGAGCAAGACCTGGACGGCGACGCTGGCGAACAAGGACTCGGACGGCGACGGCTTCACCAACGGCGAGGAACTGCAGGACCCGGAGGGCACGTGGGTGATGGGCCAGCCGAACCCCGGCAGCGCGCTCTACGTGACCAACCCTAGCGTCGCCGCCTCCGCGCCCATAGGCCCGGTGATCCAGGAGATCGGCAACTTCTTCGGCACCACGGCCAGCGGCGAGGTCAGCTTCTTCATCATCATGGAGCACGCGCCGATCGGCCTGAGCCGAGTCGAGTACACCGTCCACGACCACCAGGGCGATGTGGTCTTCCAGAGCACGGCGACGGTCGACGCGCCGCCGTTCCGGTTCCTCTCGGCGGGCTGGGACACCACCCAGGCCCCTGACGGCCAGTACACCGTCACGGCGGTGGCGTTCGAGCAGCGGCGCCTGGGTGGTGTGGCCCCGCGCAGCAGTAGCCGGACCTACACGTTCGCGGTGGACAATCCCACCTCGATAACCTTCGCTGAGGAGGCCTACGCCGTGAGCGAGGGCGCCGGCACGGTGACCCTCACCGTCCGGCTCAGCCAGCCGGCCCAGGAGCCCACCAGCGTCGGCTACGCCACCAGCGACGGCACCGCCACCGCCGGGAGCGACTACACCGCCGCGAGCGGTACGCTGACCTTCGCCCAGGGCCAGACCAGCGCCAGCATCCAGATCGCGCTGCGCGACGATGACCTCGACGAGCCAGGCGAGACGTTTTATGTCACGTTAGACGAGAGCAGTGCCTCAGGAGCATTTGTCGGCGACCCGTACGTGGCGACGGTGACGATCGTGGACGAGGTATCGGTCTTCATTCCCGTGGTGATCCGGCCGTAAGCCATGGGTTCGCTGCGCGGCCTCTCGCTTTACCGTCTGGGGAGGCTCGGAGGGGCTTCGCCCTTCCGAAAAAGCATTGCGGTGGGGGCCTGCGGCCCCCATACCCCCATGCGCGTACCCTGCGGGAACGCCTGCGGCGTGCGCGCAGA
This sequence comes from bacterium, assembly GCA_035574075.1. Taxonomy (GTDB): domain Bacteria; phylum Sysuimicrobiota; class Sysuimicrobiia; order Sysuimicrobiales; family Kaftiobacteriaceae; genus Kaftiobacterium. The sequence goes on along the minus strand of DATLZI010000140.1, from coordinate 22,514 downwards.
CTGTCACGTACGCGCGACCCTTGTCTAAATGGTACATCCGGCAACTTCGCAGACGCTCGTTGCCGGAGGGTAGGTTCCAGGGAGGGCGAAGCCCTCCCTGACCCTCCCGTACACGAACTTGGCGGATGTGCCACTAAGGCGCGCCGGCGAGATGTTGGTCACCAATCAGTCAGAAGAGCTGCAACCGGCAGACGCCCGCTATCATTCGCTTTCCCGCGCCGGCGCGCTATGCTGAGGCTATACAGAGCGGTCCACCACAGTGATGGTGGTGGGTGGGGGTTCACGGGAGGGCTTCGCCCCCCGGAGCGCCTCACGGGAAGGGCAAGATGGGAACGAGAGCGAAGGGGGGCGTCATGTTGGCTAGCAGCAACCACGCGCGCAGCCCGCGGGTGATGATGTACTCGCAGGACGGCTTCGGCCTGGGGCACATGCGCCGCACCACATCAATCGCGCGCCAGCTCCTGGCGCTTCGCCCGGACGCCTGCGTGCTGACGCTGGCGGACTCGCGGCTCGGGCAGTTCTTCGAGTCTAGCGAGCAGCATGACTACCTGAAGCTGCCCTCCATCCTGAAAGTCGGCCCTGGCAACTGGCGCGCCGTGAGCCTGCCGCTGCCGTTCGCCGACGTGCATACCATGCGCACCGAGCTGATCCGGGCCGCGGCGCTGAGCTACCGGCCGGACGTGCTGCTGGTGGACCACATGCCGCATGGGGCGATGGGCGAGCTGCTGCCGGCGCTCGAGGCGTTGCGGGCGCAGGGCGCGGGCACGCAGATCGTCCTCGGCCTGCGCGACATTCTGGATGCGCCGGAGACCGTGCGGCGGCGCTGGGAGGCGGAGGGCGCCTACGAAGCGATCGAGCGCTACTACGACCGGGTGCTGGTGTACGGCCAGCGGGATGTCTACGACATGGCGGCGCACTACGGCTTCTCGCCCGCCATCGCCGGACGCATGCGTTACACCGGCTACGTCTGCACCCCGGATGTGGCGCGCTACCCGGCGCGGGCGCGGGCGAAGTACCTGGCCGGGACGGCGCCTGGCACGAAGCTGCTGGTGGCGATGGCCGGCGGCGGCGCCGACGCCTACCCGATGATGAAGGCGCTGATCGAGGCCCTGCCGGCCATCCGGGTGGAGCAGCCCTGCGAGCTGGCGGTGATCACCGGCCCGTTCATGCCGGCCGAGCTGCGCCGCGACCTGGAGACCCGCGCGCGCGCCACCCGCGGCGCGTATGTGGCGATCACGGTGAGCGACCCGCTGAGCTACATCGCCGCGGCGGACCTGGTGTACGCGATGTGCGGCTACAACACCACGATGGAGATCATGCGATCGACTACGCCAGCGGTGCTGATCCCGCGCGCCGGCCCGAGCGCCGAGCAGCGCACACGCGCCCGCCTGTTCGCCGAGCGCGGCTGGATGGAGATGGTGGACCCGGACGAGGTGAGCCCGGCGGCGATCGTGGATGCGACGCGACGCGCCCTGGCGCAGGGCGTGGTGGCCCGGCCGCGGCCGGATGGCCTGGCGGCGGCCGCGGCCGAGTTGCTGGCGCTGCTGCCGGCGGTGGCGCCGGAGCCGCTGGAGTTGGCCCTGCCCGGCCGGGTGCTGCGGGCGGCATAGCGAGGACAGCGGGAGAGCGGAAAGGAGCTCCTGGTGCCCACTGACCTCACCTTCGACCTACAGCTGCCACACCTGCCGCAGGCGCTGGACGCAGGCGGCGTGGCGCAGCTGTTCGCCGGGCGGTGGCCCGCCGGCGGGGGAGGCGCGGAGGTCCGCTCCTGCCGCCTCCAGGACGTCAAGTACCAGCCGGGGCAGCGCTGCGTGGCGACCTACGCGTTGCAGGTGGAGCGCGCGGGCGTGCTCGAGCAGACGATCGGCGTCGTCGAGGTGACGCCGGCAGGCCTGGCGCACCGGCTGTACGACGACGATCCACGCCTGCCGCACCTGCGCGAGGCCTCCGACCCGACCCGCATGGCGCCGCGCTTCGCCGCGGTGCTTGGCGGCGCGGCGGACGTGGCGGTGACGCCGGTGCGCTATCGGCCGGGGGTGCGCTGCGTGTTCCGCTACGAGGTCGGGGCGCCCGGCGGGCGGCAGGTGCTGTTCGGCAAGCTGCTTGGCGAGGGCGCCTCGGAACTGGCGGCGACGCTGGCGGCGCTGCACCGGGCCAGCGAGGACTCCCCGGCGCTGCCGCGCGTGCTGCCGGCGCTGGCCCTCTGGCCGGAGATCGGCATGATCGTGCAGCAGGAGGTGGCCGGGCGGGCGGAGCTGAACGACCTGGCGTTCGACCCGCAAGTGGACGCCCCAACGCGCGAGCGCTGGCTGCGCGACGCCGGCGCACGCCTGGCGGGGCTGCACGGGCTGAAGGGCGTCCCGGCGCCGGCACGCACCTTCGAAGACGACATGGACGAACTGCGCGAGTACCTGGCGCCCATGGCCGCCGCTGACCCATCGCTGGCCGCGCGTTACCGGGCGGCGCTCGAGGCGCTGGAGACGCGGGCGCGTGGGCGCGCGGCGAGCGCGCCGGTGGCCAGCCACGGGGCGTTCCGCACCGACCAGTTCCTGATCGAGGGCGAGCGGCTGGTGCTGATCGACCTGGATGGCTTCTGCCATGCGGACCCAGCGCGCGACCTGGGCAACTTCCTAGCCTACCTGCGCTGGAAGGCCATCCGCCGGCCGCAGCAGGAGGAAGCGATCGCCCGTGCCGGCGAGCTCTTCCTGGAGGGCTACGCCGCCGCCGGCGGGCGCAGCGACCCTGCCTGGCTGAACATCTACCGGGCGGCGTCGCTGCTGAAGATCGCCGGGCGCCGCTACCGCAGCCTGACGGTCAAGGAGTGGCCGCTGGTGCCGCTGCTGGTGGACAACGCGGAGCGCGTATCCCAATCATGACAGGACGTACGCGGTGGCAGCGCCCCGCACCCCCACGGGGAGGTGTGGAGGGGCTGCGCCCCTCTACAAAGAACCCGCGAGGGGTTTTTCGGGGGCCTGCGGCCCCCGTAGCCCCCGCGTGGGGCACCGACCGCGTACGTCCTGCATCATGAGTGGTGGCTGGCGCTGGCCAATGCGCTGGCGTTCTCCTCTTCCTGCCGCTTCTGGCCGCAGTCCCGCTCGCCCTCGCCTGGCGCGCCGAGCGACCCCATCCACGACCCGACGCGCTCCCCTGGTAGCGCATCCTACTATCTCCGCGTCCGTGAGGGGTTCGAGGACTAGCTGCTGCTCGGCGCGCATCAGCGCCTGGCGCTCAGCGCCTGGCTCTCGAGGCGCCGCAGGACGTGCAGCAGATACTCCTTGCGGTTGAGCGGATTGTGGTCCGTGCGCTGGCGGGACGGGAACGCGTCGCGGACCGGGTGGTGGTGGTCGAAAGCTGACTCCAGCACCCCTTCGCCGCTGGTCAGCGCCGGCAGCAGCTGCTGCAGCTCGTGCACCCGCGCCGCCGGGATGTCCCCCTCCAGCACGCAGACCGCCCCGCGCATGGAAGGCGGCTGCGGAACGGCGCGCAGCTGCGCCAGGAGGGGCGCGACCCGCCCGAAGGCGTCCGCCGGGATCTCGAGGTGGAAGCGGTGCATCGGCTCACACACCACCGTGCCGGCCTGCTTCAGCGCGCTCATCAGCACCAGCGGCGTCAGGAGGCGGAAGTCGCGCGCCGTGCTCGAAGGAGACACATAGCCGGACAGCGTCATCGTGACGGTGCAGTCGGTGACCTGCCAGCCATAGAGGCCCTGCTGCAGCGTCTCTCGCACCGTAGCCTCCATCGCCGCGCGGAACTCCTCGACGGACTTGTACACGTAGAGCGGGATCGACTCGACCTTGACGTCCAGCACGAACCGCACGCCAGCGTCGATGGGTGCCGGGTCGACGCGCAGGCCGACGGTGGCGAGGAACGGGTTGTCCCCTTTGCCGAGCAACTCGGCCGCTTCGCCCGAGCCGGTCGGCCGCTCGACGCAGATCATCGTCGTCTCACGGAAGTCGACCTCGATGCCAAAGTCGGCCGCCAGCGTCGCCTGGATGACCTCCTTCTGCACCTCGCCATACAGCGAGAGGACCAACTCTTGCCGGACGTCGTCCTGCCGGAGGTTGATCAACGGGTCCTGCTCGGCGAGGCGGGCGAGCGCGACGTGGAGCGCCCCCCGGTCGGCGGGGCGGCGCGGGACGACGACCGTCTCCAGGGTGGGCGGGGCGAAGAAGCGCCACTCCGCGTCCCCCCGCGGCTCGCCGATCGCGTCGCCGATCTGGACGCCGGCCAGCCCCCAGAGCTTGCCGATCTGCCGCGCGGTCACCGAGGGGCGCCGGACGACCGAGCCGCGGTCGAACACGCTGATCGCCGTCACCCTGCCCTCCCTGCCCGGCCCGAACGGCAGCCGATCTCGCACCCGCACGGTCCCCGAGAACATGCGAACGTAGGCGATCTTCTCCCCCGCCGGGCCGCGCTCGATCTTGAACACGGCGCCGGAGACCGGGCCGTCGGCATCGCCCTCGGCCCGGGTGCCCCCTGGGTGGAGCAGCTCCGTGATGCCGGCGACGAGCGAGTCCACACCCGCCCCCGTGATGGCCGAGCCGAAGAACACCGGGTGCACCAGCGCCCGCCCGGTCTGCGCGGCGAGCTCGCCGCGCAGCTGATCGTATGCGACGGCCCCCGCCTCATCAACATATGCGGCGAGCAGCGCGTCGTTGTGGTCCGCGAGGATCTCCAGCAGCCGCGCCGTGAACGCGGCATCGACGGCGCCGTATGGCGCGAAGCGCGCGCCGCGGTCGCCCGCCCCGCGCACCGATCCCATCGCGATGGCCGTGGGGGTCAGCCGCTCGGAGATGCTCCGCAGCACGCGCTCGGGGTCCGCGCCGCCGCGGTCGATCTTGTTGACGAAGAGGAGCGTGGGGATGCGCAGCCGCTGCAGCGCGCGCATCAGCACGCGGGTCTGCGGCTGCACCCCCTCCACGGCGGAGACCACCAGCACGGCGCCGTCGAGCACGCTCAGCACCCGTTCCACCTCGGCGATGAAATCGGGGTGGCCGGGCGTGTCGATCAGGTTGACCGTGATGTCGTCGATGACGAAGGAGACGACGGCGGACTTGATCGTGATGCCGCGCTGCCGTTCCAGCGCCAGGGTATCGGTCTGGGTGTTGCCGCGGTCGACGCTGCCCATCTCGTCGATGACGCCGGCCATGAAGAGCAGCCGCTCGGTCAGGCTCGTCTTGCCGGCGTCCACATGCGCCACGATCCCGATGTTGATGGTGTTCAAGTGGCAGCCTCTCATGCGCTGCGCGCCTAACACGAAAAACCGGTTTGGTGGGTGAGTTTCAAGGAGGGCTTCGCCCTCCCTGGCCCTCCCTCCCCGAACCACCTGCGAGGGCTTGAGGCGCAGCCCCACACCCCCCGCGCTCCCCGTTTCACAGTAGGCGATCCTGGTCTTCTTCGCCCGCCCACAATCGGCGCATCTCCGCGGACGACGCCAGCAGCTCCTGGAGCGTCCCCTCCGCCTCCACGCGCCCGTCCTTGAGCACGATGATGTGGTCCGCCCGCCTGAGCGCGGCGCGGCGGTGCGAGACGGCGAGGATGGTGAAGGATGAATCGGGCGCCGCACTGCTCGAGTCCTTCATCCTGTCCCAGAGTACCCGCTCCGTCTCCACGTCCAGCGCGCTGGAGAGGTCGTCGATCACCAGCAGGTCGGTGCCGCGCACGAACATGCGCGCCGCCGCCGCGCGCTGCACCTGGCCGCCGGAGAGCTTGACGCCACCGGCGCCCACCAGCGTCTCCAACCCCGCGTCCAGCGCCCGCACGTCGTCCTCGAGAACGGCGCTCCGCACCGCCGCATCCAGCGCCGCGGGGTCGTCCGGCAGCCCCAGCTGGATGTTCTGCCTGAGCGTCCCGCTGAACAGGCGCGGCGCCTGCGCCGTGTACGCGCAGCGCGGCGGCACGAAGAAGGAGGCAGGGTCGTCCACCATGTGGCCGTTCCAGCGGATCTCGCCCGCCTCGCGGGGCAGCAGGCCCAGGAGCGTTCGCAGGAGCGTGGTCTTGCCCGCGCCGACGCGCCCGGTGATCACCGTCAGGCTGCCGCGCGGCAGGCGCAGGTCCACCCCGGCGATGCCGCGCCCCCCGTGCGGGTGGCGGTAGGTCAGCCCGCGCGCCTCCAGCAGGACCAGCCGGTCTGCCGGGCTGCGCGCCGGCGGGGGCACGGAAGGCAGCGGGCCGCGCAGGTAGAGGGGCGCGGGCGCCACCAGCGCATCGGGCGGCGCATCGCCCAGCAGGGCGTCCATGCGCGCGAACGAGACCCCCGTCTGCCGGTAATGGGCCAGGTACTGGCCGAGCCCGGTGGTAAAGGCGGCGATGAAGTCCAGGTAGGAGACGAACAGAATGAAGTCGCCTACCGTCAGGCGCCCCGCCAGCAGGGCGCCACCGGCGAGCAGCATGATCAGCCCGGTGCCGACGCTCACCGTGTTGGCTGTGATCGCGTCCACCACCTGCGTCACCACCCGGTCGGCGAGGATGGCGTTCCGGCGCCGCCCGTTGAGCCGCCGGAAGTAGGCCACGACCCGCTCCTCGGCGCCGGCGGCCTGCACCGTCTGCGCCGCGGCCAGGATATCGCCGATCGCCCCGGTGACCTGGCTCGTCGCCTGGCTGCTCGCCGCGCGGTAGCGGCCGAGCGCCGCGCTCGCGCGCTGCGCCACCGCCGCCACCATCACCGTCGGCAGGACGACGGCCAGGGCGATCGCGGCGTCGATGTGCAGCAGGATCAGGAACGCCGCGACGGCGAACAGGCCGTGGCTGATGATCTCGTCGGTCCAGTCCATGTTGTCCTCGGCCTCGTACGCGTCGTCGCGGAAGCGGCTGATGGCCGCCCCGATGGAGAGGGGCAGCGCGCGCGCGCCCGGCCGGGCGAGGACGAGCCGGAGCAGGTTGCGGCGCACCAGCCCGCTCATGGTGAAGCGGAAGGTGATCTCGACGAAGCCGGCCACCAGCCACAGGGCCGCCCGCCCGACGGCGAGGAGGCCCAGCAGCCAGAGCAGCCCCGCCACGCCCCCGGGCGGGCGCGCCGCCCCGGTGAGCGCATCGAAAAAGGCGCGGGCGATCAGCCCCGGCAGGAGCGACATCAGGTTCATCACACTCCACAGCGCCCCGTGGAGCAGGTAGAGCCCCGGCGCGTAGCGGGCCATCTTCAGCGTGTAGCGCCAGGTCGGTAGCGGTCTCATGCAGCGATCTCCTCGGTGGCGACGCGCAGCAGCCCGGCGAAGTGCGAGGTGGGGTCGGCCGCGAGGGCGCGCCGCGGCCCGTGCTCGCGCACCCGCCCGTCATCGAGCACCAGGATGTCGTCGGCGTACGCGACGGTGCTCAGCCGGTGCGCCACGATGATGCCGGTCCGTCCCTCGAGCAGCCGGCCGAACGCCGTGTGCACCAGGCGCTCCGAGGCCGGGTCGAGCCGCGAGGACGCCTCGTCCAGGATCACCACGTCGGGGTCGCGCAGGAAGATGCGCGCGCAGGCCAGCACCTGCGCCTGGCCGGCCGAGAGGCCGACGCCCCCCGAACCCAGCAGGGTGTCCAGCCCGTGCGGCAGCCCCCCGAGCCAGTGCGCGAGGCCCAGGGCCTCGAACACGGCGCGGATGCGCTCGTCCGGCACGCTGCCGTCGAAGAGGGTCACGTTGTCGCGCACGCTGGCGTTGAAGAGCTGCACGTCCTGGGTCACCAGGCCGATGCGCGCGCGCACCGCCGCGAGGCGCACATCCCGCAGGTCCACACCCCCCAGGCGCACCGCGCCGGCCGACGGGTCGTAGAAGCGCGCGAGCAGCCGCGTCAGCGTCGTCTTGCCGCTGCCGGTACGCCCCACCACGCCCAGCACACGGCCCGGCGCCAGGTAGAGGCTGACATCGCGCAGGACCGGGTCCTCCCCGGCGTAGCCGAACCAGACTCCGTCCAACTCCACGGCGAGCGGGCCGGGGGGCAGCGCGGCGCCGGGGCCGTCGGCGAGGCGCGGCGCGGTGTGGAGGAGCTCCTCGATCCGGCCGATGCTGGCGTCCGCCTGTTGCAGGTCCTGCACCTCGTTGCGGATCTGCTCGGTGGGGTGGCGCAGCATCTCGGTGTAGCGGAAGATCAGGTAGACGGTGCCGATGGTGAGCCCGCCCTCCATAAAGAGCGCGGCGCTCACGGCGAAGGCGGCGATCGTGCCAAGCGCGAACAGCCCCTGGCTAGCGGCCACCAGGGCATAGCCCCGCATCTGCGCCCGGCGCGTCGCCGCCAGCCACCACCGCATCACCTCGGCACAGCGGCGCAGCACATAGGCGCCCGCCCCGCTCGAACGGATGTCCTCCAACCCGGAGAGGTAGTCGCCCAGGAAGCCGTAGAAACCGGCGCTGGCCTGGCGCTCCGCCGCCCACAGCGGCGTGGCGGCGGCGCGGATGCGCAGCATGGCGGCCAGGGCAAGGGCGACGAACGCGCCGAGTCCCAGGCCCACCCGCCAGTCCACAACTACAAGCAGCCCGAGCACACCCAGGATCAGGGCGCCATTCCCGAGGATCGAGACGACGAACCGCGAGAAGAAGCGGGCCAGCGTCGCCACGTCTCCGTCCGCCCGCTCGATCAGTTCGCCCGGGGGGTGGGCGGTGTGAAACGTGGCCTCCAGCCGCAGCAGGTGGGCAAGGATGTCGGCGCGCAGGGCGTTGGTCGCCTCCCAGCTCACATGCTCGGCCACGTAGGTCTCGGCGACGGCCATGCCCTGCCCCAGCAACGCCAGGCCCATCGTGAGCAGCGCCAGGGTGACCAACTCGCTCAGGGCGCCCCCGGTCGTCGCCCGGTCGATAAAGCGGCTCGCCGCCAGTGGCGTAACCACTTGCACCGCGATGGCGGCGCATAGGACGACCGTCAGCAGGCCCATCCGCGGCCACTGGGGCCGCAGGTAGCGGGCGAGCAGCCGCCAGTAGCGGCTCAGCGTACGAACAGCGCGCATGGCAGCCTCCCTGGCGCATCACAGACAGCGGGTGACGGAAGCGAACCGGCGACGGGCCGGCCGATCGCCGGCTGCGGATCGAGGTGATCGATGGTGAAGACAGGGTACAGGTTCATGCGCGCTCCAGAGCGTCTCTCGGTTCCGTCCGACTCGGCGGCCGCCTGTGCCGCCAACACAAAACGGCCACGGGCATCCCCGCGGCCGTACGAGCCACGGCCACAGCGATGGTTCCGCAGCCGCCCCAACAAAAGGCGGCCGTGGGATCGCCCCTGGCCGTGGCCCATATGGCGGCCATGGGGCCGATCGTCCCGTGGCCGCTCACAACAAACGGCCACGGAGCTGATACGCAACCCGTGGCCGTATGAAATATCGAGTGTCGCTGCGAGCGGGACGTCAGCGGCTACAAAAGATCAGCCGCGTTCGTCACCGCACGCGATGCAGGTGCCGGTCACCAGGTGTGCTTACAGCAGGCGCTCACCCGTGATGGTGAGACACCCAGAGTTGTAAGCCGCTGCTGCCATGATGCCCTGCCTCCCTGGTCATACATTCGAGCCGCCGCAAGTGTACCACGGTCCGGGGGTGAGATCAACTACGCCGAAAGGCGGGTATGACGAACGTTCCTGCGCGCCGACCACACCCGGCGGGTCAACCCGCGGGCTGTCCTTTGCCAAGGCCGCCTGCGCAGCCTGAACGGCAGCCCGCGACGGCGGATTTCGCGACCGATAGCCCGCCCGTTCACAGGCCGGGCGTGGTTGGCACCCGCAAAACGCTTCGTCACACCCAAAAGGCTGAACCGCCGCGCGCCGCGCCACTGCACGCACCGGCGCGTGCGGCCTCTTCGGTCGGCGCGATCGGTCACGCTCGGTGCGAAAAGAGCAGGGACTTGACCGCCGCGGCATAGGTATTCACCGCGACCGCGGGGTCCAGGGCTTTTTGCAGCTCGAGACCGTGATGACTCCCACCCGTAACCAGTGTGGGCTTTCGCGTGAGGTTTCTGTAAAAAGAGCCGGGGCATGATCGAAGCGGTACCGCTTCGATCATGCCCCGGCTCTTTTTACAGAAACCTCACGCGAAAGCCCACACTGGTTACGGGTGGGAGTCATCACGGTCTCGAGCTGCAAAAAGCCCTGGACCCCGCGGTCGCGGTGAATACCTATGCCGCGGCGGTCAAGTCCCTGCTCTTTTCGCACCGAGCGTGACCGATCGCGCCGACCGAAGAGGCCGCACGCGCCGGTGCGTGCAGTGGCGCGGCGCGCGGCGGTTCAGCCTTTTGGGTGTGACGAAGCGTTTTGCGGGTGCCAACCACGCCCGGCCTGTGAACGGGCGGGCTATCGGTCGCGAAATCCGCCGTCGCGGGCTGCCGTTCAGGCTGCGCAGGCGGCCTTGGCAAAGGACAGCCCGCGGGTTGACCCGCCGGGTGTGGTCGGCGCGCAGGAACGTTCGTCATACCCGCCTTTCGGCGTAGTTGATCTCACCCCCGGACCGTGGTACACTTGCGGCGGCTCGAATGTATGACCAGGGAGGCAGGGCATCATGGCAGCAGCGGCTTACAACTCTGGGTGTCTCACCATCACGGGTGAGCGCCTGCTGTAAGCACACCTGGTGACCGGCACCTGCATCGCGTGCGGTGACGAACGCGGCTGATCTTTTGTAGCCGCTGACGTCCCGCTCGCAGCGACACTCGATATTTCATACGGCCACGGGTTGCGTATCAGCTCCGTGGCCGTTTGTTGTGAGCGGCCACGGGACGATCGGCCCCATGGCCGCCATATGGGCCACGGCCAGGGGCGATCCCACGGCCGCCTTTTGTTGGGGCGGCTGCGGAACCATCGCTGTGGCCGTGGCTCGTACGGCCGCGGGGATGCCCGTGGCCGTTTTGTGTTGGCGGCACAGGCGGCCGCCGAGTCGGACGGAACCGAGAGACGCTCTGGAGCGCGCATGAACCTGTACCCTGTCTTCACCATCGATCACCTCGATCCGCAGCCGGCGATCGGCCGGCCCGTCGCCGGTTCGCTTCCGTCACCCGCTGTCTGTGATGCGCCAGGGAGGCTGCCATGCGCGCTGTTCGTACGCTGAGCCGCTACTGGCGGCTGCTCGCCCGCTACCTGCGGCCCCAGTGGCCGCGGATGGGCCTGCTGACGGTCGTCCTATGCGCCGCCATCGCGGTGCAAGTGGTTACGCCACTGGCGGCGAGCCGCTTTATCGACCGGGCGACGACCGGGGGCGCCCTGAGCGAGTTGGTCACCCTGGCGCTGCTCACGATGGGCCTGGCGTTGCTGGGGCAGGGCATGGCCGTCGCCGAGACCTACGTGGCCGAGCATGTGAGCTGGGAGGCGACCAACGCCCTGCGCGCCGACATCCTTGCCCACCTGCTGCGGCTGGAGGCCACGTTTCACACCGCCCACCCCCCGGGCGAACTGATCGAGCGGGCGGACGGAGACGTGGCGACGCTGGCCCGCTTCTTCTCGCGGTTCGTCGTCTCGATCCTCGGGAATGGCGCCCTGATCCTGGGTGTGCTCGGGCTGCTTGTAGTTGTGGACTGGCGGGTGGGCCTGGGACTCGGCGCGTTCGTCGCCCTTGCCCTGGCCGCCATGCTGCGCATCCGCGCCGCCGCCACGCCGCTGTGGGCGGCGGAGCGCCAGGCCAGCGCCGGTTTCTACGGCTTCCTGGGCGACTACCTCTCCGGGTTGGAGGACATCCGTTCGAGCGGGGCGGGCGCCTATGTGCTGCGCCGCTGTGCCGAGGTGATGCGGTGGTGGCTGGCGGCGACGCGCCGGGCGCAGATGCGGGGCTATGCCCTGGTGGCCGCTAGCCAGGGGCTGTTCGCGCTTGGCACGATCGCCGCCTTCGCCGTGAGCGCCGCGCTCTTTATGGAGGGCGGGCTCACCATCGGCACCGTCTACCTGATCTTCCGCTACACCGAGATGCTGCGCCACCCCACCGAGCAGATCCGCAACGAGGTGCAGGACCTGCAACAGGCGGACGCCAGCATCGGCCGGATCGAGGAGCTCCTCCACACCGCGCCGCGCCTCGCCGACGGCCCCGGCGCCGCGCTGCCCCCCGGCCCGCTCGCCGTGGAGTTGGACGGAGTCTGGTTCGGCTACGCCGGGGAGGACCCGGTCCTGCGCGATGTCAGCCTCTACCTGGCGCCGGGCCGTGTGCTGGGCGTGGTGGGGCGTACCGGCAGCGGCAAGACGACGCTGACGCGGCTGCTCGCGCGCTTCTACGACCCGTCGGCCGGCGCGGTGCGCCTGGGGGGTGTGGACCTGCGGGATGTGCGCCTCGCGGCGGTGCGCGCGCGCATCGGCCTGGTGACCCAGGACGTGCAGCTCTTCAACGCCAGCGTGCGCGACAACGTGACCCTCTTCGACGGCAGCGTGCCGGACGAGCGCATCCGCGCCGTGTTCGAGGCCCTGGGCCTCGCGCACTGGCTCGGGGGGCTGCCGCACGGGCTGGACACCCTGCTGGGTTCGGGGGGCGTCGGCCTCTCGGCCGGCCAGGCGCAGGTGCTGGCCTGCGCGCGCATCTTCCTGCGCGACCCCGACGTGGTGATCCTGGACGAGGCGTCCTCGCGGCTCGACCCGGCCTCGGAGCGCCTGGTGCACACGGCGTTCGGCCGGCTGCTCGAGGGACGGACCGGCATCATCGTGGCGCACCGGCTGAGCACCGTCGCGTACGCCGACGACATCCTGGTGCTCGATGACGGGCGGGTGCGCGAGCACGGGCCGCGGCGCGCCCTCGCGGCCGACCCCACCTCGCACTTCGCCGGGCTGCTGCGCGTCGCCACCGAGGAGATCGCTGCATGAGACCGCTACCGACCTGGCGCTACACGCTGAAGATGGCCCGCTACGCGCCGGGGCTCTACCTGCTCCACGGGGCGCTGTGGAGTGTGATGAACCTGATGTCGCTCCTGCCGGGGCTGATCGCCCGCGCCTTTTTCGATGCGCTCACCGGGGCGGCGCGCCCGCCCGGGGGCGTGGCGGGGCTGCTCTGGCTGCTGGGCCTCCTCGCCGTCGGGCGGGCGGCCCTGTGGCTGGTGGCCGGCTTCGTCGAGATCACCTTCCGCTTCACCATGAGCGGGCTGGTGCGCCGCAACCTGCTCCGGCTCGTCCTCGCCCGGCCGGGCGCGCGCGCGCTGCCCCTCTCCATCGGGGCGGCCATCAGCCGCTTCCGCGACGACGCGTACGAGGCCGAGGACAACATGGACTGGACCGACGAGATCATCAGCCACGGCCTGTTCGCCGTCGCGGCGTTCCTGATCCTGCTGCACATCGACGCCGCGATCGCCCTGGCCGTCGTCCTGCCGACGGTGATGGTGGCGGCGGTGGCGCAGCGCGCGAGCGCGGCGCTCGGCCGCTACCGCGCGGCGAGCAGCCAGGCGACGAGCCAGGTCACCGGGGCGATCGGCGATATCCTGGCCGCGGCGCAGACGGTGCAGGCCGCCGGCGCCGAGGAGCGGGTCGTGGCCTACTTCCGGCGGCTCAACGGGCGGCGCCGGAACGCCATCCTCGCCGACCGGGTGGTGACGCAGGTGGTGGACGCGATCACAGCCAACACGGTGAGCGTCGGCACCGGGCTGATCATGCTGCTCGCCGGTGGCGCCCTGCTGGCGGGGCGCCTGACGGTAGGCGACTTCATTCTGTTCGTCTCCTACCTGGACTTCATCGCCGCCTTTACCACCGGGCTCGGCCAGTACCTGGCCCATTACCGGCAGACGGGGGTCTCGTTCGCGCGCATGGACGCCCTGCTGGGCGATGCGCCGCCCGATGCGCTGGTGGCGCCCGCGCCCCTCTACCTGCGCGGCCCGCTGCCTTCCGTGCCCCCGCCGGCGCGCAGCCCGGCAGACCGGCTGGTCCTGCTGGAGGCGCGCGGGCTGACCTACCGCCACCCGCACGGGGGGCGCGGCATCGCCGGGGTGGACCTGCGCCTGCCGCGCGGCAGCCTGACGGTGATCACCGGGCGCGTCGGCGCGGGCAAGACCACGCTCCTGCGAACGCTCCTGGGCCTGCTGCCCCGCGAGGCGGGCGAGATCCGCTGGAACGGCCACATGGTGGACGACCCTGCCTCCTTCTTCGTGCCGCCGCGCTGCGCGTACACGGCGCAGGCGCCGCGCCTGTTCAGCGGGACGCTCAGGCAGAACATCCAGCTGGGGCTGCCGGACGACCCCGCGGCGCTGGATGCGGCGGTGCGGAGCGCCGTTCTCGAGGACGACGTGCGGGCGCTGGACGCGGGGTTGGAGACGCTGGTGGGCGCCGGTGGCGTCAAGCTCTCCGGCGGCCAGGTGCAGCGCGCGGCGGCGGCGCGCATGTTCGTGCGCGGCACCGACCTGCTGGTGATCGACGACCTCTCCAGCGCGCTGGACGTGGAGACGGAGCGGGTACTCTGGGACAGGATGAAGGACTCGAGCAGTGCGGCGCCCGATTCATCCTTCACCATCCTCGCCGTCTCGCACCGCCGCGCCGCGCTCAGGCGGGCGGACCACATCATCGTGCTCAAGGACGGGCGCGTGGAGGCGGAGGGGACGCTCCAGGAGCTGCTGGCGTCGTCCGCGGAGATGCGCCGATTGTGGGCGGGCGAAGAAGACCAGGATCGCCTACTGTGAAACGGGGAGCGCGGGGGGTGTGGGGCTGCGCCTCAAGCCCTCGCAGGTGGTTCGGGGAGGGAGGGCCAGGGAGGGCGAAGCCCTCCTTGAAACTCACCCACCAAACCGGTTTTTCGTGTTAGGCGCGCAGCGCATGAGAGGCTGCCACTTGAACACCATCAACATCGGGATCGTGGCGCATGTGGACGCCGGCAAGACGAGCCTGACCGAGCGGCTGCTCTTCATGGCCGGCGTCATCGACGAGATGGGCAGCGTCGACCGCGGCAACACCCAGACCGATACCCTGGCGCTGGAACGGCAGCGCGGCATCACGATCAAGTCCGCCGTCGTCTCCTTCGTCATCGACGACATCACGGTCAACCTGATCGACACGCCCGGCCACCCCGATTTCATCGCCGAGGTGGAACGGGTGCTGAGCGTGCTCGACGGCGCCGTGCTGGTGGTCTCCGCCGTGGAGGGGGTGCAGCCGCAGACCCGCGTGCTGATGCGCGCGCTGCAGCGGCTGCGCATCCCCACGCTCCTCTTCGTCAACAAGATCGACCGCGGCGGCGCGGACCCCGAGCGCGTGCTGCGGAGCATCTCCGAGCGGCTGACCCCCACGGCCATCGCGATGGGATCGGTGCGCGGGGCGGGCGACCGCGGCGCGCGCTTCGCGCCATACGGCGCCGTCGATGCCGCGTTCACGGCGCGGCTGCTGGAGATCCTCGCGGACCACAACGACGCGCTGCTCGCCGCATATGTTGATGAGGCGGGGGCCGTCGCATACGATCAGCTGCGCGGCGAGCTCGCCGCGCAGACCGGGCGGGCGCTGGTGCACCCGGTGTTCTTCGGCTCGGCCATCACGGGGGCGGGTGTGGACTCGCTCGTCGCCGGCATCACGGAGCTGCTCCACCCAGGGGGCACCCGGGCCGAGGGCGATGCCGACGGCCCGGTCTCCGGCGCCGTGTTCAAGATCGAGCGCGGCCCGGCGGGGGAGAAGATCGCCTACGTTCGCATGTTCTCGGGGACCGTGCGGGTGCGAGATCGGCTGCCGTTCGGGCCGGGCAGGGAGGGCAGGGTGACGGCGATCAGCGTGTTCGACCGCGGCTCGGTCGTCCGGCGCCCCTCGGTGACCGCGCGGCAGATCGGCAAGCTCTGGGGGCTGGCCGGCGTCCAGATCGGCGACGCGATCGGCGAGCCGCGGGGGGACGCGGAGTGGCGCTTCTTCGCCCCGCCCACCCTGGAGACGGTCGTCGTCCCGCGCCGCCCCGCCGACCGGGGGGCGCTCCACGTCGCGCTCGCCCGCCTCGCCGAGCAGGACCCGTTGATCAACCTCCGGCAGGACGACGTCCGGCAAGAGTTGGTCCTCTCGCTGTATGGCGAGGTGCAGAAGGAGGTCATCCAGGCGACGCTGGCGGCCGACTTTGGCATCGAGGTCGACTTCCGTGAGACGACGATGATCTGCGTCGAGCGGCCGACCGGCTCGGGCGAAGCGGCCGAGTTGCTCGGCAAAGGGGACAACCCGTTCCTCGCCACCGTCGGCCTGCGCGTCGACCCGGCACCCATCGACGCTGGCGTGCGGTTCGTGCTGGACGTCAAGGTCGAGTCGATCCCGCTCTACGTGTACAAGTCCGTCGAGGAGTTCCGCGCGGCGATGGAGGCTACGGTGCGAGAGACGCTGCAGCAGGGCCTCTATGGCTGGCAGGTCACCGACTGCACCGTCACGATGACGCTGTCCGGCTATGTGTCTCCTTCGAGCACGGCGCGCGACTTCCGCCTCCTGACGCCGCTGGTGCTGATGAGCGCGCTGAAGCAGGCCGGCACGGTGGTGTGTGAGCCGATGCACCGCTTCCACCTCGAGATCCCGGCGGACGCCTTCGGGCGGGTCGCGCCCCTCCTGGCGCAGCTGCGCGCCGTTCCGCAGCCGCCTTCCATGCGCGGGGCGGTCTGCGTGCTGGAGGGGGACATCCCGGCGGCGCGGGTGCACGAGCTGCAGCAGCTGCTGCCGGCGCTGACCAGCGGCGAAGGGGTGCTGGAGTCAGCTTTCGACCACCACCACCCGGTCCGCGACGCGTTCCCGTCCCGCCAGCGCACGGACCACAATCCGCTCAACCGCAAGGAGTATCTGCTGCACGTCCTGCGGCGCCTCGAGAGCCAGGCGCTGAGCGCCAGGCGCTGATGCGCGCCGAGCAGCAGCTAGTCCTCGAACCCCTCACGGACGCGGAGATAGTAGGATGCGCTACCAGGGGAGCGCGTCGGGTCGTGGATGGGGTCGCTCGGCGCGCCAGGCGAGGGCGAGCGGGACTGCGGCCAGAAGCGGCAGGAAGAGGAGAACGCCAGCGCATTGGCCAGCGCCAGCCACCACTCATGATGCAGGACGTACGCGGTCGGTGCCCCACGCGGGGGCTACGGGGGCCGCAGGCCCCCGAAAAACCCCTCGCGGGTTCTTTGTAGAGGGGCGCAGCCCCTCCACACCTCCCCGTGGGGGTGCGGGGCGCTGCCACCGCGTACGTCCTGTCATGATTGGGATACGCGCTCCGCGTTGTCCACCAGCAGCGGCACCAGCGGCCACTCCTTGACCGTCAGGCTGCGGTAGCGGCGCCCGGCGATCTTCAGCAGCGACGCCGCCCGGTAGATGTTCAGCCAGGCAGGGTCGCTGCGCCCGCCGGCGGCGGCGTAGCCCTCCAGGAAGAGCTCGCCGGCACGGGCGATCGCTTCCTCCTGCTGCGGCCGGCGGATGGCCTTCCAGCGCAGGTAGGCTAGGAAGTTGCCCAGGTCGCGCGCTGGGTCCGCATGGCAGAAGCCATCCAGGTCGATCAGCACCAGCCGCTCGCCCTCGATCAGGAACTGGTCGGTGCGGAACGCCCCGTGGCTGGCCACCGGCGCGCTCGCCGCGCGCCCACGCGCCCGCGTCTCCAGCGCCTCGAGCGCCGCCCGGTAACGCGCGGCCAGCGATGGGTCAGCGGCGGCCATGGGCGCCAGGTACTCGCGCAGTTCGTCCATGTCGTCTTCGAAGGTGCGTGCCGGCGCCGGGACGCCCTTCAGCCCGTGCAGCCCCGCCAGGCGTGCGCCGGCGTCGCGCAGCCAGCGCTCGCGCGTTGGGGCGTCCACTTGCGGGTCGAACGCCAGGTCGTTCAGCTCCGCCCGCCCGGCCACCTCCTGCTGCACGATCATGCCGATCTCCGGCCAGAGGGCCAGCGCCGGCAGCACGCGCGGCAGCGCCGGGGAGTCCTCGCTGGCCCGGTGCAGCGCCGCCAGCGTCGCCGCCAGTTCCGAGGCGCCCTCGCCAAGCAGCTTGCCGAACAGCACCTGCCGCCCGCCGGGCGCCCCGACCTCGTAGCGGAACACGCAGCGCACCCCCGGCCGATAGCGCACCGGCGTCACCGCCACGTCCGCCGCGCCGCCAAGCACCGCGGCGAAGCGCGGCGCCATGCGGGTCGGGTCGGAGGCCTCGCGCAGGTGCGGCAGGCGTGGATCGTCGTCGTACAGCCGGTGCGCCAGGCCTGCCGGCGTCACCTCGACGACGCCGATCGTCTGCTCGAGCACGCCCGCGCGCTCCACCTGCAACGCGTAGGTCGCCACGCAGCGCTGCCCCGGCTGGTACTTGACGTCCTGGAGGCGGCAGGAGCGGACCTCCGCGCCTCCCCCGCCGGCGGGCCACCGCCCGGCGAACAGCTGCGCCACGCCGCCTGCGTCCAGCGCCTGCGGCAGGTGTGGCAGCTGTAGGTCGAAGGTGAGGTCAGTGGGCACCAGGAGCTCCTTTCCGCTCTCCCGCTGTCCTCGCTATGCCGCCCGCAGCACCCGGCCGGGCAGGGCCAACTCCAGCGGCTCCGGCGCCACCGCCGGCAGCAGCGCCAGCAACTCGGCCGCGGCCGCCGCCAGGCCATCCGGCCGCGGCCGGGCCACCACGCCCTGCGCCAGGGCGCGTCGCGTCGCATCCACGATCGCCGCCGGGCTCACCTCGTCCGGGTCCACCATCTCCATCCAGCCGCGCTCGGCGAACAGGCGGGCGCGTGTGCGCTGCTCGGCGCTCGGGCCGGCGCGCGGGATCAGCACCGCTGGCGTAGTCGATCGCATGATCTCCATCGTGGTGTTGTAGCCGCACATCGCGTACACCAGGTCCGCCGCGGCGATGTAGCTCAGCGGGTCGCTCACCGTGATCGCCACATACGCGCCGCGGGTGGCGCGCGCGCGGGTCTCCAGGTCGCGGCGCAGCTCGGCCGGCATGAACGGGCCGGTGATCACCGCCAGCTCGCAGGGCTGCTCCACCCGGATGGCCGGCAGGGCCTCGATCAGCGCCTTCATCATCGGGTAGGCGTCGGCGCCGCCGCCGGCCATCGCCACCAGCAGCTTCGTGCCAGGCGCCGTCCCGGCCAGGTACTTCGCCCGCGCCCGCGCCGGGTAGCGCGCCACATCCGGGGTGCAGACGTAGCCGGTGTAACGCATGCGTCCGGCGATGGCGGGCGAGAAGCCGTAGTGCGCCGCCATGTCGTAGACATCCCGCTGGCCGTACACCAGCACCCGGTCGTAGTAGCGCTCGATCGCTTCGTAGGCGCCCTCCGCCTCCCAGCGCCGCCGCACGGTCTCCGGCGCATCCAGAATGTCGCGCAGGCCGAGGACGATCTGCGTGCCCGCGCCCTGCGCCCGCAACGCCTCGAGCGCCGGCAGCAGCTCGCCCATCGCCCCATGCGGCATGTGGTCCACCAGCAGCACGTCCGGCCGGTAGCTCAGCGCCGCGGCCCGGATCAGCTCGGTGCGCATGGTATGCACGTCGGCGAACGGCAGCGGCAGGCTCACGGCGCGCCAGTTGCCAGGGCCGACTTTCAGGATGGAGGGCAGCTTCAGGTAGTCATGCTGCTCGCTAGACTCGAAGAACTGCCCGAGCCGCGAGTCCGCCAGCGTCAGCACGCAGGCGTCCGGGCGAAGCGCCAGGAGCTGGCGCGCGATTGATGTGGTGCGGCGCATGTGCCCCAGGCCGAAGCCGTCCTGCGAGTACATCATCACCCGCGGGCTGCGCGCGTGGTTGCTGCTAGCCAACATGACGCCCCCCTTCGCTCTCGTTCCCATCTTGCCCTTCCCGTGAGGCGCTCCGGGGGGCGAAGCCCTCCCGTGAACCCCCACCCACCACCATCACTGTGGTGGACCGCTCTGTATAGCCTCAGCATAGCGCGCCGGCGCGGGAAAGCGAATGATAGCGGGCGTCTGCCGGTTGCAGCTCTTCTGACTGATTGGTGACCAACATCTCGCCGGCGCGCCTTAGTGGCACATCCGCCAAGTTCGTGTACGGGAGGGTCAGGGAGGGCTTCGCCCTCCCTGGAACCTACCCTCCGGCAACGAGCGTCTGCGAAGTTGCCGGATGTACCATTTAGACAAGGGTCGCGCGTACGTGACAGTCTGCGCGCACGCCGCAGGCGTTCCCGCAGGGTACGCGCATGGGGGTATGGGGGCCGCAGGCCCCCACCGCAATGCTTTTTCGGAAGGGCGAAGCCCCTCCGAGCCTCCCCAGACGGTAAAGCGAGAGGCCGCGCAGCGAACCCATGGCTTACGGCCGGATCACCACGGGAATGAAGACCGATACCTCGTCCACGATCGTCACCGTCGCCACGTACGGGTCGCCGACAAATGCTCCTGAGGCACTGCTCTCGTCTAACGTGACATAAAACGTCTCGCCTGGCTCGTCGAGGTCATCGTCGCGCAGCGCGATCTGGATGCTGGCGCTGGTCTGGCCCTGGGCGAAGGTCAGCGTACCGCTCGCGGCGGTGTAGTCGCTCCCGGCGGTGGCGGTGCCGTCGCTGGTGGCGTAGCCGACGCTGGTGGGCTCCTGGGCCGGCTGGCTGAGCCGGACGGTGAGGGTCACCGTGCCGGCGCCCTCGCTCACGGCGTAGGCCTCCTCAGCGAAGGTTATCGAGGTGGGATTGTCCACCGCGAACGTGTAGGTCCGGCTACTGCTGCGCGGGGCCACACCACCCAGGCGCCGCTGCTCGAACGCCACCGCCGTGACGGTGTACTGGCCGTCAGGGGCCTGGGTGGTGTCCCAGCCCGCCGAGAGGAACCGGAACGGCGGCGCGTCGACCGTCGCCGTGCTCTGGAAGACCACATCGCCCTGGTGGTCGTGGACGGTGTACTCGACTCGGCTCAGGCCGATCGGCGCGTGCTCCATGATGATGAAGAAGCTGACCTCGCCGCTGGCCGTGGTGCCGAAGAAGTTGCCGATCTCCTGGATCACCGGGCCTATGGGCGCGGAGGCGGCGACGCTAGGGTTGGTCACGTAGAGCGCGCTGCCGGGGTTCGGCTGGCCCATCACCCACGTGCCCTCCGGGTCCTGCAGTTCCTCGCCGTTGGTGAAGCCGTCGCCGTCCGAGTCCTTGTTCGCCAGCGTCGCCGTCCAGGTCTTGCTCGGATCGGTGTTGAGGAAGTCGAGCTTCATCTGGGTGTTGAACGCATAGTCATAGCCCGCGCCCACCTGCAGATGGCAGGTGCCACAGCTGAAGACAGCGCCATTCGGCACCTTGTCTGGCGAGGGCGGCAGCGCAAGGGCGCGCCCGTGGCCGAAGATCAGCACGGACGCGGCCATCATCACGGCCAGGATCACCACTCTGTTCCGGAGCGTGGCCCAGAACGCCCGGTGCACTCTGTGCAAGAGAGACATAGGACCCCTCCTGCCATCGTGTACGATGAGCGGGAACATGCGTGCGGTGAGTGAAGCGTACCACACTTCGCTGCGGCTCGCCAGTAGCGGAAGGATGAGCGCTGAACGCTGAAGAGGGGCCGACCGAAGCAGTGCTGCTTCGATCGACCCCGGCGCTCGGTTCAATGTTCAACGTTCAGCGTTCAGCGTTCGGTCGCTCCACCCGCACCGCCTCGGCCAGGCGGATGGTCGCACCCTCCAGCGCGGGCTGCGCCCCGTCCCCGCTGATGAACGCCTCCACCAGGTGGCGCGCCACGTCGTCGGTGTACTGCACCGGCGGCGTCTTCATCAGGTAGGACGAGGGACCCGCCAGCGCCCCACCGATGCCGCGGTCCAGCGCCAGCTTCACCAGCCGCACCGCGTCGATCACCACCCCCGCCGAGTTCGGGCTGTCCCACACCTCCAGCTTCAGCTCCAGGTTCAGCGGCACGTTGCCGAACGTCGTGCCCTCCATACGGATGTAGGCCCACTTGCGGTCCGTCAGCCACGGCACGTAGTCGCTCGGCCCCACGTGCACCTGCTCGTCGGCCACCGCCCGCCCGATCTGGCTGGTCACGGCGCCGGTCTTGCTGATCTTCTTCGACTCCAGGCGCTCGCGCTCGAGCATATTGAAGAAGTCCATGTTGCCGCCGAAGTTGAGTTGGTAGGTGCGGTCGAGCCGCACGCCGCGCTCCCGGAACAGGTTGGTCAGCACCCGGTGGGTGATCGTCGCCCCCACCTGGCTCTTGATGTCGTCGCCGATGAGGGGCAGCTTGCGCTCCAGGAAGCGCTGCTGCCAGTAGGGCTGCGAGGCGATGAAGACCGGGATGCAGTTGACGAAGCCGCAGCCGGCCTCCAGCACCTGCTCGACATACCACGTGGTGGCCAGCTCCGCGCCGACCGGCAGGTAGTTCACCACCACGTCGGTGCCGGTGTCGCGCAGGATGCGGGCGATGTCGGCCGGGCTGCCGCGCGCCTTCTTGACCCGCGATCCCACGTACTTGCCCAGGCCGTCGTGGGTCATGCCGCGCTGCACGGGCACGCCCAGATGGGGCACCTCAGCGAAGGTGATGGTGTTGTTCGGCTCGGCGACGATCGCCTGGCTGAGGTCCAGCCCGACCTTGCGCTCGGCCACGTCGAAGGCGGCGGAGAACTCGATGTCGCGAATGTGGTAGCCACCGAGGGTGACGTGCATGAGGCCCGGCACGTCCTCGCGCTCGTCGGCGCCGCGGTAGAACTGAACCCCCTGCACCAGCGACGAGGCGCAGTTGCCGACGCCGATCAGGGCCACCCGAACCGTACGCGTCCCCATTGCTGTGCTCCTCTCGTTGCTCGGTCGCGCCGCA
>DATLZI010000139.1:0-3205 GCA_035574075.1 bacterium | reverse complement strand
GGGTGCGCGCCGATGAGCTGGCGCGAGAAGCGGCGGCCGCCGCCGGCGGGGCCCCCGGCGCGACGCTCTCCCTGCCGCTGCAGGCGGGGGAGACCGTGCTCGGCGTGCTCAGCGCGCGCCGCACGCAGGCCCCCTTCACGGCCTCCGACCGCGACGTGCTGCGGCTGATCTGCGCCCAGGGCGCGATCGCCATCGAGAACATCCGGCTGTTCAAGCGCCTTCGCCGCTCCTACTGGAACACCGTCTACGCTCTGGCCGCCACCGTCGAGCTGCGCGACCATCCGACCCGCGGCCACTCCGACCGCTTGGCGGCCTACGCCGTGAGCATCGGTCGCCGCCTGGGGTTGCCCGCGGAGCGCACCGAGGACCTCAAGATCGCCGCTCTGCTGCACGACATCGGGAAGATCGGCATCGGCGACGGCATCCTGCTGAAGCCGGGGGACCTCACGGCGGAGGAGTACGACTGGATGAAGACCCACACCCTGATGGGGGCGAAGATCCTGGCCATGGCTGATTTCTCGCCGCGGGTCGTGGAGGCGGTGCTCTTCCATCACGAGCGCTGGGACGGCACCGGCTACCCCCTCGGCCTGACCGGGGAGCAGATCCCCGTCGAGGCGCGCATCCTCACGGCGGCCGATGCCCTGGAGAGCATGACCAGCGCGCGCAGCTACCGCGCGGCGTTGCCGGTCGAGCACGCCGTCGGCGAGCTGGTGCGCGGACGAGGCACGCAGTTCGACCCGCGCGTCGTCGACGCTCTGCTGGAGTGCCTGCGCGCGGGGGAGCTGGCGCCGCTCGCCGATCCGGCCGGGGCGGCGGCGGACGCGTCCTGAGGAGGGCCGGCCGATGGATCAGCGCCCACGCGTCTTTGCCGAAACCAAGCCGCTGCTCGCGCAGCGGATGGTGCCCAAGCTCATGCTCGTCAACTCCCTGCTCGTGCTGCCGATCAACCAGATGCTGGCGCGCATCGAGCAGGAGCTCAGCGAGAACCCCGCGCTCGAGCTGGATGACCGCGCCCCGGCGCCCGGGGAGTGGACCGCCGATGAGGGGCTCTCACTGACCAGCTGGACGCCCGACACCGAGGACGCCGACCCCTACCAGCACCTGGCCGCGCCGGTCTCGCTGCAGGAGCACCTGCTCATGACCCTGCAGGCCCAGGGCCTCGCGCCGCGCGACCACGCCATCGGCGAGCGGCTCATCGGCTACATCAACGAAAACGGCTTCCTCGAGGCCACGGTGACGCAGGTGGCCCAGGAGACGAACGCCTCGGAGGAGGAGGTGGAGGCCGTTCTGGCCCGCATCCAGCGGTTCGAGCCCCTGGGCGTCGGCGCGCGCACGGTCGAGGAGTGCCTGCTCCTGCAGCTGCGGGTGATGGAACCCTCGGCCACGAACCAGCTGGCCCAGCGCATCGTCGAGCGGCACCTGCCGGATCTTGCCGCCCGGCGGTTCGAGGCCGTGGCGCAGGCTCTGGGCGTGAAGGTGGCCGATGTGCGCGAGGCGCACCAGTTCGTGAAAACCACCTGCTATCCCTACCCCGGCGAGCGCTACCGCCAGGAGCGGGAGGAGGCGGTGGTGCGGCCGGCCGAGCTGGCCCGCCCCGACTTCATCATCCGCCGCACGGAGGAGGGCTTCACGGTCGAAGCCGTGCGCTCGGACGCCTTCATGCTGCGCGTGAACACCTTCTACGAGGACCTGCGTCGGCAGATGCGCCGGGCCTCCAGCGGCTACTCCGACGAGTCGCGCGAGCACGTGCGGGACTACGTCACGCGAGCGAAGATGTTCATCGAGGCTGTACAGCGGCGGAACTGGACGCTGGGGAACATCGTGCAGGCGATCGTGCGCACGCAGTGGGAGTACATCGAGCGGGGCGACGCGCACCTCAAGCCGCTGACCAAGGCGATGGTCGCCGCCGAGCTGGGGATCAGCGAATCCACGGTCAGCCGCGCCCTGGATGGCAAGTTCATCCAGCTGCCCAGCGGCCGCGTCGTCAGCTTCGATGTCTTTTTCGACCAGTCCCTGCCCGTCAAGGACCGCATCCGGGAGATCATCGCCGCCGAGACGCGGCCGCTCACAGACGAGGAGATCGCCCGCCGGCTCACGCAGGAAGGGATGAAGATCGCGCGGCGCACGGTCACGAAGTACCGCGAAGAGCTCTCCATCCCGCCGTCCACGGCGCGGCACGCCGGCGGGACGGCGGGGGAGGCGCCGTCCGCCTCACGCTGAGTTCACGCCCGCGGTGGCATCCTGCTTGCTTCTCTCTTCGACGGCGTTGCATCACCGTCGGAGGAGATAGCGCGCATGAGGTCTCACCGCTCGAACGACCTGGTCTCCACGGCCGCCACCTCTCCGCTCGAGCCCCCGGCACTGGACGCCGGCGAGCTGGCCGTCCAGCTGGAGCTCGTCAGGCTGGCAGAGGAAGAGCTGCCGCTCGGCGTGGCGTACGCACGCTTCCTCGACACCGTACACCGCGTCATCGCCTTCGACCACGGCACCCTGTACATCACGGAGTGGAGCACCGGTCGTCTGGTCCCCGTGGCCGTGCGCGGCAATCGCATCGAGCTCGCCGAACGCGTGCCCTTCGCCCGCGGCCGTGGTCTCTCGGCCTGGGTCGCTCAGGAGGGCCGTCCCGTGGTGATCCCCGATCCCCACGCCCGCCCCGAGCGCTCGCCGTTCCAGGACCGCGCCCTGCGCGCCTTCCTCGCCTTCCCGCTCGTGCAGCACGGGGTCGTGGCCGGCGTCCTGGCCCTGGCCCGCGGCGAGCGCGAGGTGACGCCGGAAGAGTACGCGGCGCTCGCTCGCGCCGGCGAGGCGCTGGCGGCGTGCCTGGGTCGGCTGCGGCGAACGGCCCGCCTGCGTGAGCTGGTGCGGCAAGACCCCGAGACGGGTCGGCGTCCCGACCGCAGCTTCCTGGCGCGCGTGGACGAGGCGCTGCAGCGCTCGCGCCAGCACGGCGTGGCGTTCACCGTGGCGGTGATCGATCTGGAAGGGGCGGACGGGCGCTGGCCGGCCGACGAGGCGATCGCCCGGCGTCTGGCCGAGGCGATGCGGTCCTGCGACGTGGCGGCGCCGCTCGGCGCGGACCGGTGGGGAGTGCTCCTCGCGGGCGTGGACGCCGAGCGGGCCGCGGCGATCGTGGCGCGCATCGTGCGCGAGCTCGGCGCGAGCACACCGGCGCGCGTGCGCGCGGGTATCGCCGGCGGGGACGGCG
>DATLZI010000138.1:0-15346 GCA_035574075.1 bacterium | reverse complement strand
GTCTCGGGCAGGGGGATGAGCTCGAGCAGCTTGAGGTAGCGCGGCGGGTTGAAGAAGTGCGTGCCGAGGAAGTGTCGCCGGAAGGCCGGGGAGCGCTCGGCGGCGATCTGCCCCACCGGCAGGCCCGAGGTGTTCGTGCTGACGATCATGCCCTCGCGCCAGTGCTGCTCCACGCGCGCGAGGAGCTGGCGCTTGACGGCGAGGTCCTCGACCACCGCCTCGATCACCCAGTCGCAGTTGGCGATGTCCTTGAGGTGGTCCTCGAAGTTCCCCACCGTGACCAGGCCGGCCCGCGCCGGCGTGAAGAAGGCCGCGGGGCTGGCCCTCAGCGCCCGCTCCTTGCCGGCAGCGGCGATCCGGTTGCGCACCGCGGGATCAGTCAGCGCCAGCCCGCGCCGACGCTCCTCCTCCGTGAGTTCCGTGGGCACGATGTCCAGCAGGAGCACGCTGGCCCCGCTGTTGGCCAGGTGGGCGGCGATGGCCCCGCCCATCACGCCGCTGCCCAGCACGGCGGCCCGCACCAGGCGCCGCGTCACGGCCGATCCTCCGCGGTGCCCGCCGGGCCGTGGTCGAGGCCGTTGAGGAAGAGGCGGGTGAAGATCTCGGCGAAGCGGGCGTGATCCATCGGCCCGCGCGGATCGTACCACTGCGTGAACCAGTTGCAGGCGCCCAGGATCGCGAACCCCGCCGCCTTCGCATCCACCCGCTGGAAGGCGCCGGCGCCGACGCCGTCCTCGATCAGTCCGCGGAACAGACGCTCATAGGCGTCGCGCATCGCGACCATCGCCGTCCGCCGCCGCGGGGAGAGCGCTTTCAGTTCGACATGCAGGATGGTCAGCTCGTCGGGGATCGCTGCCGCCACCGCGAGGTGCGCCGCCACGGCGCGCCGCAGCCGCTCGGCGGCCGGGCCGGGGAGGGCGATCTCCGCCTCCACCGCTGCGCGCAGCGCCGTCATCGCCCGCTCCATGATCTCCCAGAGCAGGTCCTCCTTCGCGGCGATGTAATGATAGAGGCTGCCGCGCTGGATCCCGACCGCCTCCGCCAGGTCCTGCATCGAGGTGGCGTGATAGCCCTTCTCCCGAAAGAGGCGGACGGCGGTGGCCAGCAGTTCCTCGTGCTTGGGGCGGGGGAGAGTTTGGGCCATCTGTCTACCAAACGTTCGTTAGGTGGATGGGGTTTCCTCCTCGCGGCGGCGAAGGCTCGGTCAAGGCCGGGGCGGTGCCGGCGCGAGCGTGAGGACGGCTGCCGCCGCTTCCCGGACGGCTCGCTCGCTGTACGGCAGCGGATGGTACTCCCCCGCCGCCCACCGAGGGACGAAGTCCTTGTAGTGCCGGTGGAACGGCACGCCGCTCTGTCCGGTGGTGTGGATCGCCAGGGAACGGTCGAAGTCGCGCAGGTCCAGGATCTGCCGGTACGAGGCGACGACGCCCTGCCGGAACGTCTCCGGATCGAACCCGCCGTTGTTCACGGTGTAGGCGTCGCCGCCCGTGGGCGGAGCCACGGCGTTGAAGATCGGGCCGAGCGCCGGGATGCGGCCGAGCGGATGCTCGAACCGGGTGAGGTGCAGCCGCCCCCAGGTCCAGCGCTCCCGATCGGAGCCGAGGTGGCGCCGCAGCGTCTCCGCCGCCTCGGCCAGGGCCCGCGCCACGACCGCATCGCGTCCCTGCGGACCCCACCACGGTGAGGCGGGATCTTCGAGCAGGCGCAGGAGGGCCAGCATCCAGGCGTCCGACCGGTCCATGTAGCGCGCGAACAGCTCCGGCCCCAGCACCGGCTCGAACACCAGACGGGGCAACGCGATGCGGAACGCCTCGTAGATCGCCGCCGGGCGGCTGGCCGGGTCGAGCACCCCGTTCCACCGCCGCAGTTCGGTCAGCATCCAATCCGCCGGGTCTTCCGGCACCTGCGCGGCCGCGAGCAGGGCGATCATCGTCTGTCCCGGCAGGGAGGCCACGTCCATCTGGATGCGGCGGAAATCGGCGATGTCCACGGTGTCCTGCGCCGTGAGCAGCGTCTCGATGCGCCTGGCGCGGAACCCGGGATCCCACTCCGTGGCCAGGAGGCGCGGATACCCCGGCGGTACGATGCGGTTGTTCGCCGTGACGATGTAGCCGCGGCGCGGGTTGTACCACGAGGGCAGCGCCTCGTAGGGGATCTCGCCCGTCCACTCATACTCGCCGGTCCACCCCACGACCGGCATCCGCCCGTCGCCCTTCGAGCGCACCGGGATGCGGCCCGGCAACTGGTAGCCGATGTTGCCGGCCCGGTCGGCATAGACGAAGTTCTGGGCGGGCACCGTCCACAGGCGCAGCGCCTCGCGGAACTCCGCCCAGTTCCGGGCCCGGTTCAGGCGGGCGACGGCGGAGAGGATCGTCCCGCCTTCCAGCGCCGTCCAGCGCAGCGCCATGAACGCCGGGAGGCCCGCCACGGCGCTGTTCAGCAGGGGGCCGTGGCGGGTGACGCGCACGGTGAGCACGACGGGACGGGCGCGGCCCCGGACGACGATCCGCTCCTCGCGCACCTGCGCGCGCTCCCAGGCGCCGCGGTAGCGGTAGCGGTTGGGATCGGTCGGGTGGAACTGCTCGAGGTAGAGGTCCTGCACATCCGGTCCGGCGTTCGTCACGCCCCAGGCGATCGCGTCGTTGTGCCCGATGATCACGCCGGGGGTGCCGGGGAAGGTGGCTCCGGCGACGTTGAGCGTGGGGCTGCGCAGGTGCATCTCGTACCAGATGCCGGGCATCGAGATCATGAGATGCGGATCGTTGGCGAGCAACGGCGCCCCGGTCGCCGTGCGCGCCCCGGCCACGACCCAGTTGTTGCTGCCGATGCCCCCGCGCGGCGGCGCGTGGTCGAGGGCCCGCAGCACCGCGGCGTCGGCGAAGCCGGCGTAGTCCGCGCGCGGGACGATCACGGGATGGTTCGGCGGGTAATCGGGGAAGAGCAGCCGGAGGCCGTCTTCGCCGAAGCGCGCGAACAGGTGCGCGCGGAGGATCTCGGACTCCCAGTTCCCCGAGAGCACCCAGGCCATCAGTTTCGCGTAGGCCAGTGTGTCGATGGGCGACCAGGCCTCGGGGGCGAAGCGCAGCAGCGCGACCTCCAGGGGCAGCCGCCGGCGATGGGTAGCGAGGAAAGCGTTCACGCCGGCGGCGTAGGCCTCCGCGGCCTGCTGCGCCTCGGGGTCCTGGATCGCCCACTCCGCCTGCGCGGCCTGGCGGAGGCCCAGCATGCGGATAAAGCGGTCCGTCTCCAGCGTCACCGGGCCGAAGAGCTCGGACAGCCGCCCCGAGGCGGTCCGCCGGTTGAGCTCCATCTGCCAGAGGCGGTCCTGGGCGTGGACGAAGCCCTGGGCGAAGAAGAGATCGTGGTCGTTGCGCGCCGTGATGTGCGGCACACCCCAGCGGTCGCGCACGACCTCGACCGGCTCGCGCAGTCCGGCGACCACCAGCGTCCCGCGCTCCACCGGGAAGGCGCGTCGCACCAGATAGGCGGCCCCCGCGCCGGTGACGACGGCGGCCAGCAGGATCAGGGCGGCCAGCAGGCCCACGATCCGCCGCATGTGACCTTGCTTCGGCCCCGCCCGGCGGCCTCCTGGTGCGCGCGGCGCTGCATGGTACACTCGTGCCAATGACCGCTCCTCCGATCCCGCCGCCGGTCTTCCGGGTCCCGCAGGTCCGCGCGGCGATCATCTCCGTCGGCGCCGGCGTGGGCATCCTGGCCTGCAAATTCGCGGCCTACCTCCTCACCGGCTCAGTCGCCATCCTCTCCGACGCCGCGGAGTCGGTGGTCAACGTCGTCGCCGCCAACGTCGCGCTGGTCAGCCTCGTCGTCGCGGCGCGTCCGCCCGATGCCGGCCACCACTACGGTCACGGGAAGGCGGAGTACGTCAGCGGCGCCACCGAAGGCGCGATGATCGTGGTCGCCGGCGCCTGGATCCTGGCCACGGCCGTCCTGCGGCTGCTCCATCCCCAACCGCTGCGCCACCTCGATTGGGGCGCGGTCGTCCTCGCCGGCGCCACCGCCGCCAACTACCTCACGGCGCGATTCCTCCTCCGCGTCTCCCGGGAGGTCGGCTCCATCGCGCTGGAGGCCGACGCCCGTCACCTGTTGGCCGACGTGCTGACCTCCGCCGGCGTGTTCGTCGGGCTGGCGCTGGCGTGGGTCACCGGCCAGCCCCGCGTGGACGCCGCCGTCGGCGGCCTGGTCGCGGTGCATGTCTTCCGGCTGGGACTTTCGGTGTACCTGCAGTCGGTCAGGGGGTTGATGGACACCAGCCTGCCCCAGGGGGAAGAGGACGTCATCCGGCGCATCCTGGACGACCACCAGGCCGAGATCGTGGAGTACCACGCCCTGCGCTCGCGCCGCGTCGGCACCAAGCGCTTCATCGATCTCCACCTCGTCCTGCACCGCACGCTCAGCGTCGGCGAGGCGCATCGCCTGTGCGACGACCTGGAGGAGCACGTCGGTGACGCCCTCCCCGGGACCGACGTGACGATCCATGTGGAACCGTGCGCCCCGGGCTGCCGCATCTGCGCCGCCAAAACCGCCAAAACCTCTTGACGGGCCGCCCGGACCGCCCATAAGATTTAGCCAACGCTAATTTAGGTGGGGCTAAACCATGGGGGTCTCCCGACGGAGGTTTCTCAAGGGAATGGCAAGCCTGGCCGGCGCCGCCGCGGCCTTTCGCGCGGGGGGGCTGCCGGGCGTGGCGTCGGCCGCCGGGAGCAGCCACGGCCCGGCGCCTGCTGCCCCGCACGGCGGCAACATGACCGTGGGAGAGGTGGACCTCAGACGGCTGGGGTTCGATCCGAGCGCGTACCTCACGCAGTTCGACTGGGGGAAGGCCAGCCGGTTGCCCAACGGGCGCACGGTGCGGGACTACACGATCATCGCGTCCGAGCGGGAGATCGAGATCGCCCCGGGAGTGTTCTTCCCGGCCTGGGTGTTCAACGGCACGGTGCCGGGGCCCACCTTGCGCGCCCGGGAAGGCGACCTGATGCGGGTCAAGCTGATCAACGCCAGCAAGCATCCGCACACCCTGCACTTCCACGGGTTCCACACGGCCGAGATGGACGGCGTGCCGGGCATCGGCCGCGGCGATGTGCTGCCGGGGGAGACCTTCACCTACGAGTTCGAGGCAGCGCCCTTCGGCCTGCACCTGTACCACTGTCACTCGCTGCCCTTGAAGCGGCACATCCACAAGGGCCTGTACGGCGTCTTCATCATCGACCCGCCGCAGGGCCGGCCCCCGGCCCGCGAGCTGGTCATGATGATGAACGCCTTCGACACGAACTTCGACAACGAGAACGAGGTCTACGCCGTGAACACCATCGCCTTCCACTACGCGAAACACCCTGTTCGCGTGCGGCGCGGCGAGCTGGTGCGGATCTACCTGGTGAACATCACAGAGTTCGACCCGATCAATTCGATCCACGTGCACGGCAACTTCTTCCACGTCTACCGCACGGGAACCAGCCTGCGGCCGACGGAGTTCACGGACACGCTCATGCTCTGCCAGGCGGAGCGGGCGATCCTGGAGCTGCGCTTCCCCTACGCCGGGCGCTTCATGTTCCACGCCCATCAGACGGAGTTCACGGAGCTGGGCTGGATGGGGCTCTTCGAGGTGACCGACGATGCGGCGGTCTAGGTGGTTCTGGGGCCTGCTGCCCCTGCTGCTCCTCGCCGGTCTCGTCGCGCTGCTGGCCGCGCGCGGTCCCTTCGGCATCTTCCAGGCTGCGGTGCCGCCGGTCGAGGACCTGACGATCGACCGCGTGGCGCTGTCGCCCGGGCGGATTACCGTCTACGTCACGAACGGGGGCCCGCAGCCGGTGACGATCGCGCAGGTGCTCGTGGACGAGGCCTACTGGCAGTTCGCGATCAGCCCCGGGCCGACGGTGCCGCGCCTGGGGCGAGCGACGATCACCCTGCCCTATCCCTGGGTCGAGGGCGAAGCCCATCACCTCAAGCTGCTCAGCTCGCTGGGCACGCCGTTCGAGCACACCGTGGAGGTGGCCACCGAGACCCCGCGCGTGGACGGGCGGTTCCTGGTGACGTTCACGTTGCTCGGCGTCTACGTCGGGGTGATTCCCGTCTTCTTGGGATTGCTCTGGCTGCCGTTCATGCGGGATCTGGATCCGCGCTGGCTGGCCTTCTTCCTCGCCCTCACCGCGGGGCTGCTCCTCTTCCTCGGCGTGGAGGCGCTCGACGACGCGCTGGAGATCGCGCGCGAGCTGCCCCCCGCCTTCCAGGGGCTGGCCCTGGTGCTCCTCGGCGCGCTCGGCACGGCGTTGCTCCTCGTCTGGGTGAGCCGGCGCGCTTCCGGCGGTGAAGGGGTGAGCCGGCGCGTGGCCCTGGCCGTCCTCGTGGCTTTGGGCATCGGGCTGCACAACCTGGGGGAGGGTCTGGCCATCGGCGCGGCGTACAGCCTGGGCAGGGTCGCCCTGGGCGCGTTCCTCGTGATCGGCTTCACCATCCACAACACGACGGAGGGGCTGGCCATCCTCGCGCCCATCGCGCGCGATCGCCCGCCCCTGCGCCTCCTCCTGCTGCTCGGGGCCCTGGCCGGGGCGCCGACGATCCTCGGGACCTGGCTCGGGGGGATCAGCTACGTGCCGGCGCTGGCCGCGCTCTTCCTGGCCGTGGGAGCGGGAGCCATCTTCCAGGTCGTCTACGAGCTGCTGAAGATGATGATCACCGCCCGAGGCGACGCGGCGTTCAGCTACCAGCTCGCCGGCTTCGCGGCGGGGCTGCTCGTGATGTACGTGACGGGGATCTTCGTGGCGGCGTGAGACGATGCTCACCCAGGCGATCGAGGATTACCTCAAGGTGATCTGGAAGCTGCAGCGCGCCGGCGGCGTGGTGACGACGAACGCCGTGGCCGCGCAGATGGGCGTTGCCCCCGCTTCTGCGACCAACATGCTGAAGAAGCTGGCGCGACTGCGGCTGGTCGCGCACACGCCCTACCGCGGGGTGGCGCTCACGGCGGCGGGGGAGAAGGTGGCCCTCGAGGTCATCCGCCACCACCGGCTGCTCGAGCTCTACCTCGCCCAGGCCCTGGGCGTCAGCCTCGACCGGGTGCACGAGGAGGCGGAGCGCCTGGAGCACGTCCTCTCCGAGGACGTCGAGGAGAAGATCGCCGCCCAGCTCGGCCAGCCCACGCACGATCCGCACGGCGATCCGATCCCCACCCGCGAGGGAACCCTCGACCAGGCGCGCCATCCCCTGCTGGCCGATCTCGCTCCGGGGCAGGGCGGCGTGATCGTGCGGGTCAGCGACGAGCGAGCGGACGTGATCCGCGCGCTCGCCCGCTTCGAGCTGCTGCCGGGCACGGCCGTGCGCGTCACGGGGGTCGAGGGGGACGGCGCGGTGCGGATCGCCAGCGGCGGGACGGTGCAGCGTGTCGAACCAGACCTGGCCCGCGCTGTCTACGTCGCCACGGATAGATAGGCCAGCCAGCCGGCCTCCTGGGCCGAACGTCCGGTTTGACAGGGCCTCACCCCCGCCGTATACTCACCAGCAACGTTGCACCGACACGCGGGCGTGACGTCGACGGTGCACACTCGGACCCAGCCCCGCCCGGCGGCGGGGCAGATGGAGCGATGCCGATGCGGCCACGGTCCCCCGGTGGTCACCAGGCGGATTCGCGGAGGCGATGGAACCCGGCGCGGCGTGCGAACCGGGTTCCTGCGTTTTCCGGCCGGGACTGCCTTCGCCGCGGGGCGGGCATGTGGAACAGCACCCCGCCGCCCTTCGTAGGGAGGGGGGAAGTCTAGGACACTATGGAGACAATCGCAGACTATCTCCAGGAAGCCCGGCACGACCGCCGCCTGCGCCGCACCACGCATCACTACATCTCCGACATGATCGAGCACTACGGCCGGGATCGCGTCTTCGAGGGCGTCTTCGGCATGGAGAAGCAGCTCGACGCCATCGTCAGCTACTTCCGGGCGCACTCGATGTCTATGGAGCGGCGGTTGCTGCTGCTCGTCGGCCCGCAGGGATCCGGCAAGTCGATGACCGTCGATCGGCTGAAGCGCAGGCTGGAAGAGTACTCGCACACCGCGGACGGGGCGCTGTACGCCGTGGCCGGCTGCCCCTTCCACCAGCACCCCTTCGATCTCGTCCCGCCGGAGGCCCGGGAGGAGGCCGGGATCTTCTGGCACGAGGAGGCGGTGCCCTGTCCGATCTGCGATCGCCTGCTCGCCCGCCACGGCTCGTGGCGCGCCGTGCCCGTCACGCGCATCTTCATCTCCGCGCGGGACAAGATCGGCGTCGCCAAGCACACCCCCACCGATCTGCGGCGCGAAGACATCACCAACTTCGTGGGGAACATCAACTTCGCGATGCTCAAGGAGCGCGGGTCGACGTACGATCCCGACGCCTACGACTTCGAGGGCAAGATCATCTGGGCGAACCGGGGCATCCTGGATTGGACAGAGGTCTTCAAGTCCCGCCGCCAGCTGCTCTCCCTGCTCCTGGAGCTCATCCAGTCCAAGCGGATCGACCTGGCCAACTTCCCCACCGTCCACGTGGACGAGGTGGTGATCGGGCACAGCAACTACCCGGAGTACACCGTCTTCGTCTCCGAGGACATCATGGAGCCGCTGCGCGGGCGCATCCACAAGATCGACTTTCCGTACAACACCGACCTGGAAGGCGAGAAGAAGATCTACAAGGCCCTCATCGCCCGCGCCAACCGCATCCGCGGCGAAGCGAAGCACGTCCCGGAGGACGCCTTCGAGCTCGCCGCGCGCTACGCCCTGAAGACCCGCGAGGAGTCGCAGGGACTGCGCGGGCTGTCCCCGCGGTTCTTCGAGGACGCCTTCTCCTACGGCTACACCCTGGCCGAGCGCTGCCTCGATCTCGACATCGTCGCCGCGGCGGTGGAGCGCACCTTCGAGCACCAGGCCTTCAAGGACGTAAACGTCAAGGAGCTGCTCAAGCAGTTCGAGGAGACGAAGGTCGAGTTCATCAACAAGAAGATCGACCTCCTGGTGGAGGACATCGTTCCGGGCCACTTCTACGACTACGCCCAGAACCTCTACCTCAACTACCTCGACGCCGCGGCGCGCAACGTGGCCGGCGAGACGCTGGCCGGCGGCGAGAAGGAGCTCGTGGACGAAGTCGAGGGCATCATGGTGCAGAAGCGCCAGATCAGCCGCCAGGGGCGCGTGGCGTTCGAGAACGTCCTCCTCGAGCGCCGGGACGAACTGGCGCGCATGCGCTACACGGAGAACGAGCACCTGCGCCCGGTGATCAACGAGATCGTCTTCAACAAGATCAAGAACCTCCTGCGGCTCTACGAGAAGAGCGAGGAGCTGGACAGCAAGAGCCAGGAGCTGCTGGACGTCCTGTACCGCAGCGCGATCGAGGAGTACGGTTACTGCGACGTCTGCGCCCGCTCGCTGTTCAAGATCATCGGCCGGAGCTTCTGAGGCCATGAGCGCCCTGCGCATCCACCGCGGCCGCATCGCCCAGCACAAGCACGACGCCCTGCTCCGCGAGTACCTCAAGCAGCACCTGGGCGAGCTGATCCAGCAGAAGGAACTGGTGATCGATGGCCGGGTGAAGACCCAGATCGCCACCCTCGACCTGCCCACCCTGAAGTACGGGGAGGAGGCGGCGGTGCTGGCCCGCGGCGGCGGAGCGGGAGCCGGGGCCGGGGGCGGGGCGGGCGCCGGCGAGGAGATGCAGGTCCTCGGCGGGTTGCTCGGCGGCGATCACCACGGGAAGGAGATGCGCGTCGAGCTCGACTTCGACGAGTTCGTGCGCCTGGCCCAGGAGGTCTTGCTGGAGGAGATCCGCCTGCCGGTCTTCAGCGAGACCGCCCCGGGGGGCGAGGTGGAGGCGCCCGAGCTGCCCGAGCTGCACGACCTGGACCGCATCGGCCTGCGTCCCGATCTGAACCTGGAGGAGACGATGCTCACCGCGCTGCAGCGCAACCTGCGCGAGCGGGGCCAGGCCACCTACGACGTCGAGCTGGCCCAGGACGGCTGGTATTTCATCGAGGATCCCGTGGACTATCAGAACCACCGCTCCCTGGAGGTCTACGTCCTGGACATCTCCGGCTCGATGCGCGGCGAGTACCTCTCCCTGGTGCGCAAGACGATCTTCGTCCTCTGGTACTACCTGGAGCGCCGCTATCCGACGAACCTGCGGCGCTACGTCGTCTTCCAGGATGTCGCCGAGGAGAAGAGCCGCGACGACTTCTTCTGCGTGGAGTCCAGCGGCGGCACGCACATCTCCGCCGGCTTCGAGAAGGCCACGGAGCTGCTGCAGGGCGTCACCGAGTACGACAAGTTCCTGTTCCTGTTCACCGACGGGGAGACGTCGTCGGGGGACTTCGACCTGGCCAAGCGCCGGTTCGAGGAGGCCCTGACCCGGTTCGACGTGGTCTGCTACGGCCACGTCAACCCGGGCGGCCGCGGCGTGGGCGGCTTCTCCGAGTTCGTGCAGGAAGCCGCGCGCCGCCATCCCAACGCCCTCTTCGCCAACCTGACCGACGTCGAGGCGATTCGCAAGACGGCGGCCGAGTTCCTGACCGTGCTGGGAGACGAGCGTGGCCAGCGGCGTGGAGCCCTATCGCGACGTCATTGAGCGCATCGAAGGGCTGGGCCGCGAGCGCGGCCTGTCCTTCGATCCGGTGGTCTTCCGCCTCACGGACAGCGACGAGCTGGCCGAGGTGGCCAGCATGGGGCTGCCCAACCGCTTCATCCACTGGTACTGGGGCGGCGCCTACAAAGAGCTGACCCTGCAGCAGAACAAGGAGGTCTTCTCCATCCTGGAGCTGGTCCTGAACACCAGCCCCAGCTACGCCTTCCTGCGCGCCAGCAACACCTGGTTGCAGAACGTCCTGGTCATCGCCCACGTCTACGGGCACGTCGACTTCTTCAAGAACAACCACTGGTACCGCAAGTCCAACAAGAACATGCTCAACGAGGCCGAGCTGCACGCCCGGACGATGCGCAAGTACGAGGCGCGCCACGGGCGGGAGAAGGTGGAGGCGCTGCTGGATGCCCTGCTCACCGTTTCCCGCACCGTGAACGCCTTCGAGCGCAACCCGGCCGAGCGGCGCAAGCTCCTGATGTACTACCTGGAAGAGCGCGCCCCTCTCGAGGAGTGGGAGCTGCACCTCCTGCAGATGATCCGGGAGGAGGCGGAGTACTTCGATCTGATCCAGCGGACGCACATCATCAACGAGGGCTGGGCGACCTTCGTCGAAGCCGAGCTGCTGCGCGAGGTGCTGAACAGTGCGGAGTGGGCTTCGGTCAGCGTGCAGCTCTGCAACCGGCCCGCGCCATACACCATCGGCTACACGCTCTTCCACCGCGTGAAGGCCGAGCGGGGCTTCGACTCCGCGCTGCAGCTGCGCACCTACTACGAGGACGTGCGCCTGATCGACGAAGTTCTCACCGAGGAGTTGGTGCGGCGGCTGGACATCTTCGTCTACGATCCGAAGGAGAAGCAGAAGAGCTACGACCTGCAGCAGGTTAAGGAGCTGCTGATCAGTCAGAAGCTCTTCAAGGGCGAGCCCTACATCGAGGTGGAGCCCGGCGTCCCGCATCGCGAGCTCGTCCTCGTGCACCGCGAGGAGGAGCGGAAGCTCGATCCCAAGCGGGTCGCCCTCTTCCTCAAGGCGGTGCACTCCCTGTGGCGCAACCCCGTGCGCCTGCGGGCCAACGGCAAGATTTACACCTACGATCGCCGGGGATTCAGCACGAGCTGAGCGCCGGCGCGGCGATCTGATCGGGGGCCGCGTCCGCTCAGGCGAGCAGGCCGCCGTCGGCGATCAGCACCTGGCCGGTGATATAGCTCGCCCGCGGGCTGGCCAGGAAGAGCACGGCGCGGGCGATCTCTTCCGGTTCGGCGAAGCGGCCGAGGGGGATCTGCCCGGCGATCCGGGCGCGCTGCTCGATCGTGAGGTGGGCGTTGAGCTCGGTGTCGACGTACGCCGGCGCCACGGCGTTGACCCGGACCCGGGGGGCCAGGGTGCGGGCCAGCGTCCGCGTCAGGGCGACCAGGCCGCCCTTGCTCGCGGCGTAGGCCACGGAGCTGCCGCCGATCAGGCCGCGGATGCTGGCCACATTGATGATGTTGCCCTGCTGTTCGCGGAGGGCCGGCCCGGCCGCCTGCGCGCACAGCATCGCTCCGGTGAGGTTGACGTCGAGGACTTCCTGCCACTCTTTGAGCGTGACTTCCGACAGAGCGCTGCGCCGCAGGACGCCCGCGTTGTTCACCAGGACGTCCAGCCGTCCCCAGGCGGCGAGGACCTGCTCGACGAGACCGCGGGCCTCGCCGGCGAGGGCGATGTTGGCGCGCACGGCCATCGCCCGGCGGCCGGCCCGACGGAGGGCGTGGGCCACCCCTTCCGCCTCCGCGGCGCGCTCCCGGTAGGCCAGGGCCACCGCCGCTCCCTCCTGGGCGAACGCCGCGGCGATGGCCCGGCCGATGCCCCGGCCGCCGCCCGTGACCAGCACGACCTTGCCGATGAACTCCATGCTGCCGCCAGCGGGCTTTGGCCATGCGCCGCGCCGGTTCCTGCGCCGCAACGCCGCCGGCGCCGGTCAGGGCGCAGCGCACCACTGGGGGGATGACTGGATGCCGCGGGGAGCCGGGCTCGCCCTAGTGGACGGTGCCCTTGAAGTCGGAGGGCTTCACGGACTCCAGGAACTTCTTGAACTCGTCCATCTCCTGGTCGAGCGGTTTCTTCAGCTGGATGGCCTGCTCGGCGACGCTCTCCGAGATGAAGATCGGGGCCTCGGAGCGCAGGGCCAGCGCGATGGCGTCGCTGGGCCGCGAGTCGACGACCAGCGGCGTGCCGTTGCCGGCGAGATGGATCTCCGCGAAATAGGTGGCGTCCTTCACCTCGGTGACCACGACGCGGAGCACCGTCACGGAGAGCGACTTGAGCACCGAGCGCAGCAGATCGTGGGTCATCGGCCGCGGGGGCTTCACGTTCTGCAGCTCCATGGCGATGGCCGTGGCCTCGGCCTGGCCGATCCAGATCGGGAGGGCCATCGTCTCGGCCTGGTCCACCAGCAGCACCACCGGATTCATCTGCTGGTCGAGTGCGACCCCG
Source organism: bacterium (assembly GCA_035574075.1). GTDB lineage: Bacteria > Sysuimicrobiota > Sysuimicrobiia > Sysuimicrobiales > Kaftiobacteriaceae > Kaftiobacterium. Next base: position 2,271 of record DATLZI010000138.1, on the reverse strand, counting down.
CGGACCTTCATGTGGAGCACCGCCGACTCCCTCCCTCACCGAGCGGTAGTTTCATTATACGCCGCTGGAAGGTACTGTACCAACTCTATGCCCACTTTCCTCTTCCGCTAACCCGCCGCGCTCGAGGGCGCGGGCGGGGGTGGAGGGGAGCCGTCTTTGGCCCTTCGCGAGCGTCCGGAAACGCCGTATCCTCAAAGAGCGATGTCTGACCTGCGGCTCACCGCCGCCGTCGCCGCCGGGAAGACGGCGGCCGCGCTGTCCCGGCTCGTGCGCGCCGGCGGCGGCACGACGCTGCCCGGCCGGATCGCCCGCGCCCTGGTTCCCGACGTCACCGCCCGGCTGGCCGCGGCGCTGCCGCAGGGCACGGTGATCGTCACGGGGACCAACGGCAAGACGACCACGGCGCGGCTGATCACGACGATCCTCGCCGCGGCGGGGTTCGTGCCGGTGCACAACCGCGCCGGGGCCAACCTCGCCGCCGGGATCGCCGCCGCGCTGCTGGAGCGCGCGGCGCTCACGGGGGCGATGCGCGGGGACATCGGCGTCTTCGAAGTGGACGAGGCGACGCTGCCCCTGGTGCAGGGCGCGCTGCGGCCGCGGGCGGTCGTGCTCACGAACCTCTTCCGCGATCAACTCGATCGCTACGGCGAGATCGAGATCATCGCCGGGCGCTGGCGCGCTGCGCTGGAGGGGCTGGATCGCCACGCCGCCGTGGTCTTCAACGCCGACGATCCGCTCGTCGCCGAGGTGGGCGGCCGCCACGGTGGCCCGCAGGTCCCCTTCGGCCTGGAAGACGCATCCTGCGGGATCGGCACGATCGAACACAGCGCCGACGCGCGGTACTGCTACCGTTGCGGGGTCCCCTTCCAGTATGCCGTGGTGTATTTCGGGCACATGGGCATCTACCGCTGCCCGCGCTGCGGCACGCGTCGACCCGCGCCGGTGGTCGTGGCCACCGACGTCCAGCAGCGCGGCCTGGAGGGCGCCGCCTTCCACCTCGCCGCCCCGCAGGGCCGTACGGCGATCGCCACCCGTCTGCCCGGCGTCTACAACATCCACAACATCCTGGCCGCCGCAGCCTGCACCCTGGCGCTCGGCGTCACGCTGGACACCGTGGCGCGCGGCATCGCCGCCTTCGCCCCCGCCTTCGGCCGCGCAGAGCGGCTGACGGTGAGCGGCCGGCCGGCGGTGATCCTCCTCGCCAAGAACCCGGCGGGGTTCAACGAGGTGCTGCGCACGATGCTGCGCGCCGGGGGGTCTGAGGCGCTGATCGCGATCAACGACCTCACCGCCGACGGCCGGGACATCTCCTGGCTGTGGGATGTGGATTTCGAGATGCTGGCCGGCCGCGCCCAGCGGCTCGTGGTCAGCGGTCTCCGCGCCGAGGAGATGGCGCTGCGCCTGAAGTACGCCGGGCTGGCGCTGGAGCGGCTGACCGTGCAGAAGGATCTGGCCCGCGCGCTCGACGCCGCCGTCGGGGAAGGCCGGCGGAGCAACCCCCTGTACATCCTGCCGACGTACACGGCGATGCTCCAGCTGCGGGGGATCCTGCAGCGCCGGGGCGCCGTGCGGGGATTCTGGGAAGATTGAGCGGAGGGGAGGAGCGGTGTGGACCTGCGCATCTGCCATCTCTATCCCGATCTGCTGAACCTCTACGGCGACCGCGGCAACCTCCTGGTGCTGGCCGCCCGGGCGCGCTGGCGCGGCATCGCCGTGCGGATCGACGAGTGCGGGCTGGGCGATCCGCTGCGTCCCGGCGAGTGCGATCTCTGCTTCATCGGCGGGGGCGAGGACCGGCAGCAGCACCTCGCCGCGCAGGACCTCCGTGCGGTGAAGGGCGGCGCGCTGCGCGAGGCCGTCCTCTCCGGCGCGGTCGTGCTCGCGGTCTGCGGCGGATACCAGCTGCTGGGCCACTACTACCGGCCGGCGGCGGGTCCCGATCTCCCGGGGGTGGGCCTCTTGGACCTGGTCACCGAGCATCCCGGACCGCGAGCCAGGCGCCTGATCGGGAACATCGTCATCCGCTCGCCGCTCCTGGGCGGTGCCACGCTGGTGGGGTTCGAGAACCACGGCGGACGGACGACGCTCGGCGCGGGCGTCCAGCCGCTGGGCCGCGTCGTCACCGGATTCGGGAACAACGGAGTGGACGGCACGGAGGGCGCGGTCGCCGGGCAGGTCTACGGCACCTACCTGCATGGCCCGCTGCTGCCCAAGAACCCCCGCTTCGCCGACCATCTCCTCGCCGCTGCGCTGCGGCGTCGCCACGGCGAC
>DATLZI010000137.1:0-3494 GCA_035574075.1 bacterium | reverse complement strand
CAACGCGATCTGGAGGGCCCGGGCTTCCTCCGCCCGCGCGCGCAGGAGGCCCAGACCGTCCTCATCCAGGGCCGTCCCCGCGGCCAGGCCGAGGGCGGCCACGTCCTCCGCGCGCAGGCGCAGCACCTGGCCGCCTTCGAGCTCCACGCGCTGGTAGCGCCAGCGGCCGGAGGGCGGGCCGACGCGCAGGACGTTCACATCGCTACGCCCGCGTTCGGGCGACAGGGTCCTTCGCCGCCGCCGGCTCGCCGGCGGGCGGCTTGAGCAGGCCGGTGGCGATGCGCACCCGGCGGTCGATCTCGCGCGCCAGCTCGGGGTTGGCGTCGAGGAAGTCGCGCGCGTTGTCGCGGCCCTGGCCCAGCTTCATCTCCCCGAAGGCGAACCACGTGCCGGTGCGCTGCACGATGCCGTGCGCCGTGGCCAGGTCGAGGATGTTCGCCGACCGGCTGATCCCGGTCCCGTAGAGGATGTCTACCTCGGCCTCGCGGAACGGCGGGGCCAGCTTGTTCTTCACGATCTTCACCCGCGCCCGCATCCCGCGGACCTCGTCGCCGGACTTCAGGTTCTCCGTGCGGCGGATCTCCATGCGCACCGAGGCGTAGAACTTCAGCGCCCGGCCGCCGGTCGTCGTCTCCGGGTTGCCGAACATCACGCCGATCTTCTCGCGGATCTGGTTGATGAAGACGACCGTGGTGCGCGAGCGGCTGATCGCGCCGACGAGCTTGCGCAGGGCCTGGGACATCAGCCGGGCCTGCAGCCCGACGTGGGCGTCGCCCATCTCGCCCTCCAGCTCGGCGCGCGGCACGAGCGCGGCCACCGAGTCGACGACGATGACGTCGACGGCGCCGCTGCGCACGAGCGTCTCGGCGATCTCCAGCGCCTGCTCGCCGGAGTCGGGCTGGGAGAGGAGGAGGTTGTCGATGTCAACGCCCACGGCGCGCGCGTAGTTCGGATCGAGGGCGTGCTCGGCGTCGATGAAGGCCGCCACCCCGCCCTCGCGCTGCGCCTCGGCGATGATGTGATAGCCCAGGGTCGTCTTCCCGGACGACTCCGGGCCGTAGATCTCGACGACGCGGCCGCGGGGCACCCCGCCGATGCCGAGGGCGATGTCGACGCCGAGCGCGCCGGTGGAGATGACCTCGACGGCGAGCTTGCCGCCGGCCTCCCCCAGCTTCATGATGGAGCCCTTGCCGAACTGCTTCTCGATCTGAGTCACCGCGAGGTCGAGGGCGCGCTGGCGTTCGTTCATTTGAGGCCTCCTGCGTGGGCTCGGTGCCCGAGTCGCGGGCCAGTCTACCAAACACTTGTTCGCTTGTCAACTGGCCAGGTTGGGCCAGCCGCATCTACTACTTCTCGTGGCCGAAGAGGCGGACCTCCTCAACCGGTGTGTAGACGGCTCCCTGCGGCCCCAGGAGGCTCTCCATGACCACCACGGCGGTCACCCCCTGTTCCCCTACCCGCTCCTCCCGCAGACCGGGGAGGGAGCGGCTCAGGCGGGCCTGGAGGGCCGGATCCCTCACCCGTGCCAGCGTCATGTGGGGCGCGAACCCCCTGGGGTCGGGCGCGAACCGCTCCCGCGCCAGGGCGTCGTCCAGCCGTCGGGCCAGCTCGGCCATCGTCCCGGCGCCGTCGGTCACGCCGACCCACACGACCTGCGGGCGCCGCAGGTCGGGAAAGGCGCCGACCCCGGCCAGGGTGATCCGGAAGGCCGGCACCTCCCGGCAGGCGCGCCGCGCGGCCTCCCGCGCTCGCTCCAGCTCGCGCTCGGTGATCTGGCCGAGGAACCGCAGGGTGATGTGCAGGTTGGGCGGCGCCACCCAGCGCAGGCGGATGCCGTCCTCTTCCAGGAGACGCTGGAGCCGCAGGACGGCCTCGTGCAGGGCGGGGTCGAGCGGCACCGCGATGAAGATGCGCCGGCGGGCGGCGGTCATCCGTGGAGGAGATGGAGGCGCAGCAGGTTGAGGGCGGCCTGCGCGGCGAGGTGCCGGATGCCCGCGCGGCCCGCCTCCGGGCCGAGCATCAGGCGGCGATGCGAGACGCCTCCCGCGTGGGCCAGGGCGATGTAGACCAGGCCGACCGGTTTGTCGGGCGTGCCGCCCGAGGGGCCGGCGATGCCGGTGATGGCGAGCGCCAGGTCGGCTTCCGCGCGCTGGCGCGCCCCCGCGGCCATCGCTTCCGCCACCTCGCCGCTGACCGCGCCGTGCCGGTCCAGCAGCTCGGGCGCGACGCCCAGACGCGCGATCTTCGAGCGGTTGCTGTAGGCGACGATGCCTTCCAGGAAGTAGGCAGAGCTGCCCGGGACGCTGGTGATCCGCTGCGCGAGCAGCCCGCCGGTGCACGACTCCGCCACGGCCAGCGTCCGCCCCCGCCCGGTGAGCAGGCCGCCCACGACCTCCTCCAGGGTCTGATCGTTGACCCCGTAGACGAGGTCGCCCAGCCGCTCGCGCACCAGGGCTTCGCCGCGGGCCAGCTGGGCGGCCACGTCCTCCGGCGGGCCCTTGGCGGTGATGCGCAGGTGCACCTCGCCCAGTTTGGCGTACGGGGCGATCGTCGGCGCGGTGCCGTGGATGAGATCCTTGATCCGGGCCTCGACCGCCGACTCCCCTTCCCCGGTGACGCGCAGCACGAGCGAGCCGATCCGCTCTCCGCCCGCGCGTTCCCGCAGATAGGGCACGACGTAGTCGGTCATCATCCCGCGCATCTCGTAGGGCACGCCGGGCATGATGAAGATCATGCGGCCGTCGGTCTCGAGGTGGATGCCGGGCGCGGTGCCGCGCCGGTTGGGGATGATCCGCGCCCGCCGCGGCACCAGGGCCTGTTTGTAGACCGACTCCGGCGGCACGCGGCCGCGGCTCTCGAAGAAGCGCCGGACGTGGTCGGCGACCTCCTCGTTGCGCACGAGATCGTCGCCGACGACCCCGGCCACCGCCTCCACCGTGAGGTCGTCCTCCGTGGGCCCCAGGCCGCCCGTGATCAGGACGACGTCGGCGCGGCTGAGCGCCAGGCGCACCGCGTCCTGGACGCGCGCGATGTTGTCGCCGACGGTTTGCTTGAAGTAGACGTCGATGCCGAGGTCGGCCAGCTCCTGGGCGAGGTAGGCGGCGTTGGTGTCCACGATCTGCCCGAGCAATAGCTCGGTGCCGACGGAGATGATCTCAGCGCGCATGCTCAGGGCGCTTCAAACGTCTGCTCCCACACCTGCCGGCGGGGCGGCGGGATGTAGGGCCGGCCGTTCACGATCACCTCGACGGCCGGCGCGTTGCCGACGCGCACCGTGACCCGGCGGTCCCCGCGGAAGCGGCGCACCGTGCCGGGGCCGACGACGCCCTGGAAGGCGGTCTCGCCGTCGGCCGTGACGCGGATCCACGATTCGCCGTTGGCCCGGAGCTCGACGGTCACGCCGCCCGCGGGAAGAGGCGTGGGCCGCTCCTGCTCCGCGCCGGGCGGCGGCGCCGCCGGCGCGGGGGGAGGCGGCGCTGGCGCGGGGGTGGGCC
>DATLZI010000136.1:0-3710 GCA_035574075.1 bacterium | reverse complement strand
GGCGAGGCCGGCGCGCCTCCCCCGCCAGGGCCGCCGCAGGAGCGGCGTCAGGATGGCGGCCGCTCCCAGCAGCAGCAGCTCGTTGAATCCCACCAGGTACAGGGCGAGCGCGCCGGCGGCCAGCGGCCCAAGGAGCGCCGTGCGCAGGGCGGTGCGCCCCAGCCCCACCAGCGCCTGCACGATGATGGCGATGATCACCGGCTTCACGCCGTAGAGCAGCCACCCGGCGGCCGGCGTCTGCCCGTAGGTGGCGTAGGCCCAGGCCAGGGCCAGCACGATGGCCATGGCGGGCAGGATGAAGCAGGTTCCCGCCACGATCAGCCCGGCCCAGCCGGCGCGGCGGTAGCCGAGGTGGATCGCCATCTCCGTGGAGTTGGGGCCCGGGATGAGGTTGGTGGCGCCGAGCAGGTCGAGGAACTGCTGGTCCGACACCCAGCGCCGCCGCCGGACGACTTCGTCCCGCATCATCGCGATGTGGGCGGCGGGACCCCCGAAGGCGATCGTGCCCAGCCGCAGGAAGAGGGCGGCCACCTCCCGCAGGGACCCGCCGATCATCGCGCGCGCCGCTGCAGGACGGCCCGTCCCAGGTGCGCCGCGCCGCGGACCGCCCGCCCCGCCACGCGCCAGCCGAAGCGGAGGGCCGTACGACTGAGGAGGCGCCCCGTCGCGTTGAGGGTGCGCAGGTCGTCCTCGATGACCTGGCTCGTGAGGCCGGCCGATGCGAGGTGCTCGGCGGCGATCTCCGGCGGGATGCGGCGCAGCACGGCGCGCAGGCTCAGCAGCGTCACCGCCAGGTCGTCCATCTGCCCCAGGAGGGGGATGATGCCGGGGATCAGGTCGATCGGCGAGAGCAGGTAGACCACGCCGCCCACCACCAGCGCCCGGTGCCGCAGCGGCAGGCGCCGGTCGCGCATCAGGGCCCAGGCCAGCCGCGAGTAGGAGGGCAGCCGGCGCGCCACGGGGGTGAGCAGGGTCAGGGCGCTCGTCGCCATCGTCGCATCGGCCTCCGCCGGTGAGGGCGTTTCCCCCTCACGCAGGCGGCGCGAGCGGGCCCCGCCCGTCCGTCCGGAGGAAGGCGGCATCGGGCCTCATCGGTGCTCGCCGCGCACGGCCTCCAGCCCCTCGCGGGCGATCAGCGGCGCCATGGCCAGCGCGGCGGCAGGGTCGGCCCACCACCACCCCGGCAGCGCGTTGAGCCCGAGGCCGGCCAGCAGGATGGCCGAGAGGTAGGCGCAGATGATCGTCTGCGTGGCGTCCGCCGCGAGCGCGGGGCTCGGCAGCGCGGCGGCGACGAGGCGCTTGCGCCGGGCCAGCAGCGGCATCACGATCAGCGAGACGGCGGCGAGGACGATCCCCGGCAGGCTCTCCTGCGGCGCCTCGCGCCGGACCAGCATGGCCAGGGCGTCATAGGTCACGTAGGCGGCCAGGGCCAGGAGCGTGACCCCGACCAGCCGCAGGGCGACCGCCTCCGAGCGCGCCTCCGCCTCCGGGTCGCGCCGCGCCTGCAGGCGCCACAGCAGGATGAGGCCTGAGCTGGTCTCGATGAAGCTGTCGATGCCGAACCCGACGAGGGCGATGCTGCCCGCGGCCAGGCCCAGGCCCACGCTGATGAGGCCTTCGGCGCTGTTCCACAGGACGGTGAAGAGCTCCAGCGACCGGCCGGTCCGCAGGAGGCTGGCCCGATCGGCCGCGACGGTCATCGCTGTCGCGCGGCCTCCACCCGCACGCCGGGTGGCCCCGGCCACCCGCGCTCAGCCGCCTCCGGCTGCGCCGCCAGAGGGCTGTCATGGAAGACGGAAGTCAGCTCCCTGCGGGTCATGGTCGCTGGCGCCCCGAGCCCCGTCGCCATCGTGGTCGGCCGGCCAGTCGCTGTTGATGTGGGCGGCCCACGCCCGGGCCAGACGCGCCCGCAGCGACGGCGTGACGAAGAGCTGATCGAGCGTCTGGGCCTGGCCCTCGAACACGTAGCTGTACGCCGCCTCGGGCCGGTCGGCGATGAGGACGTCCCACAGGTTGATCAGCCCCGCGTCGTAGAGCGCCCGCAGCTGATCGCTGACGAAGGTCAGCTCACCGGGCGCCGACGGGTCGTCAGGCTTGGGGAAGACGTTGAGGTCGCCGCCGACGATGATGTAGGCCTGGGCGGCGATCTGCCGGAGCGCCGCGACGATGGCGGCGTTGTACGCGGCCTGCTCTCTCCGCTGCGCCACGCGACCGGTGGGGGTGCTGCTGAAGTGGTTGTTGAGGATGTAGAGCTCCGCCGGTCCTCCGGCGGCCGGACCCCCCAGGATGCGGAAGAGCGCCACCTGCGGCGGCCTCGTGAACACATCCGTGCCGTCGGCGCCCGGGAGGGCGGCGGCTGGGAGCCGGGCGTTCAGCACCTTGGGATTCTCGACGTCGGCGTTGTAGCCGAGCGCCGGTTCGGGATACACGACCGAGGGCGAGCTCCCCAGGACCGGATGGTCGGGGGTGGCCGGTGCCAGCTCCACGCGATCGATGCGGAAGAGGTAGGCGTTGATGATGCCGCGGTCGTCGGCGCCGTCCCGGTCGGTGGCGGCGTCGTAGGCGGGCCCGCCCCGCCGCTCGATCTCGATCGCCAGGTCCTGCAGCACGTCCGGTCGGCCGTCCGGGCCGGTGCAGACGAGGCTCATCGCCTCGCGGTGGCAGATGTCCTGATCCTCGACCTCCTGCGCCATGATGATGTCCGGGCTGCGCAGATCGCGGCGGATCTGGGTCGCATGTTCCTGGATCTTCCGCTGATACGCCGCCTCGGAGGCAGGGACGTAGTCGAAGGGTGGCCTCACGCCCGGGCAGCCGGGGTCATCGGCGAAGTCGCAGCCGTCGGTGGGATCGTCTCGGAAGTCGTACAGGTTCTCGAGGTTGTACGTGACGACCCGGGTCTCCAGCGCGGGATCGAAGCCCGGCACCGGCGCGTTGGCGGCCGGATCGGGGCCGGATCGGAGACGCAGCTGGTCTTCGATCATGATCTGGTACTTGTTGAAAGAGAAGTACACGCCCCCGACCGCCGGCGCGTGGAGCCGATCGAAGGTGCGCGCCGGGGCGATCAGCGCGGTGTTGTCGCCGGTCCTCGCCTTGATCCCGAGGCTGCCCAGCACGATCCGGAAGCCGTTCCCATTGTCGAACAGCTGCGTCGGATCGTCGTCCAGCGGATGGGGATCGCGGAACACGCGGCGGTGATAGGCTGGCCGGCCGCCGGCCAGCGGGTGGTCGCCCCGGATGAGCCAGACTTCGCCGTCCATCGTGCTCCTGAAGACGTCCCGGGCCCCCACCACGAGGCTGCCCGCGGGGACCCGCGCCCGCATCCCCTCCCGCCGCTCCCAGTACCGGCCGGCGTCCGCGAACCCGCTCGGGGGGTTCGCCTCGAAGGGCGCGACCTCGGTGTCGATGTCCACGCCGCTCCGCACCGTCGCCACCCAGCGCGGGCTGCTGATCTGCGTCAGGGAGAAGAACTCGGCGACCCTGCCCTGCAGGATGATCTCGTCGCCGACCTGCGGGGTGTAGGTCGGGCCGCCGGACACAGCGTTGAGGACGGTCGGGAAGCCGCCGATGAAGACGAAGATGCCGTCGGAGGTCGTCGGATCGCCGTCGGCGGTCGCCGCGGTGTTCTGCATGAAGAACCCGAAGAGGCTTCCGCCGGCGCCCGTCCGCGCCAGCGTCTTCTGGTAGATCACCCCCTGGATCCGCACGGTCTG
>DATLZI010000135.1:0-29113 GCA_035574075.1 bacterium | reverse complement strand
CGTAGCCCCTCCGGCCGGGGGCGGCGCCGGACGCGGTTCTGCCGTCGCTCCCGGCGCGCCGATGATCGCGATGGGCGCCCCCACCGGGGCGCTCTGGCCGGCGGGGACGAGGATCTCCAGGAGCGTGCCGCTCGTTTCGGCTTCGATGTCGACGTTGACTTTGTCGGTTTCGATCTCCGCGATGGGCTCCCCGGCCTGCACCGTGTCGCCGACCTGCTTGCGCCAGGCCAGGATCTTGCCCTCGGTCATGGCATCGCCCATCTTGGGCATGATCACCTCAGCCACGGCGTCACTCCTGGTACAGCGTCCGCCGCACCGCGCGGACGATGTCCTCCTCGTGGGGTAGAGCCAGCAACTCGAGGTTGCGCGCGTAGGGCATCGGCACGTCGGCCCCGGTCACCCGCTCCACGGGCGCGTCCAGCTCATCGAAAGCCTGCTCGGCGATCGAGGCGGCGATCTCCGCCGCGGCGCCGAAGGGCCGCCACTGTTCCTGGACCACGACCGCCCGGTGGGTCCGGCGCACAGAGGTGAGCACGGTGTGCAGGTCGAGCGGGCGCAGCGAGCGGAGGTTGATGACCTCCGCGCGGATCCCCTCCGCCTCCAACCGATCGGCGGCGGCGAGGGCGACGTGCAGCATGCGGCTGTACGCCACGACCGTGACGTCGCGGCCCGGCCGCGTCACCTCGGCCTGCCCGAAGGGCAGGGCGAAGTCGGCGTTGTCCGGCACCTCGCCCTTCATCCCGTACAGCCCCGCGTTCTCCAGGAAGATGACCGGATTGCGGCCGCGGATCGCCGTGCGCAGGAGCCCCTTGGCCTCGGCCGGCGTGGCCGGGGCGACGACGATCAGGCCGGGCACGTGCGCGAACATCACCTCCAGGCTTTGCGAGTGCTGCGCGGAGAGCTGCACCCCGGCGCCGTTCGGCCCGCGGATGACCAGCGGCACATCGACCTGTCCCCCCGAGAAGTACCGGACCTTGGCGGCGTTGTTCACGATCTGGTCGAGGGCCAGGAGGGCGAAGTTCCAGGTCATCACCTCGACCACCGGCCGCAGGCCCAGCATCGCCATGCCGATCGCCGCGCCGATGAAGCCGAGCTCGGAGATCGGCGTGTCGATCACCCGCGTCGGGCCGTAGCGCTCGAGCAGGTTGGCCGTGACGCGGAAGGTGCCCTGGTACAGGCCGATATCCTCGCCCATCAGGAGCACCGCGCGGTCGCGGTCCATCTCCTCGATCAGCGTCGTGCGGAGCGCGTCGCGGTAGGTGAGTTCAGCCATAGACGTCGGTGGCGAGCTCCTCCGGCGCGGGCTCCGGGCTCTCCTCGGCGAAGCGCACGGCCTCGGCTACGGTGCGCTCCGCCTCCTCGTGGAGGCGCGCGACATCGGCGTCGGTGAGCAGCCCGGCGGCGCGCAGGTGGCGTTCCAGGATGGCGATCGGATCGCGGCTGCGGGCCTGCTGCACTTCCTCCTTGGAGCGATAGGGCTGGAACAGATCGGCGGCGCCGTGGCCGGCGAAGCGGTAGGTCAGCATCTCCACGGCGTACGGCCGGCCGCTGCCGCGCACGCGGTCGATCGCCCGGCGGGCCAGGGCGCGGACGGCGAGAAAGTCCATCCCGTCGGCGCGCTCGTGATCGATGGCGTAGGCGCTGAACCGCGAGGCCAGGTCGCTCACCGCGGAGGCCCGGCTCACCGGCGTGCCCATCCCGTACTGGTTGTTCTCGACGATGAAGACGATCGGGCAGAGGCCCTCGCGGCCCCACACCCCGGCGAGGTTGGCCGCCTCGTGGAAGGCGGCGTTGTTCATCGCGCCGTCGCCCAGGAAGCACAGGCAGATCCGGTCGCCGCCCTGGTAGCGCAGGGCGTAGGCCGCGCCGACGGCCAGCGGGATGTGGCCGCCGACCACGCCGTAGCCGCCGTAGAAGCCCCGGCTGACGTCGAAGAGGTGCATCGAGCCCCCCTTGCCCTTGGCCACGCCGGTGGCCTTCCCGAACAGCTCGGCCATCACCGGCCCGGCCGGGGTGCCCCGCAGCAGGGCGTGGGCGTGGTCGCGATACGCGGTGAAGAAGATGTCGTCGTGGCGCAGCTCGGCGAGCCAGCCCGCGGCCACCGCCTCCTGCCCGCTGTAGACATGGAGGTATCCGCCGACCTTGCCGCGGCGAAAGGCCCGCTCCGCCTCGTCCTCAAAGCGGCGCGCCAGCACCATGCTGGCGTACCAGCGCACGGCGTCCCGCAGATCCGCGGGGGCCGCGCTCTCCTGGGTCGCGGCGTGCGTCGCGCGCCCCTGCGCGCGGGACGGGTTGGCCATCTCGCGGTTCACCCTCGATGAATGCCCGAAACGATGCCATAATACTAGCATGAACCCGTCGGTCCCCTCCACCCGCACCGTCCTGGAGCGGATGCTGGCGAACGTGGCGGAGATGCGGCGGGCCCTGCAGGAGGCGTCGGCCGCGGCGGAGCCCGGCGACGCCGACGTCGCCCGCGCCCTCGTCGCCCTGGACGATCTGGAGGCGCGCTTGCGGCGGATGCTCGAACGGGAGCGCTCATGACGCCGCTGGAGGCGATCCGGGCGCTGCCCAAGATCGAGCTGCACCTGCACCTGGAGACCTCGCTGCGCCTGCGGCGCCGGGCCCAGGCCGCGGCGGCGGGGGACGGCCCGGCGCTGATCGCCGATCCGGCGAAGTTCACAGGGTACGATCGGCTGCGGCGGATGCGCTACGCGATGCGGGCCGGCCGCGTGCCCGACGCCCTGTACACCGCGGCGAACATTGAAGCGATCACCTACGAGCTGCTCGCCGAGGCGGCCGCCCAGCGCATCATGTACGTCGAGGTGCGGGTTGGCGGCCGCCGCGGCTTCCAGCTGCTCGGCGCGGAGCGGATGCTGGAGGCGATGGCCCGGGCGCGGATGCGCGCCGCCGCCGACTTCGGCGTGCGCAGCGGAGTGATCATCACCATCGTCCGCGAGCGCGGCCCGGAGGAGGCCGCGCAGCGGGTGCGCGAGGCGGTATGGGGGCGCTCCTGCGGCGTGGTGGGTGTGGATCTGGCGGGCGACGAGGCGAACTACCCGCCGGCGCTCTTCGCCCGACCGCTGGCGCTGGCCCGCGACGCCGGCCTGGGCATCACGGCGCACGCCGGCGAGTTCGCCGGGCCGAGCTCGATCTGGACGGCGCTCTACCAGCTCGGCGCAACGCGCATCGGCCATGGCATCCGGGCCGTGGAGGATCCCGCGCTCCTCGACCACCTGCGCGACCGCGGCGTGACGTTGGAGATCTGCCCGACCAGCAACCTGCGGCTGGGGCTGGTCAGCTCGCCGGGGGCGCACCCCCTGCGCCGACTGGTCGAGCACGGCGTGCCGGTGACGATCAACAGCGACGATCCGATGCTCCTCGACACCGACCTCTGCCGCGAGCTGGCCCTCGTCGCGCAGGTCCTGGGGGACGGTGTGCGCGCGATGCCGCGTCTGATGGCCGCGGCGGCCCGCGCCGCCTTCCTGCCGGAGGAGGCGCGGCGGGCCCTTGAGCGCGCGGTGGCCGCCCCGGCCTCCCGTTGACACTCCCGCCTGCCGATGCCACAATTGGCGTGGAGCAATTTGTTGACTGAATTACTCCAGAATTGTCGCGGAGGATTCCGTGGCCGATCTCGAGATCAAAGACCTCACCGTGCAGGTAGAAGATAGGGTCATCCTCAAGGGCGCGAACCTGGCCATCAACAAGGGCGAGATCCACGCCCTGATGGGCCCGAACGGGTCGGGCAAGTCGACGCTGGCCAACGTCCTGATGGGCAATCCCTTCTACCAGGTCGTGCGGGGTGAGGTGCTCTACAAAGGCGAGGACCTCCTGGCGATGCCCCCCGACGAGCGGGCCCGCAAGGGGCTGTTCATCGCCTTCCAGTACCCGGTGAGCATCCCGGGGGTGACGATGGCCAGCTTCCTGCGCACGGCGGTTTCCGCCCGGCGCGGATACGACAAGGAGCTGATGCCGGTCGGGGAGTTCCAGCGCCTGCTCAGGCAGAAGATGGAAGAGCTGCGCATCGAGCCGTCCATCGTCACGCGCTACGTGAACGAAGGCTTCTCCGGGGGCGAGAAGAAGCGCGCCGAGATCCTGCAGATGGCGCTGCTCGAGCCGGAGATCGCGATCATGGACGAGACCGACTCCGGCCTGGACATCGATTCGGTGAAGATCGTCAGCGACGGCGTGATGCGCATGTACGAGGCGGCGCAGGGCGGGATGGGCATCCTGGTCATCACGCACTATTCGCGCATCCTGCACTTCATCAAGCCGTCGTTCGTGCACGTCATGTTCGATGGCCGCTTCGTCGTCTCGGGCGGACCGGAGCTGGCGGAGGAGCTCGAGCAGGCCGGCTACGAGGGGATCAAGGCGCAGTTCGAGGTCATCGCCGCCGAGGTCGCCCACGAGGGGGCGGTGCGGCGCGCGGGCAAGGTCTTCTGGGTCGTGCACTAGCGGCGGAGGAGGGCACCGTGGCAACCACCAACCAGCTCGGCATCGACGTCGAGAAGTACAAGTACGGCTTCTTCGAGCCCGAGAACTACATCTACAAGGCGCGCAAGGGGCTCAACGCGGAAGTCGTCGCCATGATCTCGCAGATGAAGGGCGAGCCCGACTGGATGCGCGCCTTCCGCCTGCATGCGTACGAGGCCTTCCTGGCCAAACCGATGCCCACCTGGGGCGCGGACCTCAGCACCATCAACTTCGACGACATCTATTACTACATCAAGCCAACGGAGAAGCCGGCGGAGTCGTGGGAAGAGCTGCCGGAGGAGATCAAGCGCACCTATGACCGCCTGGGCATCCCCGAGGCGGAACGCAAGTTCCTGGCGGGGGTGGGGGCGCAGTACGAATCCGAGGTCGTCTACCACAACCTGAAGGAGGAGTGGGAGCGGCTCGGCGTCATCTTCCTGGACACGGACAGCGCCCTGCGCGAGCATCCCGATCTGGTGCGGGAGTACTTCGGCACCGTCGTGCCGCCGGAGGACAACAAGTTCGCCGCCCTGAACTCCGCGGTCTGGTCGGGCGGGTCCTTCGTCTACGTGCCGGCGGGGGTGAAGGTGGACATCCCGCTGCAGGCCTACTTCCGGATCAACGCCCGCAACGTCGGCCAGTTTGAGCGGACGCTGATCATCTGCGAGCCCGGCTCCTACGTGCACTACGTCGAGGGCTGCACCGCGCCGGTCTACACCACCGACTCGCTGCACAGCGCGGTGGTGGAGATCATCGTCAAAGAGGGGGCGCGCTGCCGCTACACGACGATCCAGAACTGGTCGACGAACGTCTACAACCTCGTCACCAAGCGCGCCGTGGCCTACCGCGACGCGACGATGGAGTGGATCGACGGCAACCTCGGCAGCAAGATCACGATGAAGTACCCGTCGGTGTACATGCTGGAGCCGGGGGCCCGGGCGGAGATCCTCTCCGTGGCCTTCGCCGGGGCGGGCCAGCACCCGGACCCGGGCGGCAAGGTGATCCACGCCGCCCCGCACACGCAGTCCGTCATCGTCAGCAAGTCGATCAGCAAGGACGGCGGCCGGGCCGGCTACCGCGGGCTGGTGAAGATCTATCCCGGGGCGAAGGGCAGCCGCTCCGCGGTGCGCTGCGACGCGCTGATCCTGGACGAGCGCTCGCGCAGCGACACCTATCCGACGATGGAGATCGACGAGGAGGACGTCTCGATCACGCACGAGGCCACGGTGAGCAAGGTCAGCGACGAGCAGCTCTTCTACCTGATGAGCCGTGGCATCAAGGAGGACGAGGCGATGAACATGATCGTGCGCGGCTTCGTCGAGCCCATCGTCAAAGAGCTGCCCCTGGAGTACGCGGTGGAGCTGAACCGCCTGATCGCCCTGGAGATGGAAGGCTCGGTGGGGTAGGAGGGGATGACCACCATCCCGATCCCGCCGACCTCTGACCGGTCGCCGGTCGAAGCGCTCTCGGAGCGGCTGGGAGAGCCCCGCTGGATGCGGGAGGCCCGCCTGGCGGCTCTGGATCTCGCCGACCGTCTGCCCGCGCCCTCGCCGACGGAGGAGGCCTGGCGGCGGACCGACCCCGCGCTGTTCGACGACTCCGCCGCCCGCCCCGACCCGTCGGTGGTCTGCGGCCCTCGGGAAGCGCCGGCGCTGCCGCCGGGCGTGATCTTCAGCACCCTGCCCGAGGCCCTGCGCAGCCATCCCGACCTGGTGCGCGAGCACTTCATGCGCGCCGTGCGGCCGGAGGAGTCGCGCTTCCGCGCCCGCCACGCCGCGTGGTGCACCGGCGGCACCTTCCTCTATGTCCCGGCCGGGGTGGAGGTGGCGGTGCCGCTGCGCAGCGAGATCTGGATCCAGACCGCGGGCGTCGCCGTCTTCCCCCACACCCTCGTCATCGCCGAGCCAGGCAGCCGGGTGACGCTGATCGAGGCCTTCGGCTCGATGGCCGGCCCGTGGCCGGCGATGGTGAACGCCGTCGTCGAGCTGATCGTGCGGGACGGCGCCGTCGTGCGCTACATCGCCCACCAGGACTGGCTGGCCGACGTCCGGGCGCTGGGCGTGATCCGCGGCCGCCTGGCGCGCGACGCGGCGCTGCATACGCTGCTGGTCGGCTTCGGCGGGTCGGTCGTGAAGACCGACGTCGAGGCGCTCCTGGAAGGGCCCGGCGCCAGCGCGGAGATGTTGGGCGCGTTCTTCGGCACCGACGGGCAGCACTTCGACATCCACACCCTGCAGGAGCACCGCGCACCGTCCACGCTCAGCGACCTGCTCTACAAGAACGCCGTGCGCGATCGGGCGCGCTCGATCTTCGCCGGGATGATCCGCGTGCATCCCCGAGCGCAGAAGACCAACGCCTTCCAGGCCAACCGCAACCTCATCCTCTCCGCGGGCGCCAAGGCCGACTCGATCCCCAACCTGGAGATCATGGCCAACGACCTGCGCTGCACGCACGGCTCGGCGACGAGCCGCCTGAGCGAGGAGCAGCTCTTCTACCTGATGAGCCGCGGCCTGCGCCGGGTGGACGCGGTGCGCATGGTCGTGGAAGGATTCTTCGCGGAGCTGCTCGACCGCGTGCCGCTGGCCGACGTCCGGGAGGCGATCAGCCAGGACGTCGACCGCAAGATGGTACAATAAGCGCGACCGGAGTGGCCATGGCGGAGTACGTGCGGGTGGGCGCGGCGGCGGAGATTCCCCCGGGCGGGGTCCGCGTGCTCGCCGCCGACGGCCGGCGGATCGCGGTGTTCAACGTCGACGGCGCCTTCTACGCCGTCGACGACAGCTGCACCCACGAGGAGGCCGCCCTCTCGGCGGGGGCGCGCCACGGCGAGATCGTGACCTGTCCCAAGCACGGTTCCCGCTTCAACGTCCGCACTGGCCGCGTGCTCTCGCTGCCGGCTGTTCTGCCGCTGAACACGTATCCGGTGAAGGTCGAGGGTGGCGAGGTCTTCGTTTTGCCGGTCCCGCAGCGCGGCGTGGGGATGCCTCACAAGGTGTAGCGCCGATGCTGAGCCCCCGCCTCCGCGACGACTTCCCGATCCTGGCGCCCGGTCCGGACGGCCGCCGGCTGATCTACCTGGACAGCGCCGCCACCTCCCAGAAGCCGCGGGTCGTGCTGGACGCGCTGCGCCGCTACTATGAGACGTACAACGCCAACGTGCACCGCGGTATCTACCGCATCGCGGAGGAGGCCACGGCGGCGTACGAGGCGGCGCGGGCCAAGGTCGCGGGGTTCATCGGCGCGGCGCGGCCCGAGGAGGTGGTCTTCACCCGGGGCACCACCGAGGCCATCAACCTCGTGGCCTACACCTGGGGCCGGCAGGCGATCGGCGCCGGCGACGAGATCCTCCTCACCGCGATGGAGCACCACAGCAACATCGTGCCCTGGCAGCTCCTGGCGGCCGAGCGGGACGCCCGGCTGCGCTTCGTCGCCGTCGATGAGCAGGGTCTCTTGCGGATGGACGAGTTCGACCGCCTGCTCACGGAGCGGACCAAGCTCGTCGCCGTCACGCATCAGTCCAACGTGCTCGGCACGATCAATCCCGTCCGCGAGCTGGCGGCCAAGGCGCATGCCGTCGGGGCGCGCATCCTGGTGGACGGGGCGCAGAGCGTGCCGCACATGCCGGTGAACGTCACCGCCCTGGGCGTGGACTTCTACGCGTTCTCCGCGCACAAGATGTGCGGCCCAACGGGCGCCGGCGCGCTGTGGGCGCGCTATGACCTCCTGGAGGCGATGCCGCCGTTCCACGGCGGCGGCGAGATGATCGTCCTCGTGCACCCCGAGCGCTCGACCTTCAAGGACCCGCCCCACAAGTTCGAGGCCGGCACGCCGAACATCGCCGACTGCATCGCCTGGGGGGCGGCCGTGGACTACCTCACATCGATCGGGATGGAGGCGGTGCGCGACCACGAGCTGCACCTCACCGCCTACGCCCTGCGGCGGCTGGCCGAGGTGCCGGGGCTGCGCGTCTTCGGGCCGGAGAGCCCGCAGCGGCGGGGCGGGGCGATCGCGTTCGCCCTCGACGTCGCGCACCCGCACGACGTGGCGCAGGTCCTCGACCAGGAAGGCATCGCCGTGCGCGCCGGCCACCACTGCGCGCAGATCCTGCACCGCGCGCTCGGCGTGGCCGCGACCACCCGCGCCAGTCTGTACCTCTATAACAACGAGCAAGATGTGGACCGGCTCGTGAGCGGACTCCAGACGGTTCGGAAGCTGTTCTCCCGCGCGGCCTCTCGCGCCCAGGGATCCTAGCCAGACCCCCTTCCCAACCTCTCAGCAGGTTCACCGCAGACTGTCCAGGTTTTGTTGAGGTAGCCCTGCTACCCTCCAGCCACGAGGGCAGGCGCGTGCCCGGAGGTGCCACCGTGATTGCATCGGATCGAAAACTGAGGATGGTGGCAGTGGCTGCGACCTTGAGCCTTGTCCTGGTTTCCGCATGTGCGAGAAGGCCCAGCGGATTGGCGACGGCTCTGACCGTTCAGCAGCTGACCGGTCGGACTGAGCAGGTTTTCGAGATCCTGGAGTCATCGACCCAGCGACTTTCGCGCGCAGCCTTCGATGTCAAGTCGTTCGTCACCGCGAGCGGGCTTGATCCGACTGGTCTCTTGAAACGGGTCCGCGATCGCACCTACTGGGTGCCCTATCGCGGGGCGCTGCGCGGCGAGACCGGAGTCTTAGGGGATCGACTGGGGAACAGTCTCGATCGCGCCCTGCTTCTCTACAGGTTACCATGGCAGTCCAAACCCTTCAGCCAGCCAAGATACTGGACCTGGGGGCGGACCTGCTCCATACCGTGGAGATAGGAGTCTCGGTGGAGGTCCTGGACGGAGGGCACCTCAGGCATGTACCGGTTCTCAGCCACGTCGTAGTCCCTGCAGACTCCCTCGGGAAACCCATTGTGTTGAGGTAGACCTCGACGGATGTCGGCTGCCGTGCGCACAGGCACAATCACGCTGCTGTGTGTGGCGACGATCATGTTCACGATGCCGCTCGGGTCGGAGCCCGCATCAGGTAACGGTCAGCCGGTCGATCCACTGGCGCGGCTGGGCTTCATCGTGTTCCGGAAGACGTCACTGGCCGAGGTGACCGCGCGATTGGGTCCCGGCACGCCGCTGCCATTCGGTGACTTCGTCGCCCGCGGCTGGTACCATCCGGCGGAGCGCGTCTACCTCCACGCCGTCCAGATAAGCGAGCAATGGCATCGGAGCCGACGCCTGCCGGGAGTCCCATCGATCATAATCGCCACCCTCGCCAGCACCGGCCACTGGCCGGCCGGTGAAGGGAACGTCGCGGACTTGGCTCGTCCCCGGCTCTCCCTGGCCTCGCTTCGGGGGCCGAACGGGATTCGACTGGGCGATACCAGACAGAGTGTGTTTCGGGCCCTCGGCGCAGGCGAGCTCCAGGGACGTCGAGGGGATATCGAGAGTTACAACTACGACGGCTTGAAACCTGGCACGCCCGACCCGTGGGCCTCCGGCGGCGACCAGGGATTCATCCTCCAGGTCACGTTCACTGCGGGAAGACTGACGAGAATCCACATCATCGAGGCCAGTTGATGCGACGGCCGCGGGGAACTCACCTCGATCGACATTGAAGAACTCGGTCGATCTCTCCCCGGCCTAGCGCGGGCGCTGTCCAGGTTTTGTTGAGGTGTGCCTGCTACCCTCCGGGGCATGGAGACGCAACCGGGCGGGCAGGAACGGGTGCTTCGGGCCGCCGGAGCCGGCGGGCTTGCCAGCGGCGCCGCCCTCGTCACCCACATCGTCGGCGGCATCTCGCTGCGCGCGGCTCTCGCCGCCGCGGGCCTCATCGTCATCCTCGGAGTTGCCGCGGTCTTGCGGCGGGCCGGCCCTATCGGGCGGAGGCGCTTCGCCCGGGCCGCGGCGATCGGTGCGGGGGGAGGCCTGCTGGCCACGATGGCCTACGACGCCTCGCGAACGGTCCTGGCCTATTTCGACCCGTCGCCGTACAACCCGTTTGAGGCGATCCGCATCTTCGGCGTGCTCCTGGCCGGACAGACGGCGCCAGACGCGCTGATCTACGCGGCGGGCATGGCCTTTCACTTCATCAACGGCATGGGGTTCGGGGTCGCCTTTAGCCTGCTGCTGGGGCACCGCGGCCTGCTCGCCGGCATCGCCTGGGGGCTCGGGTTGGAGCTCTTTCAACTGACGCTGTATCCCGGATGGCTCGATATCCGGGCCTTCAGGGAGTTTGCCCAGATCTCGGCGGCGGGTCACCTCGTGTATGGCGGGGTCCTGGGCAGCTCGTGTCGGCGATGGCTCGGTGCCGGTGGAGGTGTCCAATGATCACTCAACCCGACCGAGAAGGAGCGGTGGAGCGGTTCTGGCACGTCGTGATGCCGCGATGGCTGCAGCCCTGGGCACCGCGCGCCGCGGACGCCGTCGCCGACGGGGCGTGGACCGCAGGATGGCCGTGGGTCGGCGCGGCGGCGCCGGTGGCGGGGATCCTCATCGGAGTGCTCTTTGCCCGAAGCGATGCCCTGCGCACGGCCCACATCTACACGGTGTCGCTCGGATTCCTCGCGGTCATGGTGGTCCTCGCCGTTCTCGACGGCGCGGTTGCCGTCGCGGCCATGGGCGCCTTCATCGTCCTCGATGTCATCACCGCGTGGAGCGGATTGCGCGGATCATTCCGGAGCGCCTTTCTTCATCTGCCTTGGATCGCGCAGGCCGTGCGGCTGTACGGCAGCATGCTCGTCGGATACCTCCTGCTGAGCATGCTGACCGTGCGCGCGCCGCTGTTCGCTCGCCGCGTCGTGGACGAGGCGCCCATTGACCGCGTGGTTCGCCCTCAGGCCGCTGCGGCGGTGCGAGCAGTCCTCTACGGAGCCGTCTGCGGCGCCCTGGTGTGGGTGTGGTGTCAGGCGATGATCGTCCTCATCCGTCCGGCCTTCACCTGGCTGAAGGACAGCCCCTACGTTGCTGCAATTCTCCCCGTTCAGACGCGGTGGCCTCTCCTCGTGGCCCTGGCGGCCGTTGCCGGGGTGGGGCGCATCCTGCTGGAAGAGATCGCCCTTTCCCGCGCGCCGCGCCGGGATCTCGTGCGTCGCCTCACTGCAGAGCGATCCCACGATGCGGCCGCCCTCCCGCTGCTGCCAGTCACGGCGCGCGTGACACTGCAGGCCGTGGTCGCGACGCTGCTGCTGGCGGGAGCGTTCACCACCGCACTGGACGGTCTGATCGTGTTCGTCCTCACCGGCCTGCTGGCCGCCTGGGCGTATGGGGTAGCGGGCCGGCCTGCGCTGGTGTGGGCGGGCATCGTCCAGCGGGTGCCGGCGGTGGTGCGCTTGATCGCGGCGCTGGCATTGGGATACTGGTTCGCTGGGAACATCGTCGCCCGGCTGTGGGCGACACAGACGTTCCGTCCCGTCCTGTTCGGCGGGCTCGCCGTCATGACGGTGTTCTACCTGCTCTTTCCTCAGATCGGCCTGCCGTCCGGCGAGGCGGGCGGGAGGGATGCGGCATGAATCGGTGGATCGGTTGGGCAATCGCGGGGCTGTGTGCCTTCGGCTTCATGCTCATCGTGCCGGCGATCGCGCTGGCGGACAACTGCAGCGGGCTCGCGGACTGCTTCGGGACTGGCGGCGCAGCCGCGGCCGGAGCGGCGGGCGCGGGAGGGCTTGCCGGTGGTCTTGCCGGGGGCCTCGGAAGCGGGCGGCGCGGGCCCGGGCGGACAATGCCCGGGGCGGGATCGGATCCCGAGCAGGCCGGAGGATCGAACGTGCCGCGCGACGCCCCGACCGGACCCAGCGGGCCGGAGCGCGAGTACGCCCGTCAACAGCGAGAGCAGCAGGAGCGGGCGGCCCGCGAGGCCCAACGCGCCCGCGAGACGACGGTCAAGGCACGAGAGGAAGGTGCTTTCGAACAGGGGGCACCGCCCGCCACGGGGATGGGGGCGACGGACGAGTTCCATGGTGAAGGCGCGCGCGCGCCAGGGTCCAATGTCGAGCGCGATGACGACACCCGGGCCCGCTGACCGGACTGCGGTCCGAGCGTCCCGCTTCTGTTCAAGGGGCTTCGCCAGAGTGCCGGCGGTCGTGGAGAGCTGATCGTGAGTCGCGAGAAGCTTGAGGAAATCCTCGCGCGGGCGATGGAGGACGGCGCCTTCCGCAGCCGACTGCTTGCGGCTCCGGCCGAGGCCCTGGCCGGCTACGAGCTGACCGCAGAGGAGCGCCAGGCCTTTCTCGCGGGGAGCCTGCGCGAGTTGCTGCTCACGCTGGATCACGACTCGGGTCAATCGGAGGAACCATGAGGCCCTGGAGGCGCGGTCTGCTACTCGGCACCGTCGTGTCGGCGCTCGTCATCGCCGGCTGCAACGGCGCGCCGCGCGTCTCACCGAGGGTCCCGGTCCCATCGGGCCGACCTGAGCGCTCTGCTCCGCCGCCACCGGCGCCCGTCCAGCCCGCCGCGCCATCCGCCCCAGCCCCGACACCCGCGCCGGCGCCGGCCCCGTCTCAACCCCCCGCGTCGGCGTCGGCCGCCGACGCGAATCATTACGGCGCCGTCCTCGCCGCGGGAGTGAACGAAGCCGGTGACCCCGTCTCGGCGGGGACGCAGTTCCCGGACACGATCGACCGGCTGTACATCGTGTTTCGCGCGGTGTCCTCCGATGATCCCAACATCTCTGCCTACTTCACGGCTGTGTCAGTCGAGGGGTTCAAGCGCGACGCGGATCTCGGATCCCTGTGCCTCCGCCCCGGCTGCGACGGCGCGTCCCGCACGGCGAAGGGGTGGGTCCTGGTTTGGCAGGGGAGGCTGGCGGGTTTCGTCCCCGGCGAGTACCGCGTGCGCCTGCAGGGCCCCGGCGATGACGTCATCCTCTCCTTCACGATCACGCCGGCGCTGCCGCGGGCTGGCAGCGCGGCGGAGGCTGCGGACGCGACCGGCTACAATGTCGCCCTGGCCGCGTTCGGCGGCCGCATCGCCTCCGCCACCTCGGAGGAGAACGACAGCGACCAGGGGGCCCGAAATCTCATCGACGGCCTGCCGATGATCATCAGCAGCTCCCGGGCCTGCCGGCCCTCGTGCGGATGGTTTTCCATCGAACGGCGGGCCGACAGCATCGAAGCCCACCGGCAGTTGTTCCCGCAGGACATCGTCTTTGCTTTTCACCGGGATCGAGAGGCGCAGATCCACGCGGTGGTCATCGACACCACCTCCTACCAGAATTACGTAGACATCTCCCACCGGCCGCGGCAGCTCGAAGTCTGGGTGTCCACCACCTCCCCCACGGATGGGTTCACGCGCGCCGCCGCGGCCTGGCTCGAGGCCAGGCAGGGGGAGCACCTGATCGCCTTTCCGGCGGTACGCGCCAAGTACGTTCGCCTCCGCATCCTGTCCAACTACGGGGGGCGCGCGGTGCACGCGGGCGAGGTCAGGATCCTCGAATCACCCGAGGCGCCCTCGATCCTGGCTGACGTGCCGAAGAATATCGCGCTGGCCGCCGCCGGAGGCGCGGTGGCGCGCTACAGTTCGCTGCGGCGACGCTACCAGGCGGGAACCCTGATCGACGGTGACGTGAAGGGCTCGCCGTGGATGTCGGCGGACGGCTACCTGCCGCAGGAGCTCGTCTTGGCCTTCCGCGGCGACCAGGAGGCGCTGGTAGACCGCGTTGTGATCACCCCGGGGGGCGAGGGGTCGTCGTACGCCGGCCGGGAGAACTGGCCCAAGGTCGTCGCCATCTCCGTCTCCAGCGTCTCACCGCTCGGACCCTTCGAGGAGGTCGGCCAGTTCACGGTCCCCCAGGAGGCGCGCGGCCACGCGTTTCCGGTTTCGCGGCGCGCACGCTTCGTCAGGGTCCGCATCCTGAAGAACTACGGCGGGGCGCTGGCGAGCCTGGCGGAGTTGGCGGTGATCGAGGGAACGGAGCCGGGGTACCAGTCGGTCCTCCTGCGCGCCCCTGAGGCGGCGGCGAGCGCCGGAGGGTCCGCCGCGCCGGCGGACGAGCCGGGGATCGCGCTCGAGCGCGAAGCGAACAACACGACCGCCGCGGCCAATCCCCTCGAACTGGGCCGCCGCCTCAAGGGCATCATCGATCCGCTCGGCGAGCAGGACTACTTCCGCCTCACGGTGCCGGGATTGACGGCGCAGGTGCTGACCTTCGAGCTCCTCGGCCGACCGTACCTCCGGACATCGCTGACCCTGAGCGACGCCTCCGGGCAGGTGCTGCGGCGATTCGATCCCGCCCAGGCCGCTGGCGCCCGCGCAGAGTTCTCCTGGCTCGTGCGGCCGGGGGATCTCGTCGCCCAGCTGACCGAGCCGCCGGTCTCACTGGTGATGATCTGGGATACGAGCGGGAGCATGGGCGAGGACAGCGTCGCCAATCTGCGCCGGGCCGTGGACGCGTATCTGTCGCAGGTGACACCGAGTGAGCAGCTCAACCTGATCCGCTTCTCCGGACAGGCCCAGGCATCTGATCCTCCGTACGTCGAGGTCCTGCTGCCGGAGTTCACGAGCGACCCGGCCCGGCTGCGGGCGGCGGCGCAGGAGAAGTTCTTCGCCAGGGGCGCCACGCCGTTCTACGACGCTGTGGCGAAGGGGATCGAGCTGCTCAAGGGCCGCGCCGGGAACCGGGCCATCGTGGTCATGACCGACGGCGAAGACACGTCCAGCGCGCTCGACCGTGCCGACTTCTGGAGCCTCCTGGCAACGCACCGCATCCGTCTCTACACGATCGGGCTCGGGACGGAGCTGCCGGTCCACGATCCGCTCCCCGGCACGAGCGGCCGGCGGTTCCTGGCCCACGTCGCCCTGGGCACAGGGGCGCGCGCCTTCTTCACCGAGAACCCGGAGAGCCTGGCGAGCATCTACCAGGAGATCGCCGCCGAGATGCGGACGCCGACGCCGTACTACCTCCGGGCCACACTGAGCGGCGGACCCGGAACGCTCGCCGTCACGGCCAGCGGCGAACGGATCGCATCCGTCTCGGCGCCGAGCGCGATCGAGCTGATCCTCGATGCGTCCGGTTCGATGAAGCGCACGATCGGCGGGCGCCAGATGATGGACGTCGCCAAGGACGTCATGGCGCAGATCATCACGCAGCTGCCGGACGACGCCCGCGTGGCGCTGCGCTTCTACGGCCACCGCATCCGCGAGGGGCGAGCCGGGGACTGCCAGGACAGCGAGCTGGTCGTGCCGTTCGGCCGGATCGACAAGCCGCGACTGCTTGCACGCGTGCGGTCCGTGCGGGCGCTCGGGACGACGCCGATCGCCTATACCCTGCGGCAGGTGGGGCGGGACTTCGGCGGCGCTCCCGGCGAGAAGCTCGTGGTACTCGTCACGGACGGCAAGGAGGAGTGCGGCGGAAGCCCGTCCACGGTTGTCGCGGAGCTCGCCGCCCGGGGGCTCAGGGTGAGGCTGAACATCGTCGGATTCGCCCTGGCCGACGAGGCGGTGAAGCGGGAGATGGAGCGCGTGGCGCGTATCACGGGCGGGCGCTTCTTCGACGCCAAGGACGCCGCCGCGCTGCGCCAGAGCATCGAGCAGGCGCTGGCCGTGCCGTTCGATGTGCTGGATGCCGCAGGCACGCGCATCGGCGGAGGGATCACCGGTCAACCCGTGCGCGTGTCGGCCGGCATCTACACCGTTGTCGTCCGGGCTGCCGGGACGGCGATCACAGTGCGCGACGTGCGGATTCAGGCCAATGGTTTCACGAAGGTGGCGCTGCGCAAGGAAGGGCAGGAGATCGGCGTACGGGTGATCGGCCCGTAACAACCGAAGGAGGGAACCGCGATGGGTTGGCTCGACAAGGTGAAGCAGGGGATGGACCGCGCCAAGGAAGAGGCCGGTGAGGTGGCCGCCGTCGGCAGGCTGACGGTCGAGATCCGTGCGCTGCACGGCAGGATGGAGGATGCCTTCAAGGCCATCGGGGCGAAGGTCTACGACCTGTCGGAGACCGGCACCCAGTTTCCCGAAGAGGTCGCCGCGCTCTGCCGGCAGGCGGATGCCCTGGCGGACGCGATCAAGGCCAAAGAAGCCGAGATCGCCCGGGTTCGGGCCGCCAGGTGAAACCCTGGCATCTCGTGTTCCTCTCGCTTGCTAGCGGTCGATGACCATGGCCACAGGCGCGATCGCGGCCACGATGGTATTGTATGCGCTGATCGTTGATGCGGCGATCGAAACCATCCTCAGCGGCTCGCCACTGCGGTGGCTGGTCGCAGGTCTGATTCTTCTGTACGTCGGGTTCTCGGCAGTGCTCTGGTCCCGGCTGGCCTGGCCGACCAGAGCCGCATCAGCGCTCGGCCTGCTGCTGGCGTTGGCTGCGCTGAGTGCCCTTGTGCCAGGGGGCCGCGCACACGGCCTTGTCCTCCTCGCCCTGCCGACACCGGTACTGCTGGCCGTCGTCACCATGGTCGCCACGGTTGTCGCGACTGCGCGGCTCCTGCGGTTCGGCAAGGAGGTGCTTCCGCGATGGGTCGTGATGACAGCTGGAGCGTACGCGACCATGGCCTGGCTGCTCGTCGCGGCAAGTCGCCCCGCCCACCCACTGCTGATTTTCGTGCGCTCACTCGGCACCGCCCTCGGCGCATTCGTGCTCATTCCTGTCGGATTCGTCCTCTGGATCCTCGACCTCTTTCAAGGCCGAGTGGGACTGGCAGGCAGGACCGGCTGGCTCCAGGGAGCGTCGTTGGCGGCGGCGATGGCTGTTGCGCTTTCGGGGTTCAACGCACCGGGACCACCGCCTCAGGCCACCGAGCAGTCCGAAGCATGTCCGTCGGGCGGAGCGGCCGCGGAGCCGGCGTCTCCTCTCGCCGGGTCCTCGGACGTCCCCCCACAGTACCGTACCGCTCGGGAAAGGCTCCGGGACCAGCTCAGCCGTGCCGCTCTCGATCCGGCTGTGCTTCAGGAACAGCTTGGCCGTGACGCAGATGTGCTCTTCGAGTTCGTCAGAGATCGGATTGTGTTTCAGCCGTACCGCGGTACGCTCCGGGGGGCGAGGGGAACGATCTCCGCGCAAGCGGGAAATGCGGTTGACCGGTCCCTCCTGCTCGCCTCCCTCCTGAAGAGCGCGGGACACCGCGTGCGGTTTGCGCAAGGCACGATGACGCCGCGATCGGCGGCGGCCGTCCTCCAGCGCGTTCTCGCCGCAGAACCCAGAACGCATGCGGGCCCGTTCATTGATGCGATCGTGGAGCGCGCGGACAGCCACGCGGTACTGCTCGGTGACACGATCCATGCGGCGGGCGTGGCGATGCCGGCGTTCGGTGAGGACGCGTGGCAGCGCGCTGTAGCCGACATGCGTGACCACGTGTGGGTACAGGTGAACCGCGGAGGGCGTTGGATTGATCTAGACCCGACGCCGGGAGTGGAGTTCGGCAAGGCACTCGCTCCGGTCCGCGGTGTCAGAGAGGAACTCGATCCTGCTCTGAACTACGTCGTCGAGCTCGCCGTTGAAGTCCAGATTGTCCGAGGGGGGACCACGGCCCGACAGGTCGTGGCCGCCCACCGGGTGCCGCTGGATGCGGCGTCAGGGTCGGCCATCGGGCTCTTTCATGAGCTTGAACAGGAGGGGGCGGTAGCGAGACCGTTCCTGGTCGTGGGAGGCCAGCTCCTCCGTGGAGCGACCTTTCCGGTCGCCGTCGAGGCGCCGGGCGGATCCGGCTTCGATCCCTTTGAGCGGGCACGGAGAAGCACACCTTCCGCGCCGACCTCACCCCCGGCCCGACCAGCCGCTGCCGCCGAGCGCACAACGGCGCAATGGCTCCACATCTGTATCCACGGGCCAGGCGGCCGACGACTGACGACGCATACGGTATTTGATGAGACCGCCCGTGCGGCGCGAGGGGGGCCCGGCATCGGCTCCTCACCCGTGTCGCTGACCACCCAGGAAATCTTCGGCGTCCTCACGGTCACCATCGTCACGGGGAGCGTACATCCCCTCGCACCCCTGGCCATGCTCGCCGAGGTGAGGCATCCACTCAGCAAGACTGGCACTGTCCAACTGCTGGCGGTGACCAACCTCACTTACGCCGCCACACGCCACGCCGTCATGCTGGGGTTGATGGATCCTCCGCCGTTCGTGTACGTGGACTTTCCAAACGTCCTCATCGCCCGATCCGCCGCGCCGGAACACCAGGGTGCTTCCCCCGTTCGCCTGCGGATCGATCTGGCCTCGAAGGCCTATCGCATCCTGCGCAGGCGTTCCGATCCGTCCGGGGGAAGGGCTGTCTTTAGCGACTACCTCTATAACGGCGTCCTGGACCATATTGTCGAGCGCGCGGTGCTGGGGGGCGAAGAGACGGACCGCAGCCTCGGCGCACTCATCGAAGGAGCGCTCGACCAAGACATCGAGCTGCGTGTGATGAGAGGGGCACCCCACGCCGCCGCCTTGGGTCCGTTGAGTCACGAAGGTCGCGCCTGGGCGAGTGCTGCACTGGCCGAGGGCAAACTGCTAGTCCTGCCCTCGATGCGACCACACGGATGGCCCGAAGGCAGCATGGCCTGGTGGGAAGTCGACCCGGGCACCGGCTGGACCGTTGACACGACGGAGCTCGGGGGGCACAGCGCCGAGCAGCCTGTGACAACAGGCACGCAGACGCCGGCAAAGGTGAAGCGGTCTCAAGCCTGGGCCAATGCCGTTTACTGTCTCTCCCTGGGCGCGGGCGTCATCGCTGCAGGCTACCTCACGCACATCCCCGAGCTCCCTTCCAACATCCCCGGGCTCGAGGGAATCGGTGGCGTGGACATCGGAGATGCCGCGGGCGCATTGCATGACATCCTCGAGGAGTACTACAATCTTAAGTGCGGCCGGACCGTCCCCGGACGCGCGCCAGGGACAAAGTTACCGCCTTTCCCCAAGCCCCCGAAGAAGTTGCCCAAGGTCGGACCCGGTGATCCGTTCCCCCGCAGGCCGTGGATTCCGCCTGGAGGCCGCGTCGGCGGCCGTGGCCGCGGAAAGTAGGGGAAGACCCCTGGCGTTCCCTGGAGGAGTGACATGATCGGTTACCCGATTTGACCCCCCACCCCATGCCCAGGGCCAGCCAGATGCTTCTCGCGGGCTTTGCGGCGCTTGGTGTCCTCATCTGGGCCGGTACCTCGACCGGCCGGGAGCCGCCACGGCCGTCTCTGTACGTGCTAACGAATCGACGGATTACGCAGGTGGACCGTCCCACGGGCCGCGTCTTTCGCACGGTGCGCTCTCCGGGGCTGGAGGCGAGGCGGATGGCGGCGGGGTTTGACACCCTGCTTGTCTGGGGAGGCCGGACGGTCACCACCCTCGACGGGACCACACTCGCCCCGAAGGGCAGGGCCTCCTTCGACGCCGACGTCGCCGACGCGGCCGTCGCCGGCACTCTGATCGTGGTCGCCTCCGGTCGATTCGTGCACGTGATGCGTGAGGACCTCGGAGGAACACTGGCCCGGATGCGCGTGCCGAAGGCGATGCACGCCCTGGCGGCGTTCGATTCGATCATCTATGCGCTCGATGACGTTGTCACGCCGTACTACGTCCATCACATCACCCTGGACCCGCCACAGGCGCCGAAGGTCTCCACGCTCCAACTGGGGGACGTCTCCGGCCGGGCGGAGCATCAGGCCGTGGGGGACCGGTGGTACGTGCTGGCCAGCGGGCAGCGCGGGATGGGAGGGTCCCCCAGCCGGACCACTATGCTCGTGCTGCCTCTCGACCCGCCCCTGCGCGTGCTCGAGCGATGGCCGATTGACGACATGATGTCCGCGTTCGTGGTCTACGACGGTGCCATGTACTGGAGCGGGACGGACGGCGACGGCCGGCTACAGCTCTACCGGCGGGGCGCGACGGCGTCGGGTGGGCGCGAGGTCGCGGCCCGGCTGGGCCAGGTCGGCGATGTTCCTGCCCATGGCCTGGTGCGGGTCGGCTCGACGTTGTTTCTGGCAGCCGGCCGAAATGTATGGGCGGTCGATCTCCTGGCGAAGCACTTCACCCCTGTGCTGGCATATCGGGGATCTGATCCGATCCTGGCGATCGCCGCGCGCTGAGGACTGTGGGCGGAGCGTAGTGCGTGGAGGAGCTTCCCGTAAGGCGTGGAAGACACAGGGAACACTCGGGGGAGGTCAGGCGCGCTGGTGCCAGGTACGCCTCTGGTTCCGCGTCGGGGTGCTCTGCCGGCTACCCGGACCAGCTTCGTTGGCCGCGAGAAGGAGATCGCGGCGGTCACCGAACTTCTGCTGCGTCCGGGCGTTCGGGTTGTCACGCTCACGGGCGCGCCGGGGATCGGCAAGACCCGTCTGGCGATCGAAGCGGGACGCGCGGTCGAGGGCCGCTTTCGACAGGGCGCGGCGTTCGTCGATCTCAGTACGGTCTCGGATCCCGCTCTCGTGCCCCCGGCCATGGCGCAAAGCCTGGGCATCCTCGACGCCCCCGGTCAGAATCTGCTGGACACGCTGCGCGACGCCTTGACCCAGCAGCACCTGCTGCTGATCCTGGACAACTTCGAGCAGGTCATCACCGCCTCGCGGGATGTGGCCGGCCTTCTGGATCGCTGCGCGCATCTCACGGTGCTGGTGACGAGTCGTGCGCCCCTGCATGTGGCGGGCGAGCACGAGTTCCCCGTGCCGCCGGTTGCGCTGCCACCGGAACGGGAGGAGTTGCGGCCCCGGGACCTCATGAACATCGCCGCAGTGGCGCTGTTCGTCGAGCGGGCCCGGTCGGTCCGTCCGGACTTCGCCTTAACCCCGGAGAACGCGGCCGCCGTCGCCGATCTGTGCCGCCGCCTGGATGGGCTTCCACTCGCCATCGAGCTTGCCGCCGCACGGGTGAAGCTGCTCACCCCCGCGATGATCCTGCAGCGACTCATCTCTGACATGGACTTCCTGGCCCGGCCGGCCCCGGACGTGCCGGCCCGGCATCAGACGCTGCGAGGAGCCATCCGGTGGAGCCATGATCTCCTGGGCGCGGCCGCGCAGGCGGCGTTCAGGCGCCTCGCGGTGTTCCGCGGCGGGGCGACACTTGAGGCCGTGGAAAGCGTGGCGGGTTGTCCTGCCGGGGCCGGGACGGACGTGCTGGACCCGATCGCCTCGCTCGTGGACAATAGCTTGCTGCTTCATGATCCACAGCCGAACGGCGAGTCGCGCTTCCGGATGCTGGAGACCATTCGTGAGTTCGCCGACGATCAACTCAACGCATCCGCCGAGAGGCGCGAGGTCGGAGCCCGCCACGCCGAATACTACAGCACCCTCGCGCAGACTGCGGAGCACGCCCTGACAGGGTCTGACCAAGCGGCGTGGCTAGAGCGGCTCGAGCGGGAGCACGACAACTTCCGCGCCGCGCTAAGGCACCTCGCTGAGCACGGGCCGCCAGAGGCCGGGCTGGCGCTCGCCGCCACTCTGGGCCGTTTCTGGGAGCGGCATGGGTACTCGGCAGAGGCATTGACCTGGCTCTCCCTGTTCCTGGAGCGCGCTTCGCACGCTTCCCCGCATCTGCGGGCCAAGGCGCTCAACGTCGCCGGCAACCTCGCCCGCAGCCGCGGCGAGTACGCTGCGGCGGTTGAGCGCTACGAACAAGCCCTGGCCCTCCGGCGCGAGGTGCAGGATCTTCGCGGCGTCGCGATCGCCCTGAACAACTTGGGTGTGACGGCCAAGGACCAGGGAGACTATGCCAGAGCGCGCGAGTTCCTTGAGGAGAGTCTGACCATTAAGCGCCAGGCGGGAGAACAACGGGGCATCGCCGTGACCTTGAACAACCTCGGCCTAACGGCAAAGGCGCAAGGTGACCTCGCCGCGGCTGCCCGGTATTTCGACGAGAGCTTCGACCTGTTTCAGGAGCTTGGGGACAACTGGGGGCAGGCCCTCATCGTCAACAATATGGGCACGCTGGCCTGTGCCACGGGGGAGTACGAGCGGGCCCTGGCATTGCACAAGACCAGCCTGGCCGGGCGGCGCGCCATGAAGGAGAAGTGGGGAGTGGCCGAGTGCCTGGAGGGATTGGCCCGCGTTGCGGAGGCGCGCGGGGCGCCCGTCGACGCGGCGCGGCTGCTCGGCGCCGCCGATCGTCTGCGGCAGACCTACGGGTTTCCTGTTCCACCCGATGAACGCCCGCTGCTGGATCGACAGGTCATCGCGCTGCGCGCGGCCCTCGGCGATGAGGGTTTCCAGTCCGGCTGGGCCGCCGGGCGGAGCTGGACCCCGGACGAAGCGCTGGAGGCCGGCCTCGCCCTCTCCCTGCCCGCGGAACCGCCGGCCGCGCCGCGCGCGGCGCGCGTGCGTATCCACCTCCTGGGTCGCTTCCGCATCGTCGTGGACGGGCAGTCCGCTCCCGATGCCGTGTGGGGACGCCCCCAGGCCCTGAATGTGTTCCAATATCTGCTCCTCCAGCGCCATCGGTACGTTTCCGCCGAGGAGCTCGTGGCGGTCTTCTGGCCCGAGGCCCCATCCGTTCAGGCGACCTCGCTGTACACGGCGCTCTCGCGCACCCGCCGCGCACTGCGGGACCTGTCGCTCGCTGCGCAGATCAAGCTGACCAAGGAGCGGGCTGGCTACCGGCTGCTCGTTGCTCCCGAGGTGTGGTTCGACGTTGAAGCATTCACAAAAGGACTTCTGCGAAGCGCCGCTGGTGCAGACGGCGCTGCCATCCCCGCGCTCCGCCAGACCCTGGCCCTCTACGAAGATGACCTGCTCTCCGGCCTACCCGACGCGCAGTGGTGCCTGCAAGACCGTGAGGCGTTGCGGCGGAAGTGGGTCGACGCGACGCTGCATCTGGCCGCCCTGTTGGAGATCCACGAGCAGGCGGACGAGGCGATCGCGGCTTACACACGGGTCCTGGAGCGGGAGCCGTTCCTCGAAGAGGCCCACCGGGGATTGATGCGCTGCTACGCGCATGTCGGCCGTCGCGATCTGGCGCTGCGACAGTACCATCTCTGCGAGGACCTCCTCGCCCGCGAGCTGGATGTCGCCCCCGAGGAGCAGACCGTGGCTCTGCGCGAGGCGGTCAGCCAGAATCGGACGATTCCGCTGCTGACTACCGCGCGCGGGCCGGCCTCTCGCTGACCAGCAGGATCACCCCTCGATGTTCGAGGGCTGCGGCCGCCGCGTGGGGCGCATCCGGCCGGCCCGGTCAGCCACGTCCAGGTTTTGTTCAGGTCTGGCTGCTACCGTGAGGGGCAACGTGGGGTCCCGGCACGGGGCCCCAGGCGGGGAGGTGGTGAGGTGCGGCGATACGTGGGCACTATCGCGGTAGTTGCCGCGAGCCTGGCCCTGACCGCGGCAGTGCCCGTGGTCGCGTCGGCGCAGTCGCCGGAGGAGAAGGAGACACGGATCAAGGCCGCCCTGGAACGCGAGGGCCTGGCGGTGGTCGAGATCATCTTCCTGCCGGCCGACAAGGACGGTCCCCCGCACTGGTTTGCCATCACGCGGGCCACCTATCTTCGACCGAACTGGCCCGACGTGGCGCAGCATGCGCTGCGGGCCTGGCTGGCGGTGAACAGCGTCGTCGGGGACGACGACCCGCAGACGGTCATCTTCTCCGGCCAGCTCTGGACGAAGTACATCGTCCAGCTCGGACAGCAGAACGAGAAGGTCAGCGAGTTTGCCCGGGCCCTGCGCGCGGCCAAGTCCGATGCCGACCGCGATCGGGCGGCCCTGACCGTGCTCAAGCGGTTCCGCGTCCGGATCTTTGACGTCGAGGCGCAGCGTTTCCTCGACGTGAAGGACTTCGTCAACAAGAACTTCATCGACTGAAGGGGAGGCAGACACGATGACCTGGTTAGTGGCGTCCATCCTGCAGGCCACGCCGCCCTTCGGCATCCCGACCGGCCCCGACTACGGCCGGGTGCTGCTCAATGCGGCCTTCATGATCTTCTGGGTGATCGTCTCCGGCGTGGCCTTCGCCATCATGGCGCCGATCGCCATGCGAGTGTTCAACCGCGTCACTCCTGGCATCGACGAGATGGCCGAGCTGAAGCGCGGCAACACGGCCGTGGCCCTGGTCCAGGGGGCGACGATCCTGGCCATGGCGCTGCTGGTCGTCGCCGTCATCCTGAAGTAGGGACGTCGTGACCGGCCTGGCGGAGCTCTTCCTGCTCTGCAAGCGGGACTTCTGGGCGCTCTTTGGAGCGATCTGGCTGCTGTGCGGCGCGGGATTCCTGGTCATCGGGACCGGGCTGGCCGTCGCTGACGGTGTTGTGATCCCGCTGGTCGCCGGTGTCGGTATCACCGCGGCCGGCGGGGCGATCGTGCGGCGGGCCCACGAGCGCATCCGGCTCGAGCAGTACCTGCGCCGCGAGGGGGTGTCCGTACGGGGCGAGGTGATCGCCGTCGATCAGACCGGTGTGCGCTACAACAGGCGCGTCCAATGGAGGCTCACCTACCGGTACGCTGATCGCACCGGGCGGCAGCACCGGGGCCAGAGCGGATACCTGGAGCCGGACGAGGCGGCCGAGTGGAAAGTGGGGGATGCCGTCCTCATCCGGATTGATCCCGGCCGCCCGGCGCGGAGCGTCTGGATGGGCAGGCCGGAAGACCCCTAGAGACCGGCGGAGGAGGCGTCGTCGTGGACGTCCGAATCGTGGCCCTGCTGGCGGCATTGGTGCCGGCGCTGCTGTGGCTGTGGTTCTTCTACTCTCGCGACCGTTACGAGCGCGAGCCCAAATCGCTGATCGGAAAGCTGTTCCTCTGGGGGCTGCTCTCTGGCTTTTGGGCTGCCGGGCTGAACGAGTTCCTCTTCGCGCTCTTCGGCCCGCAGGTCAACGCCGCGGGCGAGGGCGGGGCGATCGGCCTCGCGGTGACCCTCCTGGGCGTGATGGTCGTCCTGGCCGCCCTCAACGAAGAGACGATGAAGTATCTCGTCACGACGAACAGCACGCGGAACGATCCTCGCTTCAACGAGGTCGTGGACGGGATGATCTACATGACGACCGCGGCGCTGGGCTTCGCCGCCGGCGAGAACTTCAGCTACATCATGCGCGCCTTCGTTGCGACGTACGAAGCGGCGGCCGAGGCCGGCGCCTCCGCCGGCCAGGCCGGGACCAGCGCCTTCGTTGCCGCCTTTGCGGTGATGGCGCCGCTACGCGCGCTGCTCTCCACGATCGGCCATGTCAGCTGGTCGGGTCTGGTCGGCTACATGCTGGGCCGCCGCATCGTGGGCGGCGGCTCGGCGCGAGCGGTGGTGTTCGGGCTGGTCGGGGCGGGCCTGCTGCACACCGCCTTCAACCTCCCGCAGTTCCTCGATCCGCACGACACGCTCTTCACCGCCTACTTCGGCGTGAGCGTCGTGGTGTGGGCGGCGAGCGTCGGGCTGTACTTCCTGCTGCTGCGGCGGGCGCTCCGCGCCTCACCCTTCCGGCGCAATCAGCTGGCGGTCCACGGCGAGTCGTCCGGAGCAACCGGCCCGGCAGCATGAGGGGTGGGGGCGGCCGGAGCGCATCGGACGATCGGCCGGCGTCCGTCCTGCCGCCTCGCGCCGTGCGGATGCGCGCGGCGCTCGGTTATCCCGTGCCGGTGCTGGCGCTGCGGGTGTTGTTGACTGCGCGTCGCCGGGATCCGTTCCTGCGCTGGCATGCCGTCCAGTCGCTGGCCTTGGTCGCCGCGGGGACGGTGGCCTTCGCCGCGATCGCCCTCTGCTTCCAGGCCGTCCTGTTGCTGCGCCTGCTGGCCCTCCTTGCCACGCCCGCGGTCTTCGTCGGCTGGATCGTCTACGCTGTAGGTTGCGCGGCGCGGGCCGCCCGCGGCGAGGTATTCGCGGTTTCGCTCCTGGCGCCGTTCCTGCCGCGCGCCGACCTAGGGACCTGAGCCGTGGCGGAACGGCTGGAAGGGTTGGTTCGCGACGCGCTGCGCACGGGCGCGCTCCTGCTCGCTATTGGCCTCCTGGCCGCGGCCACCGAGCGCAGCACGGTGTTCCGATCCCTGGACCGCGGCATCCTGCGCCACCGCCCGCTGCTCCTGGGCGCGGCGAGCGTGATCGCCGCAGCCGGGTTCGCGCTGTTCATGGGCACGGTGGTCTACGCGCTCGTTACGCAGGGGCCAGCCACTCCGGGCGGGCGGTCGTTCGGCGACGCGGTGACCCTGGGGGAGATCAAGGAGGCCTATCTGACGGGGGCCTGGCGCTCCGACCGCTTCTGGCGCCTGACGTTGCTCACGGCGAGCGGCGCGATGACGATGGCGCTCGGGATCTTCAGCGTGGTCTTCGTACTCGGGCCCTCGGTGGTGCGCGCCCTCATTGCCGGCGGGGTGCTCTACACGGGCTGGCGCCTTGTCCTCGGCTGGTCGCAGGTCTAGCAGGGAACGCGTAGACAAGCGGGGGCGCAGGTGCCACAATGAGTTGGACATGGCGCTGGACGAGCTGTACCGCGAGCTCATCCTCGAGCACTACGCCCACCCCCGCAACCGAGGCGAGCTCCCCGATCCGGATATCAAAGTCGAAGGAGCCAACCCGCTCTGCGGCGACGAGCTGTCGATCCACGTGAAGCTGGACGGCGACCGCATCGCCGACGTGCGCTTCGTCGGCCGCGGCTGCTCGATCAGCCAGGCCTCCGCTTCGATGATGACCGAGCAGATCAAGGGCAAGACGCTGGCGGAGGCGCGTGCCCTCTCGGCGCGGTTCAAGGCCATGATGCAGGGTGAGGCGGTGACCGCGGAGGAGCTGGGGGACCTGGTCGCGCTGCAGGGGGTGCGGAAGTTCCCGGTGCGCGTGAAGTGCGCCACGCTCTCCTGGATCACCCTCGAGCAGGGGATAGACGAGCGGGCGTCCCGCCGGCGCTAGGTCACCCGGCGCCGAAGCGCTGCACTCCTGGCCGCGCCGCCGAGTCGAGGCCGGATGGCGGCGCGCTCGGGCCTTCATCGGTTCCGCAGGGAGGCTTCGCTCGCCAGCGCTCGAATTTTCCCCCCACGGACAGCGCGCATCTCCCGGAGGGACACCTGATGACAACGGTCGACGTCTGGCGCGAGCTGGCCGCGCAGCTGCGCGTGGACAGCATCCGCGCCACAACCCAGGCGGGGTCGGGCCATCCCACCTCGTCGCTCTCGGCCGCGGACCTCATGGCGGTCCTGCTGGCCGGCCACCTGCGCTACGACTTCGGCGACCCGCGCCGGCCGGACAACGACCACCTCATCTTCTCCAAGGGCCACGCCAGCCCGCTGCTCTATGCGATGTTCAAAGCGGCGGGGGCGATCAGCGATGAGGAGTTGATGACGCTGCGGCGGCTCGGCAGCCGCCTGGAGGGGCATCCGGCGCCGGTGCTGCCGTGGGTCGAGGTGGCCACCGGTTCGCTGGGCCAGGGACTGGCGATCGGCGTAGGGCTCGCGCTCGCCGGCCGGTATCTGGACAGGCTGCCGTACCGGGTCTGGGTGCTCTCCGGCGACAGCGAGATGGCCGAAGGATCGGTGTGGGAAGCGGTGGAGCACGCCGCGCACTACCGCCTCGCCAACCTGATCTGCATCGTCGATGTGAACCGCCTCGGCCAGCGCGGGCCGACGATGCTGGAGTGGAACACCGCCGCCTACGCCGCGCGCGCGCGGGCCTTCGGCTGGCAGGCGATCGAGATCGACGGCCACGACCTGCAGGCGATCGACGCCGCCTATCGGGAGGCGGCGGGAGCGTCGGCGCCGGTGATGATCCTCGCCCGCACGGTGAAGGGGAAGGGGGTGCCGGAGGTCGAGGATCGCGACGGCTGGCACGGGAAGGCGCTGCCGCGGGAAGTCGCCGAGCGGGCGATCGCGGCCCTGGGTGGCGTCCGGGCGATCGTCGTCCGGGTGCCAGCGCCCGAGGGCCGGCCGGTTGCCCCGCCGCGGCCAGCGCAGCCGCTGCGCCTTCCGACGTATCGGGTCGGCGACGCCGTGGCCACGCGGCGCGCGTACGGCGACGCCCTGCGCGCCCTGGGAGAGGCCCGGGAGGATGTCGTCGCCCTGGACGGGGAGGTCAGCAACTCGACCTACGCGGAGGAGTTCGCCCGGGCGTGTCCCCAGCGCTACTTCGAGATGTACATCGCCGAACAGCAGATGGTGGCCGCGGCGGTGGGCCTGCAGGTCCGCGGCTACGTGCCCTTCGCCTCGACCTTTGCCGCCTTCCTCACCCGGGCCTACGACTTCATCCGCATGGCCGCGGTCTCCCGAGCGACCCTGCGGCTCTGTGGCTCGCACGCCGGGGTGTCCATCGGCCAGGACGGCCCGTCCCAGATGGGGCTGGAGGATCTGGCGATGATGCGGGCCGTTGGCGGCAGCACCGTGCTGTATCCCTGCGACGCGAACCAGACCGCCCGGCTCGTGGCGGCGATGGCCGACCGCCCGGGGATCGTCTACCTGCGCACGACGCGGGAGAAGACGCCGGTGATCTACCCCCCGGAGCGCGACTTCCCGATCGGCGGCAGCGTCGTCGTGCGCCGCTCGGACCGCGATCAGGCGACGGTGGTGGCCGCCGGCATCACCCTGCACGAGGCGCTGCGCGCCGCGGAGTTGCTGGAGGCGGAGGGGATCGCCGTGCGCGTGATCGACGCCTACTCCGTGAAGCCGATCGACGCGGCGACGCTGGCGGAGGCCGCCCGGGGCACCGGGCGCCTCGTCGTCGCCGAGGACCACTGGCCGGAGGGCGGGCTGGGCGAGGCCGTGCGGTCCGCCCTGGCCGAGGTGTCGCCGTCGCCGCGCCTCGCCACCCTGGCCGTGCGGGGCATGCCGGGGTCCGGCACGCCCGAGGAGATGCTCGATGCGGCGGGGATCAGCGC